>JAKIXW010000039.1 GCA_022708865.1 Acidobacteriota bacterium
CTCGAGCCGTTCAGCTGAGCGGCACCGCCGCACGCTGGCCCAGGACCGTGGCCTCCATCATGCGCCGCACACAGGCGCGCGATTCCTCGGTGTTGTCGTACTGGACCAGCCGGCCGATATCGACCACCAGTGCCAGGGCGGCATGTACCGCGAACCGGGCCTGCGTCGCGGTCAGTTCCGGACGGGCCGCCACCAGCAGCCGGACCCAGGCCGCCACGGTGGACCGCTGGATGTTGCGCAGGATCGCCTGATCGGCCGTGGGCAGGTTCGCCCGTTCCGTGTAGTACACATAGGCCAGTGCCGGATCGTCGAACGATCGCGTCACGTACGCCGCGATCAGACCGATGATCGCCTGTTCCGGGTCCGGTTCTGCGGCAACGATTTCGGCAACATCGCCGGAGACCCGGTCGGCGGCGCGGTGGAACGCCGCCGCCAGGATGTCGGCCTTGCCGCCGAAGTACCGGTAGATACCCGAGGCGGGCATGCCCACCACGGCGGCAATGTCCTCCATACTGGTCTCCCGGTAGCCACGTTCGTTGAACAACGTCATGGACGCCCGCAGCAGTGCCTCGTACCGTCCCACGTCGGGCAAGGGGTGGACGTCGTCGACTGCCGCCGGGGCCGCGACACCGCCGGGCAATTCGGCGCTCAGGATCGCAAATGCCAAGTCCCGCAACACCGAACGGATCTCGGAGGTGGACATCCGGGCCCGATGGTCTGCGATGCTGCCGATGACCGACAGGGTGGCTGCCGACAGTGTCCAGCGATCCTGCGAGGTCAAACCCGGCCGGAGCTGCGACAGCGGCTTCTGCAGCCGACGGTTGACCAGCGTGACCTGGGCCATCAGCGTGGCCTGGTCGTCGCCGTGCAGATACCGGCCCTCCCAGCGGTACAGGCCGCCGGAGGTGCGGTTGGCGATCGCGGTGTCGATCAGTGCGGCCACCAGCTCGTCGAGCAGCGCGGCCGGTTCCAGGACGGCCCCGTCGGCGTCGTCGGCGAAGGCGGTGCAGTCCACCAACTGCTGACCCAGCGAGAGCACCGCATCGCGGAACAACTCGTACTTGCTCGACGAGTGCCGGTACAGCGCGGCCGCCGAGATACCCACGGCGCGAGCGATGTCCTCCATGCTGACCGCGTGATATCCCATCGCGCTGAAGGCGTTTGCCGACGCACGCGCAATTTGCGCCTTGCGGTCCTTCGGGCGACGCTTCACCGCACCCGCCGGCGAACGGTCATCCCGGGGCATATCCGACACCGTAACGCAACCTCCGGGTTCGGCGAGCGGTGTTGTTACGCGCACATCCGACCCGGCGAGAAGTAGCCTGCCGGATCGGCACCGCACATCGGTGATCCGCGGCCACCCGCCCGACACCGTTGACACCATTTTCAGAATCATCCATCATCGACAACTCCTCAATTCACCACACTTTTTGCTCGTATCTGACTGCACAACAACATCTTTTTCGATTTTTCTGCGACCCTGACCCAGGTTCATCGACACGGTGATATTGAGAATAAGTATTAACTTAATGCTTGCGACGGAGCCGACCGCTGTGACATGCTCCAGACCGAGCCGGGGGCGACTGCAGCGTGGCACAGCCCCGGCGCAGTCGAAGGAACGAACACATGACGGATGAACTTCCGGCTTCCCGGGGGCCGCTGCGGCACCTGATGGTCCAAGCCGGCTACATCCCGGGATTCTCGGTCCAGGCGTTGGCGAGCACCGCCGCCGCGACGCTGACCCGGCGTCTGTCGCTCTATGCGGTGGTCACCCAGACCCTGTTCATCGGCCGGGTCTGCACCGGACCGTCGCCGCTACTGATGATGCCCATCGGCGTCTTCATCGCGGTGCCGGTGGGCGAGCTGGCGGGCCGGATCGGCGCCGACGGTTACTCCGGCGCCGTCGTGGCGTTCATCATCGTCGGGCAGGCCGCCGCGCTCGTGTGCGCACTGATGATGGCGGGCGTCGCCGGGGCGGCGATCTGTACGGACCTGGGCTCACGCAAGATTCGCGAAGAGGTCGCGGGCCGAACTCGGGCAGGATCGTCACCAACCTGACCGCCAGGTGTCACTGACCCAGCTGACCGACGACCTGGGGGCGCTCGACGCTGCCTGGGCCGATCAGAACTTGGACATCACCGGCTCCGTCAACGACCTGAAAACCGTTCTGGACCAGTTCAACTCGGTGGTTACACAACACGGCGACACCTCGGCGCCATCGCCGAGAACCTGAACGCCGTCAGCGACGGCCCGACCAGGCACCAACCGGACCTGGCCGAATTCATTGATCTGGTCTGCTCACACTTTGACCGCGGCGTGCAGCGCGACGATCCCGCCGGTCAGATTGCGCCACCGTACCTGCGACCAGCCGGCGCGGCCCATGAGTCCGGCCAGCGCGGCCTGATCCGGCCACGCCCGGATGGACTCGGCCAGGTACTCGTAGGACTCCGGATCGCTGGACACCACGCGGGCCAGCGCCGGCAGCGCCCGCATCAGGTACTCCTTGTAGACCATCGAGAACACCGGCACCGTCGGCGTGGAGAACTCGCAGACCACGAGCCGCCCGCCGGGCCGGGTCACCCGCGCCATCTCCTGCAGCCCGCCGACGGTGTCGACAACGTTGCGGAGCCCGAAGCTGATGGTCACGGCGTCGAAGACGGCGTCGTCGAACGGCAGCTTGGTGGCGTCGCCGGCCACCTTGGGGACCGGACGGTGTGCGCCGGCCCTGAGCATGCCGACCGAGAAGTCGCAGGCCACGCACCACGCGCCCGACTTGGCCAGTTCGACCGTCGACACCGCGGTGCCGGCCGCCAGATCAAGCACCTTGTCCCCCGGACCGATCCCCAGGGCCGACCGGGTGGCCCGCCGCCAATACCGGTCCTGTCCGGCCGAGAGCACCGTGTTGGTGATGTCGTAACGCTTGGCAACGGCGTCGAACATCGACGCCACCTCGTGCGGGTCCTTGTCCAGCGTCGCGCGGCTCACCCGGTTGACGCTACCCGAACGGGTCGTTATAGGGCCCTGCGGATCGTGCCCCGGCGCGGGCCCGTCACGGCCTCGTAGTGGCCCAGCAGTTCGTCGCAGATCGCCGGCCAGGTGCGGTCCAGCACGCTGCGCCGGGCGGCCACCGAATATCGGGCCCGCTCGGCGATCAGGTGATCGACCGCGGTCGGCAGCCGGTCGGTGAACTCGTTGACCCCCAGCAGGATTCCGGTCTGCATCGGCGTCACCAGGTCGATCGGCCCGCCGGCAGCCGGCGCCACCACCGGCAGCCCCGAGGCCATCGCCTCCTGGACGGTCTGGCAGAACGTCTCGTGTTCACCGGGGTGGACGAAAACGTCCATGCTCGCGTACGCCGTGGCCAGCTCGGCGCCGTACAGCGCACCGGTGAAAACCGCTGTCGGCATTGCGGTTCGGAGCTTGTCCCGGTCGACCCCGTCGCCGACCACGACCACCTGGAGATCCCCGCGAGCCGAAAGCTGCGTCAGCCGCTCGACGTGCTTCTCGGGGGCCAGTCGGCCGACGAATCCGACGATCGGGCGGCCATCCGACGCCCATTGCCGCCGCAACGCAGCGCTGCGGGCCGACGGCGCGAACCCGGTGACATCCACTCCCCTGGCCCACCGGTGCACCCGCGGGATCCGATGTGCGACAAGGTCTTCGATGGACGCGCTGGACGGCGCCAGCGTGCGGTCGGCCAGTGAGTGCAGGTGCCGCAGCCAGGCCCACGAGGCGCGGGCCGCCCCGCTGACCCCGTAACTGGCGGCGAACCCGGCGATATCGGTCTGGAACACCGCCACCGACGGCACCCCGAGGTACCGCGCGGCACGCACGCCGCCATAGCCCAGCAGGGCCGGGGACGCCAGGTGCACGACGTCGGGGCCGAAGCCGCGCAGCACCCGGCCGATCCGGGGCCACGGGATCCCCAGTGGCAGCGAGGTGACCTTGGGGAACATCCGCGACGGCACCCGGTGTACCCGCACGCCCTCATGAACCCGCTCGGCGCGCGGCTGCCCGGGCGGGTTGTCCGGCGCGATGACCAGCGCCTCATGGCCGGTCCGGCGCAGATGCTCGAGGACCCGGACCACCGAATTGCTGACACCGTTGACGTTCGGCAGGAAACTCTCGGCGACGATCGCAACGCGCACACGGCAAGAGTGGCAGCGGGGCGTGTCGGCAAGGTTGCGGTCAGTTGGACGCGACACGAAAACCCGGTGCCCCGGGTAGGTTTCCCCCATGCGCTACTGGGCGGTGCTCGCGGTGCTGATGATCGCACTGACGGGCTGTGCACGGGTGGTGGCGGGGACGGCCCAGCCGGATCAGCACCCGCCGGGCGTCGCGCTGGCTTCCGACGGGTTCGGCATCGTCGTCGGCTTCCCCGATGCCCCGGTCCAACTCGAGCTGTTCACCGAACCGCAGTGTGACCACTGCGCGCACTTCCAGGCCACGTTCGGCGAGGACATCAGGTCCGAGATCCAGCGCGGCCGGATCGCGATGACCTACCGGCTGCTGACGTTCTTCGACGACAGCGACACCGGCTACTCACATACGGTGTCCAACGCCCTGTTCCTGGCGAACGGGCCCACCACCTCCGCGTCGGTATTCCAGAAGTTCGTCGAAAGCCTTTGGGCAAACCAGGATCTGGCCCACCGGCACTACACCGACGGCGACTTCGCCGACCTGGCCCGGCAGGCGGGCCTGAACGACGCGGTCGTCGCGCAGATCGCCGCGGGCCGGTCCGCCGTGGACACGGTGGCGATGGACGAGCACAACACATCCGCGCTGAGCGGCACGGATTCCCCCGGCACCCCGACGGTCTACGACGTGCGTGGCCGGGAGGTGGTCGACATCTCCGACCCGGACTGGCTCGACGCTCTGCTACGCGGGGTCTGAACGGTGCACGAAGCGT
Source organism: Acidobacteriota bacterium (assembly GCA_022708865.1). Lineage (GTDB taxonomy): Bacteria > Actinomycetota > Actinomycetes > Mycobacteriales > Mycobacteriaceae > Mycobacterium. The sequence continues at coordinate 4,910 of JAKIXW010000039.1, forward strand.
CGCTCCAGCAGACTCAGCCCGGACAGTGCCGCGGCGGCCACCGCCCAACCGACCACCGCCACCGACAGGGCGGGGATGATCGCCAGTCGGGCGTTACGGCCCTGCACGCGCACCAGATTGGGATCGGACCGGTCGTACTCGACGTAGATGCGCATACCGGTGTCCAGTTCCGACGGGTAGAGCACCCCGAGCTCGGGCCGGTACGTCACCCGGTCCGGGGTGACGAATTCGATGGTGGACCGGCGCGGGCCGGCGCTGAGCACCTCGGCCGCGGCCACCCCCGTGTTCGATTCGATGGCCAGATCGTTGCGCCAGGACCCCGCGACCAGCAGCACCGCCGATGCCGTCATCACCGCAACCAGCACCAGCACCACGATCCGCACCGCCCGGATCACCCTGCCCGCCAACGTTTTCGGAGCAACCCCGCTGGGTCCGTGGATCAGCGTCCGCCACCACCGCTGCAGGGCGACCTGCACTACAGCGCCGCCTTGATGGCGGCGTGCAACCGGCGCAACGTGGAGCGGTCGGCCTTGACCTCCACCACCCGCACCCCGCTGAACGGCTCGTCCTGCCGGTACTCGATGTGGTAGGCCCGGCACAGCCCGCCGACGTCGATGTCGTGGGGTGTGCCGAAGATTCGCGACGAAACTTCGGAGAACCGTGGATCGCCCTGCTCGAGCAGTTCGAAGATCCCGCCGCCGTTGTCGTTGGACACCACGATCGTCAACTGCGCGGGCACCGGCTCGGTCGGGCCGATGAGCAGTCCCGACGCGTCGTGCACGAAGGTCAGGTCACCGATCAGCGCCACCGTGCGGCCGCCGGTGCGGTCGTGCGACAGCGCGGCGCCGATGGCCGCCGACACGGTTCCGTCGATCCCGGCGACGCCGCGGTTGGACCGCACCGTGACGCCCGGAGTGGCGAATCCGGCCAGGGCCACGTCGCGCACCGGGTTGGACGCCCCGAGGACCAGTTGGTCGCCGGGCCGAACCGCGGCGGCGACGGCGGCGGCCACGTGCAGCCCGGTGGTCAGCGGGTGCGCCGTCAGCTGATCGCGAACGGCGGCCAGCGCGTGCCGGTTGACCTCGGCGCAGCGGTGGAGCCACGCCTCATCAGGTGCACCGCGGGTCACCGCACGGGTGCCGGTGGCCAGCGAGTTGCCCGACACGTCGGGCCAGCGGGGTCCGGTGGTCAGCGCCAGGACCGGCACCGACGGGTCGGCGAGCAGCGCGGAGACGGGTCGGTGCAGCGTCGGGCGCCCCAGCATGAGCACCTGCTGCGGGTGCAGCAACGGCAGCGCCAGCGGATGCAGCGGGTTGGCCGGCACCGGAGCGGTCGGTTCCGCCACGGTGGGCAGGTCCGCCAGGTTCGGGTGGGTTCCGGCGCCATGCCCGGCGATGACGATGGTGTCCGGGGTCAGGTCGACGTCCAGCGGCTGGTCGAAGGTGACCGGCGGTGTGTAGGTCCACGGGGCGCCGTCCGGCCGACCCGGCTCGACCGGCTCCTCGATCCGGTCCGGCACGAGGGGCTCCCGCAGCGGGATGTCGAACTGCACCGGCCCTGCGTTGGCGGTTCGGGAACCGGTGGCGGCCACCACCACCCGGCACGTCGCCGAGCGCCACCGCGCGTTGAGGGCCTCCATCGGGGCGCCCGGGTATTCCGGGGCAAGACCGAGACTGATGGTGGCGCGAACCTGGGTGCCGAAGTAGCCGAGTTGCTCAATCGTCTGGTTGGCGCCGGTGCCCAGCATCTCGTAGGGCCGGTTGGCGCTCAGCACGATCAGCGGAACTCGGGCGTAGTTGGCCTCCACCACGGCCGGACCGAGGTTGGCCACCGCGGTGCCCGACGTCATCGCGATACAGACCGGGTGGCCGCCGTCCCGTCCCCCGATGGCGAGTCCGACAGCGAGGTAGCCGGCGGTGCGTTCGTCGATGCGGACGTGGAGCCGGATCCGGCCGGCCCGGTCGGCATCGGCCAGGGCGAACGCCAGCGGTGCGTTACGCGACCCCGGGCACAGCACCACGTCGCGGACACCGCCACGGATCAGTTCGTCGACGACGATGCGCGCCTGCGCCGTCGATGGATTCACCCGTCCAGCCTGTCACACGCGCTCGGATGCGAAGAATTGCAGGATTGCGTCGTTGACGGCATCGGGCTTCTCGATGAATCCGAGGTGGCCGGTGTCCGGGATCTCGAGATAGGTCGCGTACGGGATGGCCTGGGCCACCTCGGCGCCCAGATAGGCCGGCACCACCACGTCGTCGGCGAAGCCGACCACCATCGTCGGCTTGGTGATGCCGCGGTAGGCGGTCAGCCGGTTGTCGGTGGGGGCGACGTTGGTCTGCGCGTGCAGGCCCGGGGTGGCCTTGATCGGCCACATCGTGAACATGTCGATCCAGTCGCCGACGAACTTGTCGTTGTTCAGCGAGCGTGGTGAAAATCCTTCCAGCAAACGGATTTTCGCGTCGTACTCGACCGGCGGCCGGACACCCGACGCCGTCATCTTGTTCTCGGCGTCGAGGAAGAAGGTCCGGGTGCGGTCCAGGCGGCCGCGGGTGGCCATCAACACGGCCTGGCTGACCAGTTCGGGCCGCGCCAGCATCAGCTCCTGGGCGATGTACGACCCCATCGACACCGCGACCACGCGAACCGGGCCGCCGACCACCTGCTCGATGATCGAGGCGGTGTCGCCGACCATGGTCGACAGCGTGAAGCCCTCGGCGTTCTCCGTCTTGCCGATACCGCGGTTGTCGAAGGTGATGCACCGGTAACCGGCCCGCTGGAACGCCGGGATCTGGAACAGGTGCCACGTCCGGCCGGCACCCCCGCGACCCGCGATGAACAGCACAGGATCGCCATCCCCGCGATCGTCGAATTCGAGGTTGATCACCCGCGAGACGGTACCGGACGTGGTAGGTCAACGGCGGGCGAGGCGGCGGCGGGCGGTGTCGATGGCGCTGGTCCACAGGAGCGCCGTGGCGGCTTTGAGCTGGGTCGGGGTGGCCATCTCCTTGCCCATCAGCGCCGTCGCGGAGGCCTTGGTGGCGGCCGATGCCTTGGACATGTGCCCGGAGTCGAACGGTGGTTGCGGGTCGTACTCCATGGCCAGCTGGATCACCTTGGCCTTGTCCGGACCGGCAATCTGGCCGGCCAGCCACAGCCCGAGGTCGATCCCGGCCGAGACCCCGGCGGCGGTGACCACCTTGCCCTCGTGCACGATCCGCTCATCGCCGACGGGTGTCACACCCATTGTCCTGAGCACGGGCAGGGCCGCCCAGTGCGAGGTGGCACGCTTACCGGTGAGCAGACCTGCCGCACCCAGGATGATCGAGCCGGAGCACACCGATGTGGTCCACGACGTGTGTTCGTCCGCCCGGCGCAACCAGTCGAGCAGCACCTCGTCGCGGGCGTGCTCCATGGTCGAGAAGCCGCCGGGTACCAGAATCAGGTCGGGCGACGGTGTTTCGGTGAAGGTGTGGGTGGCTCCGATCAGCAGGATGCCGGAATCCGCTGCGATGGGCCCGGTTTCGTGCCACACCAACCGGATCTCAGCGTCGGGCAGCCAGCGCAGCGACTCGTAGGGGCCGATGAAGTCCAGGGCGGTGAATCCGGGGTAGAGCACGATGGCGATCTGCATAGTGAGTCCTTTCTAGGCGTGGGCGAAGGTCCGCCGGTACTGGTCGGGCGAGATCCCAATGCGTCGAACGAAGTTGCGCCGCATGGTTTCTGCGCTGCCGAACCCGCAGCGCGCCGCGATGACGCTCACGGTGTCGGCGGATTCTTCGAGCTGACGGCGGGCCGCGTCGATGCGGATCCGCTCGACATAGGCGGCGGGCGGTTCGCCGATCTGCTCGGTGAACACCCGAGTGAAGTGCCGGGGACTCATCGCGGCACGGCCGGCGAGTTCCGTCACCGTGTGGTCGGCACCGGGTTCGGCCTCGATGGCTTCCTGCACGTCCCGGATCGGGCGGCGGCGCGCCCGCGGCATCCACACCGGGGCGGCGAACTGGGTCTGTCCGCCCGGGCGCCGCAGGTACAACACGAGCCAGCGCGCCACCGTCTGCGCCAGCTCGGTGCCGTGGTCCTCCTCGACCAGCGCGAGCGCCAGGTCGATGCCGGCCGTGACGCCCGCCGCGGTCCACACCTTCGCCGAGCTGCGCACGAAGATCGGCTCCGGGTCGACATCGACCGCCGGGAAGCGGGTGCCCAGCTCGGCGGCGAAGGCCCAGTGGGTGGTGGCGCGGCACCCGTCGAGCAGCCCGATCCGCGCGGCCAGGAAGGCGCCCGTACACACACTGACCACGCGTCGTGAGTTTTCCGCGACGGCAGTGACCCAGTCGGTGAGGCGCTCGTCGTCGGAGGCGGTCTCGACGCTGAACCCGCCGGGCAGCACGACGGTGTCGGTCGGGGTCCGCGGATCGGGCAGCGGATGGGTGACGAATTCCAGGCCCGTACCGGCCCGCACGGGTGCGCCTTCGACCGAGACGAGGCTGATGTCGTACCCCTGATCGGGGCCCAGCAGCTGGGCAGCGCCGGCGAAGACGTCGAATGGGCCGACGATGTCGAGGGACTGCACGCCTGGATAGGCGAGGACCACGACCGACCGTCTCATGTCCTCAATCGTGGACCGCGACGGCCGTGGCGTCCACGACGTGGATCCCACAGATCAGGACATGGGTGATTCGGGTCGGTGGTTCGGCACCGAACTGCCCGGGACCGAGCTGTTTCGTCGCGCGGCGTCATCATCTGTTGACGCCCGAACGACCCCTAGTTCGACGGTGTGACCACTTCTGGCCCCAGCATCGGGAAGCAGTCCGCAATCCGGCGCAGCCACCAGTCGCGACGCGGCCCGCGGGCCTGCAGGCCGGCGAGGCGAGCCGGATCGGGCGTCACCGGCCCCACCGGCAGATAACCGTCTTCGGCGACCAACGGCTCGGCCACATCCTCGACGAACAGGCTGCCGGTTCCCAGCCCGCAGGCATGCCGCAACTCGGGCAGGGCGGCGGCGGCCATCAGCCCGACACCGATTCCGACCGCGGTGTCCAGCGCGCTCGACACCACCACCGGGGCGTCGATCTTCGCCGCGATGGCCAGCAGCGCGGAGACGCCGCCCAGCGGAGCAACCTTGAGCACCGCGACGTCGGCGGCCCCGGCGCGCACCACCCGCAGCGGGTCGTCGGCCTTGCGGATGGATTCGTCGGCCGCCACCGGGATGTCGACGCGGCGGCGCAGTTCGGCCAGCTCGTCGACCGTCGCGCACGGCTGCTCGACGTACTCCAGGTCGAACTCAGCGAAGGCGTGGATGGCGTGCTCCGCCTCGTCCATATTCCAGCCACCGTTGGCGTCGACGCGGATGCGACCCTCCGCACGGGCCGCGTTCACGCGGGCGACGTCGTCGACCAGGGTCTGTCCCGGTTCGGCGACCTTCACCTTGACGGTGCGCGCCCCGGAGAACCGGGCCAGCACCTCGGGCACCTGCGCGGCCGGCACCGCGGGCACGGTGGCGTTGATCTCGATCCGGTCGCGATGCACCAATGGTGCTGTGCCGTAAGCAGATTCGATCGCCGATGCCAACCAATGCGAAGCCTCGACAGTCCCGTACTCGAGGAAGGCGCCGAACTCGCCCCAGCCGGTGGGCCCGTCGATCAGCACCGCCTCGCGCTCGGTGACCCCGCGGAACCGGACCCGCATCGGCAGCGTCACCACGTGCGCGCGCCCCAGCAGATCCTCGAGTTCGGGCATGAGAGCCGATGGTAGGCCGATCGGCGGTGTACTAAAACTGGAACACGTTCTAGTGTGACGCCTATGAGTGACGACCTGCTACGCCACCCCGTCCATTCCGGCCACCTGCTCATCGGCGCGCTCAAACGGCACCGCGACAAGCCGGTGTTGCACCTGGGCGACACCACGCTGACCGGCGGCCAACTGGCCGACCGCGTCAGCCAGTACATCCAGGCCTTCGATGCGCTGGGCGCGGGATCGGGTGCGGTCGCGGGGTTCCTGTCGCTGAATCGGCCCGAGGTGCTGATGATCACCAGCGCCGGCCAGACCCAGGGCTACCGCCGCCTGGCGCTGCACCCGCTGGGCTCCCTGGACGACCACGCCTACGTGCTGGCCGACTCCGGCGCGACGTCGCTGATCATCGATCCCAACCCGATGTTCGTCGAGCGCGCGATCGGCCTGGTGGGCAAGGTGGACGCGCTCGAGCAGGTCCTGACCATCGGACCGGTTCCCGCCGAGTTGTCCGCTGCCGCGGAATCGGGCGGCTTCTCCGTGGTGGACCTGACCGCCGAGGCCGCCAAGTACGAGCCCAAGCCACTGACCGCCGCCAATCTGGCACCCGACTACGTGAACGGGCTGTCCTACACCGGCGGCACCACCGGCAAGCCCAAGGGCGTCATGATGACGACGCAGGCCACCACCACCATGACCACCATCCAGCTGGCCGAGTGGGAGTGGCCGGAGAACCCCCGGTTCCTGATGCTCACCCCGCTCTCGCATGCGGGCGCCGCGTACTTCCTGCCGACGGCGATCAAGGGCGGCGAACTGCACGTGATGGCCAAGTTCGACCCGGCCGAGGCATTGCGGTACATCGAGGAGCACAAGATCACCGCAACGTTCGTGGTGCCGGCGATGCTCTATGCGTTGATGGACCATCCGGATTCGCACACCCGCGACCTTTCGTCGCTGGAGACCGTGTACTACGGCGCCTCGGCGATCAACCCGGTTCGGCTGGCTGAGGCGATCGACCGCTTCGGGCACATCTTCGCGCAGAACTACGGGCAGTCCGAGGCACCGATGGCGATCTCGTACCTGGGCAAGAAGGACCACGACGCCAAGCGCCTGTCGTCGTGCGGACGGCCGACGCTGTTCGCCCGCTGCGCGCTGCTGGACGCCGACGACAACCCGGTGCCCCGGGGCGAGGTGGGCGAGGTGTGCGTGTCCGGCCCCCTGCTGTCCGGCGGGTACTGGAAGCTGCCGGAGGAGACCGCCAAGACCTACCGGAACGGCTGGCTGCGCACCGGCGACATGGCCCGCGAGGACGAGGACGGCTACTGGTTCATCGTGGACCGCGTCAAGGACGTCATCGTCACCGGCGGCTTCAATGTGTATCCACGTGAGGTGGAAGACGTTGTGGCCGAACACCCTTCGGTCGCCCAGGTGTGTGTCGTCGGCGCCCCGGATGAGAAGTGGGGCGAGACCGTCACCGCCGTGGTGGTGCTGCGACCGGACGCCGATGCCTCCGAGGCTGGCGTGGCCACCATGACCGAGCAGATCCAGGCCAGCGTCAAGGACCGCAAGGGTTCGGTGCAGGTACCCAAGCAGGTGGTGGTGGTCGATGCACTGCCCTTGACGGGGTTGGGCAAGCCGGACAAGAAAGCGGTGCGGGCGCGGTTCTGGGAAGGCGCCGCGCGGGCCGTCGGCTGACGCAGCCGCGGCCCAGCATCGCCATGCTCGGCCGGATCCTGGGTGACCCCTGACGCCGGCTGGCACCATGGCAGCGTGACGATTCGCGCGGCACTGTTCGACTACTCCGGCACGCTGTTCCGGTTGGAAGAGGACGACAGCTGGTTCGACGGCCTGGTGGTCGACGACAAGTTGGTCGACGGTCATGTGCAGGTCGAGCTGATGCGGCGGCTGACCGCACCCACCGGACGGCCGGTCGACATGGGCCCCGAGGAGTACCACGCCTGGGTGAACCGCGATCTGCAACCGCACCTGCACCGGGAGGCCTACCTGCACGTGCTGCGGGAGTCCGGTCTGGCCGACGAACATGCCGAGGTGCTGTACCGGCGGGTGATCGACCCGGCGTCCTGGACGCCCTACCCCGACACCGTCGACGTCCTGCACCGGTTGTCCGGGCGCAGGATCCGCACGTGCGTGGTGTCCAACATTCCCTTCGACGTGCGCGCGGCGTTCGCGACGGCAGGTACGCACGCCGACGACTATGTGCTGTCCTTCGAGGTCGGTGTGGTCAAGCCGAATCATGAGATCTTCGAGATCGCGCTGAACCGCCTCGGGGTGGACGCGGCCGACACGGTGATGGTCGGCGACAGCGAGGAGGCCGACGGCGCAGCCCGGGAGCTAGGCTGCGGTTTCGTCCTGGTCGACCCACTGCCGACGTGGGAGCGCCCCGACGGACTGCTGCGCGGCCTGCGCGAGTACGGACTGGACATCTGAGCCGACCGACGGCGGGCTACCGTTGGCCGGTGAATGAGAACCCGTTCGACCCCGCGGTGTGGCAGCCGGTGCGCGGCTTCGCCGACCTGACCGACATCACCTACCACCGTCATGTGGTCGACGGCACGGCGTTGCCGACGGTACGGGTCGCGTTCGACCGGCCCGAGGTGCGCAACGCATTCCGGCCGCACACCGTCGACGAGTTGTACCGCGCGCTCGACCACGCCCGGATGTCCCCGGACGTCGGGGTGGTGCTGCTGACCGGCAACGGCCCGTCCCCCAAGGACGGCGGCTGGGCGTTCTGCTCGGGCGGGGATCAGCGCATCCGCGGCCGCAGCGGCTACCAGTACGCCGAGGGGGAAACGGCCGAGACGGTCGATCCCGCACGGGCCGGCCGGCTGCACATTCTCGAGGTCCAGCGGTTGATCCGGTTCATGCCCAAGCCGGTGATCTGTCTGGTCAACGGGTGGGCGGCCGGCGGCGGGCACAGCCTGCACGTGGTGTGCGATCTAACCCTGGCCTCCCGTGAACACGCCCGGTTCAAGCAGACCGACGCCGACGTCGGCAGTTTCGACGGCGGTTACGGCAGTGCGTACCTGGCCCGGCAGGTCGGTCAGAAGTTCGCCCGGGAGATCTTCTTCCTCGGCGAGGCGTACACCGCCGAGCAGATGCACCACATGGGCGCGGTCAACGCGGTGGTCGATCACGCCGATCTGGAGAAGGTCGCACTGGAGTGGGCGGCCAAGATCAACGGCAAATCGCCTCAGGCGCAACGAATGTTGAAGTACGCGTTCAATCTGCTCGACGACGGCCTGGTGGGCCAGCAACTGTTCGCCGGCGAGGCTACGCGGCTGGCGTACATGACCGACGAAGCGGTGGAAGGGCGCGACGCTTTCCTGGAGAAACGCGACCCGGACTGGAGCCCGTTCCCCCGCTACTTCTGAGCATTCCTAGACTCCCCGTCGTGAGCCTGCGTCGAAAGATCCTCCAGCCATTCGTCATGGCCGGGATGCGGCCGCCCACCGGCCTGCCGCGGCTGCCCGGTGCGAAACGCGTCGACCTGCGCGGCAAACGGGTGCTGTTGACCGGGGCTTCGTCGGGGATCGGGGAGGCCGCGGCCGAGAAGTTCGCCGACGCGGGGGCCAGCGTGGTCGTGGTCGCCCGCCGCCAAGAGCTTCTCGGCGCACTGGCCGCCCGGATCACCGACCGCGGCGGTGACGCGGAGGCCGTCACCGCCGATCTGTCCGACCTGGACGCGATCGATGAATTGGTGAAAAGTGTTGGCCCCGTTGACATTCTGATCAACAACGCCGGGCGGTCCATCCGCCGGCCGCTGGCCGAGTCACTGGATCGCTGGCACGACGTCGAGCGCACGATGACGCTGAACTACTTGTCACCGCTCCGGCTGATCCGCGGGTTCGCTCCGGCGATGATCGAGCGCGGCGACGGCCACATCATCAACGTCGCCACCTGGGGCGTGATGAACGAGGCCGCGCAACTGTTCGCGGTGTACAACGCGTCCAAGGCGGCCCTGGCCGCCGTCAGCAGGGTGATCGAAACCGAGTGGGCGCCGAAGGGAGTGCATTCGACGACGCTGTACTACCCCCTGGTCGCCACCCCGATGATCGCGCCCACCCGCGCCTACGACGGGCTGCCGGCCCTGAGCTCCGACGAGGCCGCCGACTGGATGATCACCGCGGCCCGGGACCGGCCCATCCGGATCGCGCCGCGGGTCGCGGTGACCTCACGCGCCATCGATGCGGTGGCCCCGGCAGTGGTCAACGGGCTGATGAAACGGCAGCGCTTTCAACCGGGCTGACCATCCCGGCGTGTCGGCGGACCGACGCACGCGCCCGCGGGAAACACTGGAAGCCATGGAAATCCTGGCCAGCCGGGTGCTGCTGCGGCCGGTGGACTACCAGCGTTCACTGCTCTTCTACCGGGACGGCCTACGTCTGGCCATCGCCCGCGAATACCCGGGCGGCACCGTGTTCTATGCGGGCCAGTCGCTGGTCGAACTCGCCGGGCACGGCGCACCGCCAGCGGGCTCGCCGCCGTTCCCCGGGGCATTGTGGCTACAGGTCCGGGACATTCACGCCGCCCAGGCCGAGCTGGAGGCTCGCGGCGTGGTCGTCGAGCGTGCCGCGCAGCGCGAACCGTGGGGTCTCGACGAGATGCATGTCGCCGATCCCGACGGTGTCACGCTCATCTTCGTGCAGGTTCCCGACGATCACCCGCTGCGCCGCGACGTCAGGTAGCGCCCGTCAAGCCCGCGCCGGCGCCACTTCCAGCGGGCCGGCCAACGGCCAGCCGACCGATGCCAACCGGGCGGCAACCTGCCGCATCTCCTCGTCGGTCGGTTCCTTCTCGGCAACCTGGCGAATGGCGTCCTGGATCTGGTCGACCGTCACCGGTTCGTCGCCCTGCAGCAGCACCGTCCGCGCGGCCTGCACGACCTCGTCCTCGGACAGCGTCCGGGTCAACAGGGCCAGCACCGGGTAGTAGTCCGTGGGCGGTACGCCCTGCGGATAGCCCGCGCGCAGCCAGTTGAGAACGTTCTCGAACACCTTGGATGTCTCAGGCATGTGTCAGATCACTTCTTCGGCAGGAACGGGAAGGGGTCCACATGGAAGTGGTGGACGATGGTTCCCCGGGTGATCCACAGGATCGCGGCCAGGATGACCAGGGCGACGAACGCGAACAGCACAAGGCCCACGAACTTGAGCGCCGGGTTCTGGCGGGGCACCGTACCGTCGGCCTCGGGCACCCCGGAGCCCTCCGAGAAGGCCAGCAGTCCAGTAGCGAACAGCGCGGGCAGGCCGGCACCGAGGATCAGTCCCACCACCAGCACATGGAAAATGCTCTCCAGGTATTTCATCGGATCAGTCCTTACGTTCCAAGTGTTCTGAGGGCGGATCAGGCGATCGTGGTTTTGTCGCCGGCCGGGGCCTGGGTGGCCGACCGGACCTCGGCGGGCACCACGGAATTGGTCGTGGCGTCCCAATCGGCGTTGACGTTGGTGTGGTCGACCTTCTGCTGCTGGGCGCGCCACCAGATGAAGAACGACAGCCCGACCAGGATCGCGAAGATCAGCAGGCTGCCGATCAGATCCGAGGTCACCGCGGCCACCCCGTGCGCCAGCCAGAAGCTCAACGCGCCCATCAGCGCCGCGGCCGGCAGCGTCACGAGCCAGGCGACCGCCATGCGGCCGGCCACCGCCCAGCGCACCTCGGCGCCGGGCTTGCCGACACCACTGCCCAGGATCGACCCGGTGGCGACGTGGGTGGTGGACAGCGCCATGCCGGCGGCGCTGGACGACAGGATGATCGCGGCCGACGATGCCTCGGCGGCCAGGCCCTGGGGCGATTCGATCTCGACGAGACCCTTGCCCAGGGTCCGGATGACCCGCCAGCCGCCCAGGTAGGTTCCGAGGCCGATGGCCAGTGCGCAGCTGGCGATGATCCACAGCGGCAGACCGTTGGCCTTGACATCACCGGTGAGGTGTCCGGTGGTGATGAGCGCGAGGGCGATCACGCCCATGGTCTTCTGCGCGTCGTTGGTGCCGTGCGACAGCGCCACCAGCGAGGCCGTCGCGACCTGGCCCCAACGGAATCCGCTCTCGCGGTGTTTCTTCTCGACGTTGCGGGTGATCCGGTACACCAGCCAGGTGCCGCAGGCGGCGATGATGCCGGCGATCAGCGGGGCGGCCAGCGCCGGGATCAGCACCTTCTGGGTGACACCCGTCCAGTTGATCCCGTTCAGCCCGATGGCGGCCAGGCCGGCACCGATCAGGCCGCCGAACAGGGCGTGCGACGAACTGGACGGGATACCGAACAGCCAGGTCAGCAGGTTCCACAGAATGCCGCCGATCAGGCCGGCGAAGATGATCTCGAGGCCCAGAGTGGCATCGATACCCGGCAGCAGGTGGCCGGTCTTGCTGTCCTGGACCTTAAGCACGGAGGTCGTGACGGTGACGGCGACCTCGACGGACAGGAACGCGCCGACGAGGTTCAGGACACCCGCCAACAGGACGGCCACCTTGGGCTTGAGAGCGCCGGTAGCGATCGATGTCGCCATGGCGTTTCCGGTGTCGTGGAACCCATTCGTGAAGTCGAATGCCAGCGCCGTGGCAATCAACAGCACCAGGATGATCAGCTCTGCGCTCATGGCGCTAATTCTGGGGCCACGCGCTCGAATTTGCCTAACGGCATTGGTCACCAAGTAGCGGTGCCACCTGGCAGTTTTTTCAGTCGCGAGACGTGTTCACCAATTGTTCACATTCCGTCCCGCGCGCGTTCGCCAGCGCCGCCGATGTTGTGTCCAGCGCATCCGTCCGGGGGCGCACTAACATTCCTGACAGACGCGCAGTGATTGATCCGAGGAGCCAAGCTGGTGAACCGATTCCTCAGCTCCATCGTGACGTGGCTGCGCGCCGGCTACCCGGACGGAGTTCCGCAGAACGACTATCTGCCGCTACTGGCGTTGCTGTCCCGCAAGCTCACCGCCGACGAGGTCAGGACGGTCGCGCTGGAACTCGCCGGGCGTCCCGTTTTCGACGACTTCGACATCGGGGCGGCCATCATGCGGATCACCGACGAGCTCCCGACGGCCGAAGACGTCGAACGGGTCCGCGATCACCTCGACGACTTCGGTTGGCCGCTGGACGATCCCCGCGACGCGGAGGCGGGCGAATAGCCACCCTGCGCGCACTCGTCGTCCCCGCTGGTCCGTCGGCCCAGTCGATGTCAACCGTCGTCGAGGGCATGCTCGACGGCCTCGGCGCCCCGCTGGCCCCGATGCCCGGTGACGATCTGCGCCAGTGCGAGTTGCTGACCGAAGCGCTGGGAGTCGGCCGGGAGATCGATGCCGACGTCGCGGTGGTGGTGGCCACCTCGGGCACCACCGGCACCCCGAAGGGCGCGATGTTGTCGGCCCGCGCACTGGTCGCCAGCGCGTCGGCGACCCACGACCGACTCGGCGGCACCGGCACCTGGCTGCTGGTCCTGCCCACGTATCACATCGCCGGACTGCAGGTGTTGATCCGCAGCGTGCTCGCGGGGACGGTTCCGGTCGAACTGGACGTCACGTACGGATTCGATCCCGCCGGGCTGCCCGACGCCGTCGCCGCCATGGGGTCGGGCCGGCGGTACGCCTCCCTGGTGGCCGCGCAGCTGGCCAAGTGTCTGCCCGACCGGGAGGCCCTGGCCGCCCTGGCGGACCTGGATGCCGTCCTGCTCGGTGGCGGGCCCGCCCCGGCCCGGATCCTGGAAGAGGCTGCCGCAGCGGATATCTCGGTGGTCCGCACCTACGGCATGAGCGAGACTGCCGGCGGCTGCGTGTACGACGGCATGCCGCTCGACGGGGTCGACGTGCGGATCGAGGACGACGGCCGAATCGTGCTGGGCGGCGCGACGCTGGCCAGTGGGTACCGGAATCCGCCCGATCCGGACCCGTTCGCTGAACCAGGCTGGTTCCGCACCGATGATGTTGGCGCCCTGGATGATTCGGGATCACTGCAGGTGCTCGGGCGGGCCGACGACGCGATCAGCACCGGCGGCCTGACGGTGCTGCCGCAACCCGTCGAGTCGGCCCTGGCCACCCACCCCGCGATCGCCGACTGCGCGGTGTTCGGCGTTGCCGACGACCGGCTCGGCCAGCGGGTGGTGGCCGCCGTCGTGCTGCGACCCGGTGCCGCCAAACCCGGGCTCGACGAGCTGCGCACACATGTCGAGGGCACGCTGGCGCGCACCGCCGCACCCCGCGAGCTCCACATCGTCGAGGAAGTGCCCCGCCGCGGCATCGGCAAGATCGACCGGCAGGCGCTGCTGGCGCGATTCGGGCCCTAGATCCGCCCGCTGCCGCGTCAGGGCCACACGGACATCAGCACGACGTATATCGCCGTGCCGGCCAGGATGCTCAGCAGCGGCCGGGCCCGCCACAGGTGCAGACCGATGGTGGCGCCGACGGCCAGCAGCGACCAGAGTTGTTGGCGGCCAACGGCATCCGGCATGCGGCGCAGGGTATACAGCGCCAGGATCACCATCACACCCACCACCGGTGCGGCGGTCGCCGCCAGGCCGACCATCAGGAACTCCAGCGATCCGGCGTAGAGAACCGCGGCGAATACCGGGGCCCACCACCAGGCCAGCCCCGCGTGGGTGATCAGCAGGCCCAGTGCAATCCCGAGTGGGATGAATGCCAGGCCCACCGGCGCAGCCAGTCGGAGCACCCCGCGATTCCGGGGATCATGCACCCACGTATTTCTACGCCATCAGTCGTCGACCGAACCGGCGAGTCGTTCGGCCGCGCTGAGGTAATCCTCGATGAACTCGAGCACCACTTCGCGGGCCGGCTTCACCTTGTTCATCAAGCCCACCCCCTGGCCGACGAAGTAGGTCGCCAGGGCCTGGGCGCCCTCATGCCCGGTGGAGGCCAGCTTGTCGACCCGGCGCAGCACCGGCTCCACGAGCATCGACTGCAACGGCAGCGGCAGCGGCTTCTGGCCACCCTCGTTGGGCGCCCAGGCATCGGTCCAGTCCGAAACAAGTTGTCGCGACGGCTTTCCGGTCCGGCCGGCCGACCGGATGGTGTCGCGGGAGCTGGCGCCGAGGAACTTCTGCTTGGTGTGCGGGGCGGTCTCGGCCTCCTCGGTGGTCAGCCACACCGACCCGG
>JAKIXW010000003.1:0-290 GCA_022708865.1 Acidobacteriota bacterium
GAAGGCGGCCGGCGGACAGTTCCTATCATCGTTCTTCACGGCGGCCTACGTGGCCGGCGCGCTGGGCTCGGCACTGACGTCGCAGGCCTCGGTCGCCCGCATCCTCTACGCGATGGGCCGTGACGGCATCCTGCCGCGGCCGGTGTTCGGGCACGTGTCGCCGAGGTTCAGCACGCCGGTCTGGGCCATCCTGGTGGTCAGTGTGGTCTCCCTGCTGGCCGAGGTGATCACGTTGACGACGTTGGCTTCGCTGATCAGTTTCGGTGCGCTGGTGGCCTTTTCGGTGGTCA
>JAKIXW010000003.1:300-14172 GCA_022708865.1 Acidobacteriota bacterium
CCTGCCGCTGATCGGCTTGGTCCTGACGCTGTGGCTGTGGACCAGCCTGTCGCATCTCACGCTGATCGTCGGGTTGTGCTGGCTGGCAGTCGGATTCGTCTGGCTCCTCGGTGTCACGCGGGGGTTCGGCCGACCGACGCCGGTGCTGGACATCGAACACGATCAGCGCAGCGCCGTGGACAACAGCGGCGGCAGCTGATCGGCGACGGCCGGGTAGGAAAGCACCGAGGCGAAGCTGATCGCACCGGCAAGATCCTTGCCGGTGAACACATTCCGGTTGAGCTTGGTGGCCCGCAGCCCGGCGATCGCCGGATTGGCGACCAGGGCCGCCTGGTCCTCGTCGCTCTCGGTGGTCCAGATCAACACGTCGGCGTCGTCGAGGACCGCGGCGGCCTGGTCGACGGGGAGGACGGCGCGATGGTCGTCGGTGCCGTGCGAAGTGATGCTCTCGGGGATGGTGAATCCCATTCGGGTCAGGAAGTCGGTCCGCCAGCCGGGCAGGGTGGCCACCACACCGTTGTTCCACAGCTGGCCTTCGAGCAGCAGCACCCGCTTGTCCTTGAACTGCGGGTTGTCGGAGCCCACCTTGGTGAACCGGTCATCGACGGCCTTGACGAGGCCGGCCATGGCATCGCTCTGGAAGACGGCTGTCCCGATGGTCGTCGCCTGGTCCTGCCACGGTTCGAAGAACGCGTCGGTGCCGGACTGGGGAACGGTCGGGGCGATGGCCGAGAGCTTCTGGTAGGTGTCGGCGTCCACGCCGGCGTCGATCGCGACGATCAGGTCGGGTTTCAGTGTCGCGATCTTGTCCACGTCGATGCCGGCGTCGAGGTTCAGGACCACCGGTCGGGCGGCCCCGAGTTTCGGTTGCGCCCACGGCCACACTGCGAACGGTTGACCGCCGAACCACTCGGTGGTGGCTACCGGTACCACGCCGAGCGCCAGCAGGCTGTCCTGTTCGGTGAACCCGGCGCTGACGACACGCTTGGGCACGGCCGGGACGGTGGTCTCACCGAAGGCGTGCTTGATGGTGACCGCGCCCCCGCCCGGGGTTCCCGGCGACGGCTTGCCCGAGGAACAGCCGGCCAGGGCCAGTGCGGTGAGCCCGGCCAGTCCGAGGAACCCGCGTCTGTTCCACTGTGTGTGCACGGCGCGAGACTATCCCGGCTCGGTCATGTCAGCGAGAGAACCGCACAACAGTGCAGCGGGGTTACTGGTGGGACAGTCGCTTGTTGATCAGCCGACTCAGCGGTCCGGGGGCGAGCCGGGATGCCACGCTCATGATCCTGGCGGTTCGGCCGACGGGAAAGTGCACCTGCCGCAGGTTTTTTCGCAGCCCGGAGGTGTCGACGGCGGCGATGATCGCCTCCGCGACATCCTGCGCGCTGAGTTTTATCCCGAGCGAATCGGTGGTGCCGATGTGCATGTCATCGGTCATCGCGGTCTGTACGAACAGCGGCCACATGTCGATGACGCGGATGCCGTACCGCTCCCATTCGATGTCGAGTGCCTCGGTGAGGCCGCGTACGAAGAACTTGGTGGAGCTGTAGATGGCGAGTTCGGGCTGACCGTAGATGGCCGAGGCCGACGCGAGGTTGACGGCCACGGCCGATGGCGTGGAGCGCAGGTACGGCAATGCCGCGTACAGGCCGTTTACCACGCCCTTGCAATTGACGTCGATCTCGCGGTGGCTGACGGCGACGTCGACCTCCTCGAAACGGCCGGAGGCCAGGATGCCCGCGTTGTTGATCATCACGTCCAGGCGATTGCCGTTGGTCTGGGCGAATTCGGCTACCCGCGTCGACATCTCGTCATAGTCGGTGACATCGAGATGGCCGGTGAGGACCGTCCCACCGGTGCCGCGGATGTCGTCGGCGAGCGTGGCCAGCCCGTCCTCGTCGAGGTCATAGGCGCCGACGGTGTATCGGCGGGCAGCGAACGCGTACGCCGTTGCTCGCCCGATGCCCGCGGCGGCGCCGGTGATGAACACGGACCTGCCCATCAGCCGAGGTCTTTGAGTGGCAGGCCGGCGTCGAGGAAGTCCAGTGCGCGGTAGATGTCCTCGGGATTCATGGCTGCACCGTGCAGGGACGCCATGATGACACCGGTGATCGCGCCCGCGGTGGTGCGCAGCCGCAGATCGTCGGGCCGCAGGTTCAGGCGGATCGCCAGTGCGTCGGTGATCTGTTCGATGGTGTCGATGTACTGGCTGTACAGCGCCCCGCGGGCTTCCGGCAGGGTGTACATCAGGTTCTGGCGGGCCCGTTCCGGTTCCCACGCCGTGTCGCTGATGCCGGTGAACATCTGCCCGACGGCCAGGCGATAGGCCGCGACCGGCGAGAGCTCGGCCGGCGCGTTGATGAACGTGTTGATGATCGGATCCATCAGCTGGTCGGGGATGAGTAGCGCTTCCTTGTTCGTGAAATACCGGAAGAACGTGCTGGGCGAGACGTCGGCGGCTTCGGCGATCTGTTCCACGGTCGTGGCGGAGTAGCCGTTGGCCTCGAAGAGTTTGAGGGCTTCGGTGCGGATGGTCTCGCGGGTCCGCAGCTTCTTACGCTCCCGGAGCCCGGGTGCGCGATCGTCGGACACCATTGGCCCATTGTGTCACCCGGAGACGATGAGGACTGCCAGTCCCATCATCGTGGCGGCGATCGCGCCGTCGAGGATCCGCCAGGTCACCGGCTTGGCGAACAGGGCGCCGAGCTTGGTGGCCCCGAACCCGAGCGTTGTGAACCACACGAAGCTGGCCGTGATCGCGCCGACCCCGAATATCCACCGGCCCTCGTGCTGCTCGTTGGCCAGGGCGCCGAGCAGCACGACGGTGTCGAGGTAGACGTGTGGATTGAGGAAGGTCAGCGCCAGGCAGGTGCCCACCACGCTGGCCAGCCGGGCCGGGCCGGCCGTCGACGGGGTCAGGGTGCCCGGGGTGAGGGCGCGGCGCGCGGCCAGGAGCCCGTAGCCGACCAGGAATGCGGCCCCGCCGAAGCGGGCGACGGTGACGATGTCGGGATGTGCGGCGACCAGCGCGCCGAAGCCGGCGATCCCGGCCGTGATCAGCACCAGATCGGACACCGAGCACAGCGCGACGACGGCCAGCACGTGCTCCCGGCGGATGCCCTGGCGCAGCACGAACGCGTTCTGCGCACCGATTGCTGCGATCAGCGCGAACGTGGTGGCGAAGCCGGAGAAGTAGACCAGGGTCAGCGGGCTGTTCACCCGGTCGACGGTAAGCGTGCGCGTTGGATCAGTACAGCTAATAATTGTTAATTGACATTAGTGATGTTAATGAACAATCCAGAGCGGAATCTTCACGAGGGGCGTCGCTGTCGGTTGCCATGCTCGATGGCGCGTTGCCAGTTGAGATGGCGTAACTTGGCGCCTGCGCCATCTGGATGGCAAAACGTCAGGCCAAGTGACTTGCCGAGCCGTAGTTTGCACCTGCGGTGCCGCGCTGCTCCCGCCGGTTCTTCACGCCGACCATCGGAAGGTCGCGCTGCGGCTTTCGAGATCCGTCCATGGTCACTGTTGTGGATCGAGGTTCTTCTTGATGGCTCTGGTCGACTGGGGGCTGAACGCAGATGAGGCTGCCGCGCTGGTCGACGCCGGTTCGGTAAGCTGACGACATTTGATTCGCCGTATGTCGTTGCACTAAACCGGTTTTCGGTGTGTGAAACTCAGGAGTGGGGTCGGCGATCCGGGGCATCCGAACCGACGGAGTTGGCCCGGTAGGCTCCCGGCGGGAGGTCTGTCCACCGTCGGAAGGCCCGCCGGAATGCGCTCGTTTCTGAGAAGCCAAGGCGGGTGGCGAGGTCGGCGATCGTCTCCTCGCCGTGCACCAAGGCTTCGACCGCGCGGTCCCGGAGCACCTCGTCGCGAATCCGGCGCTGCGAAGTGTTGTCCGCACGGAGGAGCCGTCGCAGGTGGGGCGCACTCATCGACAGCCGGTCGGCGAGCTCGTCGGCGGTCATCCACGGCCCGTTCAGGCTGCGTTCCATGATGATCCGGACCTGGGCGGCGGTCGTGGTGGTGTGCTCATGCGAGTAGAACAGGGTCCCGGGTGCCTCTCGGAGGAAGTCCTTGAGATCGGCCTCGTCCCGGACCACGGGTCTGGTGAGCGCCTCCGCGTCGAACGACATTGCGTAACCCGCTGCCCCGAACTCGGGACGGATGCCGAAAATGGCCATGTAGTCGTCACTGAGGTAGTCCGCATTGAAGCGGAATCCCAGGTAGCGAAGGCGCAGTGGTGATCCGGTCAGCCAGCCGGCGAACCGGTGCAGGCCGCTCATCAGTGCGAAGGCGACGAACGGATCGACCGGCGAATCCGGGCGGTCCAGTTGGCGGACGATGACGATACCGTCATCGACCTCGTATTGGCACCGGACTCCGGCCCACACCGAGGTCAGCTCGAGCATCCGGGTGAGCGCTGCGCGCAGGTCGCGACTGTGAATCAAGGTGAAGCCCGAGAGGCGCAGCGTGCCGCGGGGTACCGGACGCGGTCCCAAACCGAGGAGTTCGTCGTCGGTGATGCCCCACAGGTGCCGGATCACCCCGGTGGCCTGTTCGGGCGTGATCCTGGCACGTTCGACGGAGTAGCGCTGCCAGTCGAGTCCGGTCTCCTGCAACGCGCGTTGTACGTCGAAGCCGCGCCTGGCCATGGCCTCGACCGTTGCGTGGAGGAACTGGACGGGGACGGTGTGTGCCATGTGTCGGCGGACGCCCTTCGCGTGACCTGTGATCGGAATCAGCCTCCGATCCTAATCCCGATGATCGTTTCGGTCCCCCAAGACGCCTGTCGCAGTCCTCGTCGTGGCCAATCGGTCGACCTAGCCTCGATCCAGAGCCGCTGAACAGCGGACCTGGGCGAGAGGAACCTTTAGTGGCACAACGCGTTTTCGTTGTCGGCGTCGGCATGACGAAGTTCGAGAAGCCCGGCCGCCGCACCAACGACGACGGGTCGGTGTGGGACTACCCGGACATGGCCCGGGAAGCCGGGACCAAGGCGCTGGCCGATGCCGGGGTCGACTACCGCGAGGTGCAGCAGGGCTACGTGGGCTACGTCTATGGCGAGTCCACCTCCGGGCAGCGGGCGCTCTACGAACTGGGCCTGACCGGCATCCCGATCGTCAACGTCAACAACAACTGCTCCACCGGATCCACCGCGCTCTATCTTGCTGCGCAGGCCATTCGGGGCGGGTTGGCCGACTGCACGATCGCGCTCGGCTTCGAGAAGATGAAGCCGGGCTCGCTGTCATCCTCCTACGATGACCGGGCGCAGCCGATGGAGAAGCACGTCCTGGCGCTGGCCGAGATTTCCGAGGTGCTGTTCCCGGTCGCACCCTGGATGTTCGGCGCCGCAGGCCGCGAGCACATGAAGCAATTCGGTTCCACCGCTGAGCATTTTGCCAAGATCGGCTACAAGAACCACAAGCACTCGGTGAACAACCCATATGCGCAGTTCTCCGACGAGTACTCCCTCGACGACATCCTGGCGGCGCAGATGATCTACGACCCGCTGACCAAACTGCAGTGCTCGCCGACCTCGGACGGCTCCGGCGCGGCGATCCTGGCGTCAGAGGCATTCGTCGATTCGCACGGTCTGGCCGGTCAGGCCGTGGAGGTTGTCGGGCAGGCGATGACTACGGATTTCGCCTCCACCTACGACGGCACCGCCAAGAACCTGATCGGCTATGACATGAATGTCAAAGCCGCACAACAGGTTTACGACCGGTCCGGGTTGGGGCCGGACGACTTCCAAGTCATCGAACTGCACGACTGCTTCTCGACCAACGAACTGCTGCTGTACGAAGCCCTCGGGCTCTGCGGTGAAGGGGAGGCGCCCAAGCTGATCGACAACGGTGACACCACCTACGGCGGACGCTGGGTGGTGAACCCGTCCGGCGGACTGATTTCCAAGGGTCATCCGCTGGGAGCGACCGGACTGGCTCAGTGCGCCGAGCTGACCTGGCAATTGCGCGGCACCGCCGACAAGCGTCAGGTGCCGGGGGTGACTGCTGCTCTGCAGCACAACATCGGACTCGGCGGCGCCGCCGTCGTTACCGCCTACCAGCGCGCCGAACGCTGAAATCACACAGAAGAAGGAGACATCGCGTGGGACACATCGAGGCCACCAAACAACTGTCCGTCAGCCCGGAAGCGCTGTGGCAGAAGGTTTCAGACCCGTCGACCTGGGACCAGTGGTTCACCATCCACGAGAAATGGCTGGGCGAGCCGCCAGCAACGCTGTCCGAGGGCTCGTCGCTGACCGCGAAGATCGTGATGCTGGGGATGGCGAACAAGATCGAGTGGACGGTGGACAAGTTCGACGCCCCCACCAGCTTGACAATGTCGGGCACCGGGATGGCCGGCGTCAAATGCCAGTTCGAGTTCTCGGTGGCTCCCGCCGGTGACGGTTCGGAGTTCAGCGTGGCCGGTGATTTCGAGGGTGCGCTGATCAAGGGTGCGCTGGCCAAGGCGGTCGAGAAGGACGGCGCCAAGCAACTCGACGCGACCCTCGAGAAGCTCGAAGCGCTGGCCTCAGCGGCGGCCTGATATGGCGGATCAGATAACGCAATTCGACAGCGCGGGCCTGAACGTCTGGGCCGATCCGGAGACCTTCGAGGTCACCGCGGAACGGATCGCCGAGTACGCGGCGGCAACCAACGATCCGATCGAGGCCCACCGCAACGGCGATGTCGCACCACCGGTGTTCGCGATAGTGCCGGCCTTCGACGCGATGATGGCGCCCGCGCTGGACGTCGTGCCGATCGAGATCTTCGGCCGAATCGTCCATGGCGAACAGGACTTCCACTTCCATCGTCCGATCCGCCCGGGGGACAGACTGACCTCGCGGGCACGGGTGATCGGCTACGACACGGTGGATTCGGGCGCCCGCATTTCGATTCACCTCGAGACCCGGGCTCACGACGGCGAACTCGTCAACGAGCAATACCTGGTCGGCTTTTTCCGCGGTGTCAACGCAGGCGAGGCGGTGGGAGAGCAGGTGCCGAACCACAAGTTCGACGCCGCGCTGCGCGATGGAGCGCCACTGTTCAAGGTCAGCCAGCACATCGACGACGACCAGACCTTCCGCTACGCGCCGGCGTCGGGTGACCCGATGCCGATCCACCTCGACGAGGAGGTGGCCCGCGATGCCGGGCTACCCGGCATCATCGCGCACGGCCTGTGCACGATGGCGTTCACCTCCTGGGCGGTGCTCACCGAGGTGGCCGGCTCGGATGTCGCCCGGCTCGAGCGATTCGCGGTGCGGTTCTCCAAGATGGTGCTGCCCGGCGATGACCTGGAAACCCGCATCTGGGCCGCGGGTTCGGCCAACGGAACCACCAGCTACGCCTTCGAAACGGCGCGCGTGGGCACCTCAGAAGGCCAAGAGTTCGCCATCACCGACGGCCTTGCCGTCATCGCAGACTGAGCAGACTGAAAGGAAAAGCCATGGGAGCACTGGAAGGCCGGGTCGCCGTCATCACCGGCGCCGGGCGCGGGATCGGCCGTGAGCACGCACTGCTGTTCGCCGCCGAGGGCGCCGCGGTCGTCGTCAACGATCTGGGCGGCAGCAACGCCGGGGAAGGGGCGGATGCCGGGCCGGCCCAGCAGGTGGTCGACGAGATCGTCGCCGCGGGCGGTCGAGCGGTGGCCAACACCGACAGCGTGTCGGACTGGGGCGCCGCCAACGGCGTTGTGCAGCAGGCCATCGACGAGTTCGGCCGCCTCGACGTCCTGGTCAACAACGCCGGCATTCTGCGGGACGCGTTCATTCCCGGGATGGCGGAATCGCAGTGGGACGCGGTGATAGACGTGCACCTGAAGGGGCACTTCGCGATGCTGCACCACGCCGCCGCGTACTGGAAGGCGCAGTCCAAGGCAGGGGATCAACCCAACGCTGCGGTGATCAACACCGCGTCGGGTTCCGGGGTGACGCTGCCCAACGCCGGGCAGGCGAACTACGGTGCGGCCAAGGCCGGGATCGCCGCGTTGACCCTGATCGCGGCCGAGGAGTTGGAGCGCTACGGGGTTCGGGTGAATGCGATCGCACCGATCGCGCGCACTCGGCTCACGCTGGCCACCCCCGGGATGGGTGCGCTGATGGGTGACCCGGAAGAAGGCGAGGTCGACCTGTTCAGCCCGGCCAACATCGCCCCGCTGGTGGCCTATCTGGCCGCCGACAAGTGCCCGGTCACCGGCACGGTGTTCGCGGTTCAGGGCGGCGCGATCTCGCGGCTGGCCGGCTGGCATGACGTCGCCACCATCGAGACCGACGGAGTGTGGGAGATCGATGACATCGCGGCACGGCTGCCCTAGCAGAGGAGACAAGAACACGATGATCGAGTGGTCTGACACCGATGTGATCATGCGCGACACCGTGCGTGGGTTCATCGACAAGGAGATCCGTCCACAGCTGGACGTGCTGGAAAGCGGTGAGATCTCACCGTTCCCGATCGCGCGCAAGCTGTTCTCCCAATTCGGCCTGGACGTGCTGGCGGCCGAGACGGTCAAGCGCATGCTGGAGAAGCAGCGCGCCAAGGAAGCGGCGATCACGGCCGGCGCGCCGAAACCGGAGCAGGTGGAGGGGGAATCCGGCGGGCTGGGGGGATTTGAAGGCCAACTCGCCCCCCTTTCCGCGGCCGCGGCGATGATCGTCGAACTGTCCGGGGTCAGCCTCGGGCTGCTGGGCAGCATCGGGGTGAGCCTGGGTCTGGGGGCAGGGACCATTGCCAGCCGCGGCACGTTGGCGCAGAAGGAGCGCTGGCTGCCCGACCTGATGACCTTGGACAAGATCGCGGCCTGGGCGATCACCGAACCGGATGCCGGCTCGGATGCGTTCGGCGGCATGAAGACCTACGTCAAATGTGCCGCGGACGGCACAGGTGACTACATCCTCAACGGGCAGAAGACGTTCATCAGCAACGGGCCTGAAGCCGATGTGCTGATCGTCTACGCCAAGCTCGACGACGGCTCAGGCACCGACCGGCGCAACCGCCCGGTGCTGACGTTCGTGCTCGACGCCGGGATGCCGGGGCTGACGCAGGGCAAGCCGTTCAAGAAGATGGGCATGATGTCGTCGCCGACGGGCGAGTTGTTCTTCGACAATGTGCGGCTGAGCCCGGACCGGCTGCTGGGCGAGACCGAACAGCACACCGGCGGTGACGGTCGGGACAGCGCCCGGGCCAACTTCGTCACCGAACGGGTGGGCATTGCGTTTGTGGCGTTGGGCATCATCAACGAATGTCACCGTCGCTGTGTCGATTACGCCAAGACCCGCACCTTGTGGGGTCAGAACATCGGCCAGTTCCAGCTGATCCAGCTCAAGCTGGCCAAAATGGAGGTGGCCCGGATCAATGTGCAGAACATGGTGTTCCAGACCATCGAAAAGCTGCGGGCCCGCCAGCTGCCGTCGCTGGCCGAGGCGTCGGCGATGAAGTTGTACGCCTCTGAGGCCGCGACCGAGGTGGCGATGGAGGCGGTGCAGTTGTTCGGCGGCAACGGTTACATGGCCGAATACCGGGTGGAGCAACTGGCCCGCGATGCCAAGTCACTGATGATCTATGCCGGCAGTAACGAGGTGCAGGTGACCCACATCGCGAAGGGTCTGCTGACCGGATGAGGTTGCGGATCTGGGCGATCGGTCTTGCAGACCGCCTCGTCCATAGCCGGGTAACGCGCGCGGTTTTCACGTCGGCTGTCCAGGTGACCCGGTTGCGCATGCCCTTGGCTCCCGCCACCCCTACCAACGTGGTGCCTTCGGTGAGCTCGGGCGGGATTTCGCAGCGCCAACCCTGGTGCAGCGACGGCCAGTCGCCCAGCTCAGCCACATTCGATGCGTGGGTCCAGGCTTGGTTGGGAGGCAGCGACAGTTCGCGGGAAAGCTCGAGTCTTGCCATCGGCAGTTCGTAGAGCGGACGGTGTTTGCCGGCACGAACTTGATACGTTCGGACATGTGTCGATCGGCGATGTAGCGCAGCCCGATTGGGATATTCCCCGGCCGGTGGCGACCTGCCGGCATCTTCTGGAGGCCGCGCGGTTGCACCGGATCGATGCGGCAGACTGTCTTGCGGGTACCGGCGTCACGCTGGCCGATATCGATGACAGTGCGACCGAGGTCCAAGCGGGTCAGGAACTGGCGATTCTGCGGAACATCCTTGGCCGCGTAGAAGATCCACATGAATTCGCACGCGATGTCGGTTTGCAGTACAACTTCGCCAACACCGGTGTGCTCGGCTACGCGCTGCTGGCGAGTCCGACGCTGGGCGACGCGGTCAACATCGGCTGCCGGTATGCGACGTTGTCGTCGACGTTTCTGCGGCTCACCCGGCACGACGCCCCCGACGGCGCCGTGCTCGAGTTCGATGACAGCGCCGTGCCGGCCGACGTCCGGAGCTTCATGTTGGAACGGGATCTGTTCGCGCTGACCAGCATGGTGCCGCTGTTGGTCGGCCAGCTGCACTCGGATGCGCCGATCAAGGTCGAGCTGCCCGGTATCGGCATCCCCGTCGAACGGCTCGAGTTCCCCTGGATGACAATCGAACTCGACTTGTCCGCGGCGCGCAGCGCGATCACCATCCCGTACGAACTGCTGGCACTTCCGATGCCGGCCGCCGACCCCACCGCGGCCGAGGCATGTGCGAATGAGTGCGAAGAGCTCTTGCAGACGCGTCTCCGGCGTCGCGGAATCGCTGCGCAGGTGCGCTCCCGACTGGTCCGGGATCCCGGTGTGCTGCCGTCGATGGCGGTGATCGCCGACGAACTGTGCATCACCGAGCGCACGCTGCATCGGCGCCTCGCGGCCGAACACACCAGCTACCGCGCGTTGGTCGACGAGGTGCGGGTGACACTTGCCGTGGCCATGCTCGAATCAGGCCTTACGGTGGAGGAGACGGCGCGCCAGCTGGGCTATTCGGAGACGGCCGCGTTCAGTCGTGCGTTCATCCGATGGGTGGGTACTCCGCCCAGCAGGCACCGGATCCGTCGACCCTGACGACAGGCTGTCCGAAAACATCAAATCCCTGTCTGAACCGCACATTCCGCTCGCCCGGCGGCGGCCCTAGCGTCGTGACATGACGAACGTGACGACATCCCTGGCCGTCCGACGACTGAACTTCGGATTCGACGCCCAGACCGTGACCGACAAGCACTTCGCCGACGGCAACATGGTATTCAGCCACCTGATCGCGGTGCTGTCGGCGATCTTCCCGCCCGGGGAGGACATCTTCGTCCGGTCGGTGCGCCGCTACAAAGATCAGCTCGCCGACCCAGACCTGCGTAAGCGTGTGGCCGGCTTCATCGGGCAGGAGAAGACTCACGGCCTGCAGCACCGGGAGCTCAATGAGCAGCTCGCGGCGATGGGCTACCCGACCGCATGGTTCGAGTACCTGCTGCAGAGCACCGAACGGATGGAGAAGTTCCTGGACAAGCAGTACCCCAGCCCGGACCGGCTGCCCCGCCTTCGCCACTTCTTTCTCGGATTCACGGTGGCCGCAGAACATTTCACGGCAGTGTGGGCGGAGAACGTCCTCAAACGCCCGGACGTGCAGGCGATGATGTACAGCTCGGAGATCCGCAATCTGTTGAACTGGCATGCGCTGGAAGAGCTGGAGCACAAGTCGGTCGCATTCGACGTGTATCGGGCCGTGGGGGTTCCGGAATCGACGCGCATCCGTTGGATGCGCTTCGCGCAGAACTGCGGCATCCCGCTCCTGGTGCTGGCGTCCTGGATCTCGATCGCCACCACCGACGTGGAGGGCCGCCGTCGGCCGTTGCGGATCCTCAAGGAGACGGTGCAGATGCTCCGCAACCCGATGTTTCAGGGGTTCTACTCCGATATGCGACCTTTCAAGAGGCGGGATTTCCACCCCGACCAGATCGACACCACCGAACTCATCGCCTACTGGCAGCGGAAACTCTTCGGGGCCGACGGTCAACTCGCCGGCCACCTGAGATGAGGTTGCCGACCAGATCGACTGGTCGGCAAGGCTTCACAGGTCGATTGCCTGCTCGTCTTCGCGACACTTCGGGGGCCGCCGGGGCCAGTGAGATGATCCCGACATGTTTCACGTCCTGTCAGAACCCGCAGCCAGGTGGCCAGGCTAATGCCCACCAAGGCGAACTGGTGCTCCGCTATCGTCGCGTTCTCTCCGTCGGCACGCCCACAGCCGGTGCGCCGAGAAGGGGGCACAGTCGGAGGACGGAATCGGCTCGCCGCGCGGCTCGCGTTGTGCGCTCCAATCTGTTATTCGCCGTTCGAAGCCACCCTGCTGCTCGAAAAGCTTGGACAACCGTCTCTCTTTGGACGCCGGCATTGTTGACCAGGACGTCGATCCGCGGACGATCGGACATGATTGCCGCGCCGGTGGCGCGCACACTCTTCAGCGATGCCAGGTCCAGCGGGACCCGGGTGATGAGCCCGGCGAGGTTGCCGAGTTCCGCCCACTGGGGCTGCAGCGGAATGCTTCGGGATTGCGCACGGCAGCAACAACTTCGGCGCCCGCCGACGCCACTGTCCGGGTAGTCTGCAGGCCCAGCCCACTCGATACGCCGGTGACCACCGCGGTCTTGCCCGTGAGGTCGCAGCCGGTAATGACGTTGGCAGAGCCAGCCGAATGAAAGGCGTTGACGATTGGTGTGCGGCCAAAGACTCGACGTAACAGCGCTCCTCGCTGCCGTCGGCCGTGGGCGACCGCACGCCTCCGCGGACTAGGGCGAGATCCAGGCCATCAGGTCTTGCGTCCCGTCGTTGTAGACGACACTGTTCGGCACGTCGCCAACGACATCGAAGTAGAGCTTCCCGGTCGATGTGCCACCCGGACCCAGCGGTCCCCCCAGGGTGGAGACGCCGAGAACGCGGTAGGTCGCCCCGCTCTGGGCGCGGGCATTGAAGTCCGTGACGTTCGGCATGACGGAACCTTGGACGGCCGCCACGGTCACCGACGCCTCATATAGCTGACCGTTGATCTGTGCCGGGACGGCATCCGTGCTGGGACCCAATCCGTCGACCGTGTAGCCGATTTCACTGTTGCCCCAGATGTCTTTCAGTGTTTCCTGAGTGCCGTACGGCTTGATATTGTTGGTCGCTCCGGCAGGAGCCATCGTGCCCAGTGCCAACCCGACCGCGACTGCTGCGATACCGATCTGCGCGACAAATTTGGTTGTTTTCACAGTTCTACCCCTCCCGGTAGTGCTGCTGACGTTACGCCGAGCCCTCTGACTGCAACAGCCCCCAAGAGCTCAGTGGCTTTGTCTGATTCGGCCACTTCCTCGTGGCTGCTCGTTGCTCGCACCGCATCGCCAGTGGCCGCGGGCGACCCATGCGTCGTAGTTGACGATCTCGTCGCCGATGCGGGTGGTGTCGCCGTGTCCGGTGCAGACGATGGTGTCCGGCGGTAGCTTGCCGAGTTTGTCCTTGATGGAGCCCAGGATGGTGGGGAAGCCGGAGAACGAGCGTCCGGTGGCGCCGGGTCCGCCCTGGAACAGGGTGTCCCCGGAGAACACTGCGCCCAGGGCGGGCGCGTAGAGGCACGTGGAGTCCGGATCGTGACCATCGTCTCCGACGCCGGGCGCGCCGGAGATCCCGGCGGTGCCGTCTACGGTGCGACCAAGGCCGCCGCCGCGGGTCTCACGCGCTCGATCGCCCGCCAACAACATCTCCCTGGGCACCATGCGCACACCCATGACCGAAGCGCTGTGGTCCGAGCACGCGGATTCGCCCCAGGCCAAGGCCATTCTGCACAGTTACGCGATCCAGCGGCCCGGGGTGCTCGACGACGTCACGCAGCTCGCGCTGCTGCTCGGCAGCGACCGCGGATCGTGGATCACCGGACAGACGATTTGTGTCAACGGCGGCTATTCCATGGCTCTCTG
>JAKIXW010000003.1:14248-51487 GCA_022708865.1 Acidobacteriota bacterium
TCGATGAGGAGTTCAGCCGCTATGACCGACGCCGATATCGCCGAGTCCACCCGGAGCGCCGGCGCCGCCATGGAGAAGGCGGTCGCAACCTTCATGCTCCATCCGGAGACCTTCGCCGAGAGCATTGCCGCCGGCTATCAGAATCCGCTGTCGGGGTATGTCGCCGGCCGCGGCGGTGTGCTCGGCGACGCGTCCGGAGGCACCGTCGCGGCGACGTTCGCCGTGTTCGAGCCGGCCGGCCTGGCTGCCATGTGGGACGAGGGCGTCGCCGTTCACGGAGCCGCCCGCGCCACCGAGATCTATTGGGAGCAAACGGCGAACTTCGGCCGCAAGTACCTGGCGAACGCCGAAGGCCTGGACCGGATCGCGGAGCTGGGCGAGAAGGTCATCGCGGCGGCACCCGGGTTGGCCCTGCCGCTGTACGCCGGGTGGCGTGCGATGCCACTCGTGCCAGACGCCCCGGGCCGCGCACTGCAGGTGATGTTCGTGCTGCGGGAACTGCGCGCGGCGGTGCACTTCAGTGCGCTCTCGCTGTCCGGCATCGCGCCGGTGGAGGCCCACATGCTCAACAAGGGCCCGGAATACACGTCGATGTTCGGCTGGCCCCAGCCCTACCCGGACGGTGCCGACAAGAAGGAGCGGCTCGCCGAGGTCGAACGGTTGACCAACCAGCGAATGACCGACGTCGTCGCCGACGCCCTGACTCCACAGGAAGCCGACGAACTCGCCCGCCTCAGCACCGCGGCCCTGGCCACCTTGGTCGCCAACGTCCCGGGCTGACGCGGCTAGCGCCCGGTGCGCTCGCGGTGCTTGCAGCCCGGCCAGCAGCACGGCCGACGCTTGCCCTCCTCGAGTTCCTCCTGGGTGCGCCGGATCCGCCGTTCGCGGGTGGCCTGCTGTTTGGCGTCCTCGACCCAGCAGATGAACTCGTTGCGGGCCAGCGGCGTGATGTCCTGCCACGCCGCCAGCGCAAACGTGTTGCCCAGCAACGCGGTACGCAGGTCCGCTGGCATCTCGTGCACCACACCACCGGGGATGCCGGCTACCGGTCGGCTGTTCACCACACCAGGGTAGCCAGGCCGGCCATCTCAGCCAGTCAGCTGCGGTGGGCCGTCCAGGCACGGCCCATCCGGGTCACCGCGTCGGTCAGGATGTCCGCCGACGTCGCGAAGTTCAGCCGCACATGCCCGCCGCCGCCGATCCCGAACGCCGGGCCGGAGGTCAGCGCGACCCGCGCCGTGTCGAGGAACAGCCGGTACGGCCCGTCACCGTCGGCCAGCGCCCGGCAGTCCAGCCACGCCAGGTAGGTGCCCTGCGGTTCCCGGTAACCTGCCAGCGGAAGATGCTGGGAGACCAGCCGGCCCAACAGGCGGCGGTTCTCGGCCAGACCGGACAGCACCGCGTCCAGCCAGTCGTCCCCGCCCGTCAACGCCGCGGTGTGGGCGATCACGCCCAGATGGCTCGCGCCGTGGGTGACCTCGCCCGGGAGCCGGGCCAACTCGTCGGCGGCGCCGGCGCCCGGAATCGCCAGTGCCGCTTTGAGTCCGGCCAGATTCCAGCCCTTCGATGCGGACATCAGCACCACGGCGCCCTCGGTTCCGCGCACGCTCAGGTACGGGGTGAAGGCGGCGCGCTCGAGCACCAGCGGGGCATGGATCTCGTCGACGATCACCCGCGTGTGGTGCTGGGCCGCCAGATCGGCGATCGCCTCCAGTTCGGCCCGCGTGTGCACCACGCCGGTCGGATTGTGCGGATTGCTGATCAGCAGCGCCGCGCTCGGGCCGACCCGGGCCAGGGTGCCGTCCAGGGCGCCCAGGTCGATCCGGCCCGCGGAATCCAGCGCGGACTGGACGATCCGGTGCCCCGCATGGGTCACGAACCCGAAGAACGGCGGGTAGACCGGTGCCGTCACCACCACCGGAGCGCCCTCGGCAGTGATGAGCCGCAGCACCTCGACGATCCCGCGCATCACGTCGGGCACCAGCTGGGCCGCCGCCGTGGGGAAATCGGTCCAGTTCCAGCGCCGGGCGGCGAACCCGGCGAGTGCGTGCGCGTACCCGTCGCCGGCCGCATACCCGGTATCGCCCAGGTCGATGGCGCGCCGCAGCGCATCGGCGATCGGCGGGGCCAGGGGCGCATCCATTTCCGCGACCCACAGCGGCAGCACGTCCTCGGGATACACCCGCCACTTTGCACTGGAACGCTGCCGGAGATCGGCGAGGGTCAGCTGCTCCAGTGGATTGTCGGCCACTGCGCAACAGTAACGACGTACAACCGCCGCCAGCGAGGTTTAGATTTGATCGATGGCACGTGTCCTGTCGCTCGCGCTGGCGCAGTACGCGCCCATCACCGGACCCGACGCCGCCGCTCGACGGTCCGCTGCTCACCACCCCGATCTTCAACATCATGCTGTGCGGCCTGATCGGTGTGGCGGCCATCTTCCTGGACGTCACCACCTCGACGTCGTTCATCAACTTCGCCGCCTTCACCGCATTCACGCTGGTGAATCTCGCCGTCATCGCCTACTTCGTCCGGCACCGGTCCGAGCGGCTGAACCCCTGGCGGTGTGTCCTGTTGCCGGCGGTGGGCGCACTCATCGACATCTAGCTGCTCACCCAGCTGGATTCCCGCGCGCTGGTCCTGGGGCTGAGCTGGTTGGGCATCGGGATCGTGTACCTGCTGGTGCTGACCCGCGGGCTCACCAAGGAGCCACCCGAAATGACCGCAATCACCGAAAGTGCCCAGCTGACAATGGATATTGAGGGACGCACCGTTATCGTCACCGGCGCCGGATCGGGCATCGGCCGCGCACTGGCGATCGAGTTCGCGGCCGGTGGTGCGCGCGTGGTCGCCGGCGACCTCGACGAGGACGGGGTGCAGGAGACCGCGCGGCGCGTCCGAGCGACCGGGGCCGCCGCGGTGGCGCTGCGGGCCGATGCGGCCGAGGTCGCTGGCATCGAGTCGCTCATCACGCTGGCGGGCCGTGAATTCGGGCCCGTCGACATCTACGTCGCCAACGCCGGCATCATGGGAGCGATCGGTCTGGGCGACGAGGACGCCTGGGACCGCGTCATCGATGTCAACCTGCGTGCCCACGTACGGGCCGCACGCCTGCTCGTGCCGCACTGGAAGTCCACGGGCGCAGGGTATTTCGTGGCGGTCGCCTCGGCGGCGGGCCTGCTGACGCAGATCGGGGGAGCCGGTTACTCGGTGACCAAGCACGCGGCCGTCGGGTTCGCCGAATGGCTGGCGGTGACCTACGGCGACGACGGGATCGGCGTCAGCTGCGTGTGCCCCATGGCGGTGGACACCCCGCTGATGTCGGCGATCCGGGACGCGGCCGATCCCGGTGCCCGGCTGGCCGCCAACGCGGTGCTGCGGGCCGGCGTCACCGTGACACCCGAAGATGTTGCCGCACTTACGGTTTCGTCAGTGCGCGCGGGCAAATTTCTCGTCCTGCCGCACCCGGAGGCGCTCGACATGTACCGAGGCAAGGGCGCGGACTACGACCGTTGGATCAGCGGTATGCGGCGCTACCGGCGCGCACTGGAATCGGAAACATGACCTGCTGCCACTATCCGACCGTCGAGGGCGGTGACGGAGCGTTCACCGTCGACGCTTCCCGGATCACCTTCGGCCGCGGCTGCGTCGGCGAGCTCGGCGAGCGGGCCCGCGCCCTGGGCATGACGCGGGTGGCGCTGTTCACGGACGCAACCGTGGTCCGGTTGCCGTTCTTCGACAAAGCACACCGCTCACTGGCCGCCGCCGGCCTGGACGTCGTCACCTACTCCGACGTCCGCGTCGAGCCGACCGACATCTCCTTCCAGGACGCAAGCCGGTTCGCGGCGGAGGCCCGCGTCGACGGATACGTCTCGGTGGGCGGTGGATCGGTGATCGACACCGCCAAAGCAGCGAATCTCTACAGCAGCCACCCGGCCGACTTCCTGGCCTACGTCAACGCCCCGGTCGGCGAGGGCCGGTCGGTGCCCGGACCACTGGCGCCCCACATCGCCTGCCCCACCACCTCGGGCACGGGCAGCGAGGTGACCGGCATCGCGATCTTCGACCTGCTGTCGCTGGAGGCCAAGACCGGCATCGCCGCACCGGCCCTGCGGCCGACCGAGGCGCTCGTCGACCCGGACTGCACCGACACCCTGCCCGCCGAAGTGGTGGCGTCCAGCGGGCTCGACGTCCTCTCCCACGCGCTGGAGTCCTACACCGCGCGACCGTTCACCCGGCGTCCGGCCGCCGACCCGCCCCACCTCCGGCCGATGAGCCAGGGCGCCAACCCGTGGAGCGATCTGGGCTGTCGGGAAGCCCTGAGCCTGCTGGGTCGGTATCTCGCACGCGCCGTGGCGGATTCGGGTGACCGGGAAGCCCGCGAACAGGTGATGTGGGCCGCCACGCTGGCCGGTATCGCATTCGGCAATGCCGGGGTACACATCCCGCACGCCATGTCCTACGCCGTGGCCGGGCAGGTCCGGGACTTCCATCCGGCCGGCTATCCCGGCCCCGAATCGATGGTGCCGCACGGCATGTCCGTCATCGTCAACGCGCCGGCGGTGTTCCGCGCCACTGCGCACTCGCATCCGGCCCGGCACGCCGATGCCGCCGGCCTGCTCGGCGCCACCAATGTCCCGGCCGCCCCGGCTGCCGAAGAGGCCGGGGAGGTCCTGGCGAGCGAGCTGATGCGGATCATGCGCGCGGTCGGCATGCCGAACGGTCTGACCGGCGTCGGCTACGCCGAAACCGATTGTGCCGCATTGGCGGCCGGCGCCTGGCCCCAGCAGCGGCTGCTGCAGAACGCGCCGATCGAGACCAGCCCGGAGGTCCTGGGGGAGCTCTATCGCGCTGCGCTGCGATACTGGTGAGTGCTATGGCCGATCACGAATCCGCCGGGGACTACCGGTACTTCCTGCCCATCGGGACGCGCTGGATGGACAACGACGTCTACGGGCACGTGAACAATGTGACGTACTACAGCTACTTCGACACCGTCGCCAACCACTATCTGATCACCGAGGGCGGGTTGGACATCCACACCGCGCCGGTGATCGGTCTGGTGGTCGAATCGCAGTGCTCCTATCACGCGCCGCTGGCCTACCCCGACCGGCTGCGGGCCGGCCTGCGCGTCGACCGGTTATCCACCCGATCGGTCACCTACGGCATCGCCATCTTCACCGAGACCGACGACCGGGCCGCCGCCCAGGGGCACTTCGTGCATGTCTTCGTCGACCGGGTCACTCGGCGAGCTGCACCGATCCCCGACCCGATCCGGGCTGCTCTGCAACGGATCTCAGTGTCGGGGTGAGGGACACCAGTACGGCGCCGACGGCGAAGATGATCATCGAGTGCCACGGGAAATGCCCGTCCGGGGCGAAGCCGCCGGCCGACACGAACGTGATGCCGTACGACGTCATCGCCACCCCGAGGAACAGCGTCACATCGGTGACCGCCGGACTCCACCGCACGGGGATCGCCGGCAACGGCGCCGCGAAGACCCGCCGCAGCCGTAGCAGCACCACCATCTCGAATGCGGTGACCACGGTGAGGATGAGCACCCACAGTCCGCGCACCAGCCACCAGGTCAGGCTGTTCTCGGTCGGCTGCGGCATCAGACCGCTCGGATAGACCAGCACGGCGACGATGACCACCGGCACCATGTGCCAGAGATAGAGCGCCATCACATTGGTGTTGGCCACCGACAGCACCCGCTGCACCTTCTCGCCGCGCAGCGCGCGGTTCAACGCGGGTGCCAGCAGCACCGCCAGGCCGGTCTGCGCGCCCGCGAACGCCAGCATCGCCACCGACGGGGGCGAGGAGTTCTGAATGGTCTGGCCGGTCACCGAGATCATCGACACCGGGAACGGGCCGACCCCGATCAACAACGCCAGCGCCACGGCGGACACCACGGCCAGGATGACAGCCAGTCGACGGCTCAGAAGTCCCTGCTGCCAGGCGATTCCGAGGAGGTACAACGCGCCCCAGCAGAACAGATAGTTCAGCCACATCACGTAGGGGATGTGGACGACGATGGTCAGCACATCGGTGAGCGCCACCGCCGCGCCCAGCACCGCCGGTGCCCACAGGCCCCAGTGCCGCAGTGCCGCAACAGCAATCGGTGTCAGATACACGACCAGCACGTAGACCGCCAGGAACCACAACTGCATCGCGACCGCCCACCCCGCGTACTGCAGCACGGCGCCGGGCAGCCCGAAGGCCGCCATGACGAGGATGACCGCGGAGATGAACGCCAGGTAGGCGCCCGTCGGCCCGAGCGTCCGCACCAGTCGCTGCCGGACCCAGGTCTGGCGGGACATCTTGCCGCTGCCGTACCAGTGTGTCCACGACACCCCGCTGGCGTAACCCGCGGCCAGGAAGAACACCGGCACCGCCTGCAGTGGCCAGGTGATCCAGCGCGTCCACGGGATGTCGGCCAGCGGATCCTGCAGGCCGAACGAACCGTCGTGGAAGGTGACGCAGGATAGCAGCCAGTGCCCGAACACGATGAGCACCACGCCGGAGACGCGGTAGTAGTCGACCGCGAGATCCCTTGTCGGGCGGGCGGTCTGCTGATCACTCAGGGCTTAGTCCTCCTTGCGGATCAACCTACCCAGCGCCTCGCGGTCGGGCGCCAGCAGCTCGTCGATCCGCGGCTGGTTGACATCGGCCACGATGATCTCGCCGACCTCCTGGTAGACGTTGCTGAAGATGCCGTGCTTCTTCATCTTCTCGGTCTGGTAGATGTTGTCCTCGGTGGGCGTGACATAGTACACGATCTCCGGCTTGAACCGGTGGATGAGCCACAGGTGGATCACGTCCATCAGGCGCTTCTTGCGCAGCCGCTCGTCGAAGGTGTTCTGGTCGCGCACCGTGAGGATGTTGCGGCCGTGCCGGTCCTTGATCGGGTCCACCACCACGTTGGCCAGCGGCTCGGTGTCCGTGCCGCCGTCGCTGTAGATGCCCAGGTCCAGCACATCCGATCCGGCGCGCCGGGGTCGCAGCTGGACCCGCAGCTTCTCGCCGATCTGATAGTGCTCGCCCCAGATCGCCAGCCACTCTTCGAGCAGCTTCTTGGGCACTTCGGTCTGCACCAGGTGCTGGTGCTGCGTGGAGCCGGCACCCATGGCCTTGGTGGTTGCCGTGCGTCCAGAGGACGCCGCCAGGGCGGCGTCGCTGCGGGGGCCACCCACGAGTGTTTGCGGTGTGCGATAAGGGGATTCGACGAGGCGCATCTTGCGTTGCAGGCGGGCCAGCGCCAGCATGCCCTCCTGGCGCAGGGACGTGGCGAACTCTTCGGACGCCACCCCGTCCACCTGGTGGCCGCCGTAGGTGATGAAGTTGAAGACGAACCCCATCTTGCCGAGTTCCTCTGGAAAGGACCGCATTTCGTCGTCGGTCATCCCGGTGGTGTCCCAGTTGAACGACGGCGAGAGGTTGTAGGCCAGCATCTGGTCGGGGAATTGGGCGTGAATCGCCTCGGCGAACTCCCGCGCATCGACCAGGTCGGCGGTCTTGGTCTCCATCCAGAGGATGTCGGCGAAAGGCGCGGCGGCCAGCGACTTGTTGATCGCGTAGGGGATGCCGCCGCGCACCTGGAAGTAACCCTCGGGGGTCTTGGCCCGCTCGGGGTCCCACGCCACGTCGGCGCCGAGTTCGCGGGCCTTCTCCCGAGCGGTGTACAGCGGGGCGCGGGCGGCGAACTTCCGCCATTCGCCCGGGCTCATCCCGGGGGCTTCCCCATCCCCTTCCCGGGTGCGGAACTCGAGCAGTTCGGCGACGGCCTCACCGTAGGTGTTCAACCCAGAATCCGCCTGCCACGCCTCGATGAATTTCGACTCCACGCCGTCGAACACCGCGTCGACCGACTGCGTCGGGTCGGCCAGCCAGTTGGCGGCGGCTTCGTCGACCAGACCGGAGATGGCGTGGCTGTCCAGCCAGGCGTCGGCGCTGGCGTACTCGGCATCGGGCAGTGCGTAGAGCAGGTGCCCCCGCAGGTCGGTGACGCCCTTGTCGTGGAACCGGCGCATCAGCGCGAGGAAGCACGACTTGTACGACGGGATCTTGAGGTTGGTGACACCGAGCAGGAACGGCTGATCACGCTCGTCGGCGCGGCTGTCGATCAGGTTGGCGGCCTCGGCATCGGTGCGCGCCACGATGATGCCCGGCACCCCCATGATGTCGAGCTGGAACCGGGCGGTGTTGAGCCGCTTGAGCTGCTCGTCGGACGGCACGAGCACCTTGCCGCCCTGGTGGCCGCACTTCTTGGTGCCCGGCCGCTGGTCCTCGATGTGATAACCGGGGACACCGGCCTCGACGAACCGGCGGATCAGGTTTCGCACGTGTGGATCGCCACCGTGGCCGGTGTCGGCGTCGGCGATGATGAACGGCCGATAGTCGATCGGAGGTGGCGCTGCCGCGAGTTGTTCGCTGGTCATCTGTAGCCGCAGGTACTGCTGGTTGCGATCGGCGGTCAACAGCGCCCGCACCAGGCCGGCGGCCTCTTCGGGCACCTGGCTCAACGGATAGCTGGCCAGGTCCGGTCCCGGATCCTCGCTGATCGATCCCTTCGCGGAGGTTGCCCAGCCGCCGAGGTAGATCCCCTCGATGCCGATCCGTTTCATCACCACCGCTTGGCCGGGCGAGTACGGCCCGAACGTGGTGATGCTCTTCTTCTGGGCGAACAGTTCACGCAGCCGCGCATGGAACGCGGTGGCGGCCTCGCGCGCGACGATGTAGTCCGACGGGATGGTGCCGCGCTGCTCGACGACCTGGCGGGCCGAGTACAGCCGGGTGATGCCGGCGAATCGCGGGCTGTCGAAGTAGGCCTGTACGTCGGCTACCTTCTGCTCGAAGTCCCGCGCGCTCTTGGTCGGGCTGCCGGTGTCGACTTCGGATATGGCCATTGGTTTCGCTCCTGTGCTGGACGTTCGTCGGCGGGCCGGTCGATATCCCGACGATACGTCCAACGACGGGCCGCCACGGGCGTTCAGGATCTTCCAACCAACCTCCAATGTCGGTCGCTATTTTCTGGCGAATGCAGAGCAAGCTGTTGTGCACGTTGGCGGCTGCCCTCGTCGCAGTGGGCTGCGGCGGATCGCCGGGCGGCACCGCCGGACAGTCGGGTACCGCCACCAAACTCGGTCAGCAGGGCGAGTCCATCACCATCCACGGCGACGCGTCGGCACCGGTGAACGAGATCGCGGTGAAGGCGATCGGTGATCTGCAGTCCTACTGGGCCGACGAATTCCCGAAGCTCTACGGCAAGGACTACAAGCCGGTCGAAGGTGGCTTCTACTCGGTGGCGCCCTCGCACGACAAACCGCCACCGTGCACCCAGGATGTCAGCGAGGTGGCCGGCAATGCGTTCTACTGCTCCACCGAGGACGTGGTGGCGTGGGACGCCGAGGGGCTGCTGCCCGACTTGCAGTCCAAGTTCGGCGATTTCGTCATCCCCATCGTGTTCGCACACGAATGGGGTCACGCGGTGCAGGGCCGATCCGACTTCACCGCTCGAACCGTCACCAAGGAACTGCAGGCCGACTGCTTCGCGGGCGGCTATGCCAAACACGCCCAGGACGCCGGGGTGTTCACCGCCAACGCCGCCCAGCTCGACGAGGCGCTGGCCGGCATCCTGGAACTGCGGGACACGCCCGGCACCAGCAACATCGATCCGCAGGCGCACGGCAGCGGATTCGACCGGGTGGGCGCGTTCCAGGACGGTTATGACAACGGACCCGAGAAGTGCAAGGGCTACCGCGACGACGACCCGGTGGTGGTGGAACTGCCGTTCAACGACGAGGAGGACGCCGCACGCGGCGGCGACGCGCCCTACGATTCGATCATCAACGGCGTCCCGTACGACCTCGAGGACTACTGGACACACGTATTTCCGGAGCTGACCAACGGCGAGGCGTGGGTGCCGGTCAAGGGCCTCGAGCCGTTCGACGCGTCGAAACCCCCGATGTGCGGCGGTTCGCCCGCGGAGGGCTACGTACTGTTCTACTGCGTGCCCGACGATTACATCGGCTGGGACAACACCGAGACCATGCCGGAGGTCTACCGGCAGGGTGGGGACTTCGCCGTTGCCACGCTGCTGGCCACCCAGTACGGGCTGGCCGCGATGACCCGCGCCAACGACAAGTCCGACGACCGCACCCAGTCGCTGCGCGGCGACTGCTTCGCCGGCGCGTACACCGCCAGTGTCATCCTCGGAAATCGTTCGGGCACGAGCAGTTACCAGATCTCACCGGGCGACCTCGACGAAGCGATCACCGCACTGCTGGTATTCCGCGGCGACGGCGACGCCCAGCGGCAGGGCGCCGGATTCGAACGGATCCGGCACTATCGCAACGGTGTGATCAACGGCGCCGAAGCCTGCCTGAAGGACAGCTGACCGTCATTGAGGCACCACAACCCAACAAGAAGGAGTAGTAACCCGTGAGGAAACCGACCACCACCGCCTGGGCCCGCGCCGGGATCGCCACCGTCGCACTCAGCGTCGCACTCACCGGCTGTTCGTCGGCCACCAAGACCGAGGACAAGAAGGACACCAGCACCACCGCGACCACGTCGGCGGCGAAGACCACCTCCGCGGAGAAGACCACGGAGACCAGCAAATCCGCGATGTCGACGCCCACTCCGACCGGCACCCACCGCACCATCCAGGATTACATCAAGGAGAACAACATCCAGGAGACGCCGATCAAGCGCGGCGATCCCGGTCCGACCATCGATCTGCCCATCCCGGACGGCTGGGAGACCAAGGACGGGCTGCCGGAAGCGCCGTACGGGGCCATCGTCTACCCGAACACCAAGGTGCCGAACAACCCGCCCCGTATTCTGGCGATTTTCGAAAAGCTCACCGGCAATGTCGATCCCGAGCAGATCCTGGCCCTGGCGCCCGGCGAGCTGCAGAACATCCCCGGCTTCGACGGTTCCACCGAGGGCACCCGGGACAAGCTGGGCGGCTTCGACGCGGTGCAGCTCGGCGGCCAGTACGACGTCGACGGCAAGCAGGGCATGATCGCGCAGAAGACGGTGGTGATCCCCAGTCAGGACGGCCTGTACGTCCTGCAGCTCAACGCCTACTCCGACGAGTCGGAGGCCGACGTTCTGATGGACGCCACCAATCAGGTCGACGAGCAGACCAAGATCACGCCCTGATCCGTCCGGAGCGGTGGGCGGTCCGCAGGTTCTGTCTGCGGGCCGCCAGCTGCCCGTCCCACACCCGCTCTCCGGTGGCCGCTGCGATGGTGTCGGCGGTCCTCAGTGCCTCCTCGGCGGCATCCCAACGGCCCTGCGCCAATTCGGTATCGGCGAGCAGCAGGTAGTACATCGGCAGGAAGATCCGGGTTCCGTCCTGGGTGTGGATGTCGATGGCGGCGCGTACCGCGGCACTGGTGTCCGCGCCCTCCCGGCCCAGGGCCCAGCTCTCGATGACCTGTGCCGAGGCGGCCAACTGGTTGATACCGAGTTCGTTCAGCTCGGCCTGGACGGCCCGGGCCTGCGATACGGTGCCGCCGACCTGGCCCAGGATCGCCCGGCCCTGGAGTTCGGAGATGCGCACGATGGCCTTGCCGAACAGATCATTGCGGGAATCGCCGAGTGCGAGGCCGCGCTGGGCCCAGGC
The DNA here is from genome assembly GCA_022708865.1 of Acidobacteriota bacterium. Lineage (GTDB taxonomy): Bacteria > Actinomycetota > Actinomycetes > Mycobacteriales > Mycobacteriaceae > Mycobacterium. Next base: position 25,881 of record JAKIXW010000003.1, read on the forward strand.
ATCCGCGGCGGTCGCATCGCCCCGTACCGCCGCCGTCCAGATCGCCACCCCATGGCCGCGCACATCGAACGCGGAGAGATGGCCGTGGCGTTGCCAGTCGACCGTCGGCAGTTCGTGCAGCAGGGTGTTGATCGACGCGATGGAGACCTCGAGGTCGTTGCGGAAGAACTCGACCAGTCCCCGTAGGTAGTAACCTGCCGAGCCGGCGATCGGGTCGTCGGTCTCGCGATGGACGGTGATGAGTCCCTCGGCCAACACCGCGGCCTCACGATACCGACCCGATCCGCTGGCTTCCAGGCAACGAAAGGCGGATTCGAGGGTCAACTGCCCGGTGCGCGAGGCGATATCGTCGAGCCGGCGCAAGGCCCCTCGAACCTCTTGGGAATTCTGGCCCTTCGTGACCGCCTCGACGGAGACGAGTTGCAGCCACAGGTGCGCTTCCCGCTCGTGCCGCGATCCACCGGGTGCCAGCTGTGCGCATGCATCCAGACCGTGCATGCTCAACTCGGCGATGTCGCGGTAGCCGGACCTCTCCCAGGCTGCGGCCAGGGCACGGTCCAGCAGATCGAGCGCGATCGTCGGTTCGAGTTCGGCGCCGGCCCGCCAGGCGTGATCGGCGGCGGCGAAGGACTCGTCCGTCGCGACGTCGTCCCGCGTCGCGTAGGCCCGCGCGATCTCGGCGTGCAGTTGCGCCCGGGCCACCCCGGTGACCTGCGCGGCGACGGCGTCGCGGACCAGGCCGTGGCTGAATCGGAAGCGTCCGGGCGTGCCGGTGGTGATCAGACCCGCACGCAACGCGGGCTCCAGGTCGCGTGCCACCTCGGTCGGATCCGTATTCAGCACGGTTGCGGCGACGGCGGCGTGGAACTCGGTTCCGAGCAGTGCGCCCACCATCAATGCGGTACGGGTGGAACGCGGGACATCGGTCATGCGGGACCGGATGACGCCGGAGACAGCGTCGGGCACGTCCTGGCTGGCGATGGCGGTGGTGTTCTCGTCCAATTGGCCGGTGTCACAGAGCAGCCGGGTCAGCTCCGTGATGTGGAACGCGTTCCCGCCGGTGCGCGTCCCAACGGACTCGACGAACTCGGGTGTGGGTGTCAGGCCCGAGACCCGCGCGATCAGTTGTGCGGTGGCATCGGAGCCCAGGCCGCGCAGCCGCATCAGCGTGACCTCGCAGCGACTCAGGAGCCGATCGAACTCACGCTCGTGCATCGGGCGGTTCATCCCGGCGTCCTGCCAGGTGGCCAGCACCAGCAGCGGCATCCGGTTCACGAACGAGGACAGCAGCTCGAGCACATCGCGGGTGGACCGGTCGGCTCGATGCAGGTCGTCGAGGACGATCAAGGTCGGGCGATGCCCGCATTGCGCGGCGACCGCACCGGCCATTGTCTCGAGGTGTGCGAAATCCGTTCCAGCCGAGAAGTTTTCCAGCTCGATAGACAGCGGGGTGGGATTCAGAGATGTGTTGCCATTCAGCTTGGTCAGGGTTCGCAGCACCTGCGACCACGCCCACCCCGGTGGGGTGCGCACCCCGCCGGGGTGTCCGACCCAGGCCGACACCATGCCCAGTTCATCGGCGATTCGGGCGACTTCCGTTGCCAGTGCGGTCTTTCCGACTCCGCTGTCACCGGTGACCACGGCGATACCCCCACGACGGTCGGCGGCGTCGGTGAGGGCGTCGTGCAACCGGGTGAGTTCGGGGATGCGCCCGAACAATGACCGGGCGGCGGGCCGGGACACCTGGATGCGATCCGGCGGCGGCTTCCAGTCCAGCTCTGCTGACTCGTCGCGGATCTCGGCGGCGAGCCGTTCCAGGGCCAGGCCGGGGCGCACACCGAGTTCGTCGGCGAGGATCACTTCTAATCGGTGATACGCCGCGAGGGCGTCGGTGCGCCGGCCGGCGCGGTACATGGCCAGCATCAGCTGCGCCCAGAGACGTTCCCGCAGCGGGTTGGTGGCTACCTCCGATTCCAGCCCGCCGATCAGTTCGGCACTGCGGCCCCGGAGCAACTCGGCCTCGTAGCGGGCTTCCACGGCATCGGAGCGCAGCGCCTCGAACCGGTGGATCTCGTGGTAGGTGAACTGCAGATCCCGCAGGTCCGACAATGGGGAGCCGCGCCACAGGGCCAGGGCGCCGTCGAGCACCGTGGCGGCGCGCGTCGGGTCGCCGTTGTCCAGCAGCCGCTTGCCCAGTCCGGTCTGGGTTTCGAACTGTCGGGTGTCGAGCCGGTCGGCGCCCAGTCGGAGGCGATAGCCGTGCCCGTCGGTGACCAACCGATCGGTTCGGGCGTCGTCGGCGAGGATCCGGCGCAGATTGGCCACGTAGGCTCGCAGCGACACCACCGGCTTCGGCGGCGGTGAACCATCCCAGACCTGCTCGGTCAGCGTGTCGACGTCCAGGGTGCGGTCGGCGGCAAGCAGCAGCGCGGCAAGCACCGCGCGTTGCCGATAGCCGCCGAGGTTCAGCGCCCGATCGCCGTCCGTCACGGTCATCGTGCCGAGAAGCAAATAGTCCATCGTTCGCTGCCAATTCCCCGAGGTTGCATATCCAACGAGGATTCAACCCTGCGCCGGTAGGTTTTGCACGCTGTTCGATCCATTCGCCAGCGCCCACCTCGACGGACAAGGAGCCCAGATCACATGACCGCAGGTCAGGAGGGTTTTCTGGACGAGCCGCCAGCGCCCGCCCGAGGGCAGACCCGGGAGGAACGCGGACGGGACATCAGCGTCGCGCAGGCCGATGCCGAGGCGAAGACATCGACGTGGGGCCGGATGATCGCGGCGATGAGCCCGCGATACGTGTGGTCGATGGCCGAGGGCTACCCACCGGTGCTCAAGCAGTTCATCCAGTTCTGTCTAGTCCTCATCTACCCCGCGTGGTTGGTCGGGATGGCGGTGGCGGCAATGTTCTACGGCGTGGTGTACGGCGTCTTCTGGGTGGTCTTCTGGCCGGTGCGCGCCTGGATGAAACGCAACCGGCCGGACGAGTACGCGGCGAGTCAGCAGAAGTAGTGGGGCTGTTCAGCCGCGCGCCGACAGTGTCGGTCGAGGTCGCGCCGGCGGTGGTGCGCCCGCGTCAGGTGGTACGCGCAACTGTGTGCACCGGACATCCCGTCGACCGGGTCACGGCCGCGACGCTGGAGTGGGGTTACACCAACTTCTACCGCTATCACTGGGCCGGCCGCGCCGACTCCGCCATGGCCGAGGTATCCGAGGACATGTGGCTCTGGGGGGATGTCGGAACCAACGCCGGTGGCGACCGTGACACCGACGATTGGGTTGGTGTCACGAAGGTCGACCTTCCGGTTCACGACGGTGAATTCTCCGGTGGCGCTTCGGATTTCCGGATCCCGTCGTGGGCTCCCGGCTCGTCGCCGGAGCTGGTGCGCTGGTCGTGCCGGGTCACCGTCGAGCGCGGCGGCCGGGACGTGGACGCGCACAGCGAGTTCACCGTCCGGATCGGGCGCGGCGATGTCGCGGTGGACGCGGCACCCACCGAGGTGATCATGGGCGACGCCGAAACCGGGATGGCGATCGACCTGGTGTCGCCGGTGGTGGTGGCGGGGGATGCGATCCGGGGCCAGGTGCGGCTGACGCCGACGCGGGATCTGCCGGACGGGGATCTCGCCGTGTGTTGGCGCAAGTGCCGTGAATCGCATCCGCTGACCCGGACGCCGACGCGGGGTGGGGAGTTGGACGGGCCGATCATCGGGTTGGCCAAGCACATCCCGTTGCGGGCCGGATCGCCCGTCACATTGCCGTTCGAGATTCCGCTGTCCGCGGATGCCCCGCCGACCGCGAGTGCGGTCCATTCGTCGATGAAGTGGTCCGTGCAGGCCCGGCTGTTCTACTCGGGACTCACGGCACCGATGACCGAGCGGGTGGTGCGCCCGATCGTGGTGGTCAACGTCCCTTGACGGCGGCCTTGTGCCGGTGGAACAGGCGGAACCCCAGCCAGCGAACATCCAACAGCATGGCGGTCATCCTTCTTCTGGGTCTGGCTCGCGCGACGCAGCTGCCTCGCACGTCCTTGAAAGTAGTGCGGCAATCTAAGGCGGTCGGCAACGACCACTAACGCTTCGCTAAGAACTTGGCGCCGGCGAAACTGCGCATTTGCCGTCGCCGGCGAATCCGCGACGAGACCCAGTCCGAAGCGACCAAGCCCGACGTCGATGAGACCGACGACGCCTAACATCTCCACCGTGCGCCACCTCGATGTACAGCAGCTCGCCGCCTTCGCCGCGGTGATCGAGCTGGGTAGTTTCGACGCGGCCGCCGAGCACCTGCACGTCACCCCGTCGGCGATCAGCCAACGCGTCAAGGCGCTCGAGCAACGCGTCGGTCAGGTCTTGGTGGTACGCGAAAAACCCTGTTTTGCAACACCTTCCGGGGTTCCGCTGCTGCGTCTGGCGGCCCAGAGCGCGCTGCTGGAATCCGAGGCGCTGGCCGAGATGGACGGTACCGGATCGCCGGACCGCACCCGGATCGCGCTGGCCGTCAACGCGGATTCGATGAGCACCTGGTTCACCGCGGTGTTCACTCAACTGCCCGAGGTCCTGTTCGACATCCGGATCGAGGATCAGGACCACTCGGCGCGACTGCTGCGGGAAGGGGTCGTGATGGGTGCGGTCACCACCGAGCGTTCCCCGGTGCCGGGCTGCCGCGTGCAGTCACTCGGCGTCATGCGGTACGTGCCGGTGGCGACGCCGGCGTACGTCGCGCGTTACCTGCCGGCCGGATTCACCGCCGAGGCCGCCGCACAGGCACCGTCGCTGGCCTGGAACCGCGACGACGCGCTACAGGACATGTTGATGCGCAAGGTGTTTCGCCGGTCCGTGCGCCGCCCGGAGCACTACGTGCCGACGGCGACCGGCTTCGGGGCGGCCGTGCGGGCCGGGCTGGGCTGGGGGATGTACCCCACCCAGTTGGTCGATCAGGACTTCGTTCGGGTGTGTGATACCTACCTGGATGTGCCGCTCTACTGGCAGTGCTGGAAGCTCGACAGCGCGGTGGTCGCCGCCGTCACCGAGGCCGTGCGCTCAGCCGCGGCGCCACTGGCGACCTGAATACCCTTCCCATGGGGAGTAGTCGGCGAGCAGTTCGCCGTGCGGCGGGCGCCGGTCCTCGGGGACGTGCTGCAGGTTGATCCGGATCCGGTACCAGATCGAGCTGGGGCCGCGCATCCCGTCGACCAGCACGTCGGTGGGTGTCAGCAGCGCGCTGACGTCGGGATGCGCGGCCCGCCAGGTGTCCAGCGCGGCCATCGCCTCGTCGCGGGTCCTGGTGCGGGCGATCTCGATCAGCGGTGGCCGCTCGGCTTTCGGCGCCTTCTCGGGCGGCCCGAGTTCGGCCGCGAGTTCCAGCAGACCGTCGAGTCCGCCGGCCGCATCGTCCATGCCTTCCCAGGGATCGCCGACGCGGGCGTACCGCTCCGGAACGGTCCGTGCGGTGAACTGCTCGGGATGACAGTCGGTGACCTCGTCCCAGCGCAGCGGAGTGGAGACCCGGGCGTCGGGCAGAGCCCGTACCGAATACGCCGACGCCACGGTGCGGTCCTTGGCGTTCTGGTTGAAGTCGACGAAGACCCGCGCGCCCCGCTCCTCCTTCCACCAGCGCGAGGTCGCCAGCTCCGGGGCGCGTCGTTCGACCTCACGGGCCACCGCTTCGGCGGCCAGCCGCACCTTCGGATACAGCCAGCGCGGCGCGATGCGCGCATAGATGTGGAAGCCGCGCGAACCCGACGTCTTCGGCCACCCGGTGAGCCCGGAGTCCTCGAGTACCTGCCGGACGACGAGAGCGACGTCGACGATCTGGTCCCAGCCGACACCCGGCATCGGATCCAGGTCGATGCGCAACTCGTCGGGGTGGTCGAGATCCGCGGCGCGCACCGGGTGCGGATTGAGGTCCACGCAGCCGAGGTTGACCGCCCACACCAGACCGGCCGCGTCGTGCAGCACGGCTTCGTTGGCCGACGTTCCGGATCGGTACTTCAGCTCGGCGACGTCGATCCAGTCGGGGCGTTTCTCGGGTGCCCGCTTCTGGAAGATCGCCTCGGCGTCGATGCCCTTGACGAACCGTTTCAGGATCATCGGCCGGTCGGCGACGCCGCGCAAAGCGCCCCCGGCGACCGTCAGGTAATAGTTGACGAGGTCGAGCTTGGTGATTCCGGGCGCGGGAAAGATGACCTTGTCCGGATGCGTCACCGGCACCTCGCGCCCGTCCACCTCCAGTACGAGCGGACCGGCCATGGGTCTCATGGTATTTCCCGACCGGGCTGTGGCGTGGGTCACTAAGGTGGGGGACATGGCAAATGTGATGGAGTTGCCCGCCAAGCTGCAGGAGTCTGCCGGCCGATACTGGGCCCGCGGGTCCGCCGAGCTGCACTACGCCCGCAAGATGTTCGAGGCCGGCGCGCTCAAGATCGAGCCGCCGCAGAACTTCATCGGGATGCTCGCCGACATCCGCAAGTGGGGCGAGATCGGCATGATCCCCGCGCTCAACGCGCGCCGGACACCGAACCGGGCGGCCGTCATCGACGACGACGGCGAGATGACGTTCAAGGAACTCGACGACGCCGCGCATGCCGTGGCCAATGCCCTGATCGCCAAGGGCGTCAAGGCCGGCGACGGGATCGGCTTGCTGATCCGCAACCACCGCTGGTTCCTGGTGGCGCTCTACGGTTCGGCCCGCGTGGGCGCCAAGATGATCTTCCTCAACAGCGAGTTCTCCGGGCCACAGATCAAAGAGGTGTCCGAACGCGAGGGCGCCAAACTGATCATCTATGACGACGAGTACGCCGATGCGGTGTCGTCCGCCGAGACGCCCCTGGGCAAGCTGCGCGCGCTCGGCACCAATCCCGACGTCGACGAGCCGTCGGGCGCCACCGACGAGACACTGGCCGAGCTGGTCGCCCGCAGCAGCAAGGCCCGCGCCCCCAAGGCCGGCAAGCACGCCCGCATCATCATCCTGACCAGCGGCACCACCGGTACGCCCAAGGGTGCCAACCGCGCCGCCCCGCCGTCGCTCGCGCCCATCGGCGGCGTACTCTCGCACGTCCCGTTCAAGTCCGGTGAGGTGACCGCACTCCCGGCGCCCATGTTCCACGCGCTGGGCTTCCTGCACGCCACCATCGCGATGATGCTGGGCAGCACCCTGGTGCTGCGCCGCCGGTTCAAACCGGCCACCGTCCTGGCGGACATCGAGAAGCACCGGGTCACGGCGATCGTCGTTGTCCCCGTGATGCTTTCGCGGATCCTTGACGAGCTGGAGAAGACCGATGCCAAGCCGAACCTGTCGAGCCTGCGCATCGTGTTCGTCTCCGGGTCGCAGCTCGGCGCCGAACTCGCCTCGCGGGCGATGAAGGACATCGGCCCTGTCGTCTACAACCTGTACGGCTCCACCGAGATCGCGTTCGCCACCATCGCCCGGCCGCAGGACCTGAAGAAGAACCCGGCCACCGTCGGGCCCATCGTCAAGGGCGTGCGGATCAAGCTGTTCGACGAGAACGGCAAGGAAGTGCCCAAGGGCGAGATCGGTCGGATCTTCGTCGGCAACACCTTCCCGTTCGAGGGCTACACCGGTGGCGGCGGCAAACAGATCATCGAGGGTCTGATGTCCTCCGGTGACGTCGGCTATTTCGACAATGACGGGCTGCTCTACGTCAGCGGCCGCGACGACGAGATGATCGTCTGCGGCGGGGAGAACGTGTTCCCCGCCGAGGTCGAGGACCTCATCAGCGGGCACCCCGGTGTCGTCGAGGCCACCGCGCTCGGTGTCGAGGACAAGGAGTGGGGACACCGGTTGCGGGCGTTCGTCGTTCGGGCCGAGCACGCCGGCGAACTCGATGAGGCCACCATCAAGACCTACGTCAAGGACAACCTGGCCCGCTACAAGGTGCCCCGTGATGTCGTCTTCCTCGACGAACTACCCCGCAATCCGACCGGCAAGATCCTGAAACGCGAACTCCGCGAGAAGTATCCGGACTGACTGGCCTACGGGTCGCGCGGCAGGCCCAGCAGACGCTCGGCGATGATGTTGAGCTGCACCTCGGTGGTGCCGCCGTAGATCGTGGTCGCGCGGCTGGCCAGCAGGTACTGGTCCCATGACCCCGATGGCGTGTCCGGGTCGCCGACGATGGCGTCGGTGCCGTAGGACGCCACGGCGAACTCCGCGTAACCCTGGCCCGTCTTCATCGACAGCAGCTTGGAAATGGCCGCCGCCGGCATCGGATCCCCACCGGCCAGCGTCAGCAGCGTCGAGCGCATGTTGAGCAACTTGGCGGCGTGCCCTTCGGCGATCAGGTGCCCGGCCTTGTTCTGGCTGATCTGGTCGAAGTGCCCGTCGCGGATGAACTCGACGAACCGGTCCAGGCTCGGCAGGAACGGCGTCTCGCTGCTGCCGATCGAAACCCGTTCGGCGGTCAGGGTATTCCGGCTGACCTCCCATCCGCGGTCCACCTCGCCGAGCACCAGTTCGTCGGGCACGAACACGTCATCGATGAACACCGTGTTGAACATCGCGTTACCGGTCAGCTCACGCAGCGGCTTGACCTCGACGCCTTCGCTCTTCATGTCCAGCAGGAAGTACGTGATGCCATTGTGTTTCGGAACGCTCGGGTCCGTTCGGGCCAGCAGCGCGCCCCACTGTGAATGCTGGGCGGCGGTGGTCCAGATCTTCTGGCCGGTGATCCGCCATCCGCCGTCGACCTTGGTGGCCTTGGTGGTCAGGCTCGCCAGGTCCGAACCCGCACCTGGTTCCGAGAAGAGCTGACACCAGATCATCTCGCCCCGGAACGTCGGCGGCAGGAACCGCTGTTTCTGTTCGTCGGAGCCGAAGGCCACGATCGACGGGATGATCCACGCCGCGATGCCCATGTTGGGCCGGCGTACCCGGCCGCTGGAGAACTCCTGCGCGATGATGATCTGCTCGATCGGCTTGGCCGCGCGACCCCACGGCGCGGGCAGGTGCGGTTGGACCCAGCCGGCCTCGGCGATGGCGGTGTTGCGCTCCTTGCCGCTCGGAATCTCTTTGAGCGCAGTCACTTCCGCGCGAATCTCGGACCGCAGCTTCTCGGTGTCCGGGTCGAGGTCCAGGTCGATGCCGCGCATCCCGGTGGTGGTGGCGGTGTCGACAACGCGCTGCGGGTAGTCGGCGGCACGGCCGAAGCATGCCGTCAGTGCCAGCGCGCGACGGTAGTAGATGTTGGTGTCGTGCTCCCAGGTGAAGCCGATGCCGCCGTGCACCTGGATGCAGTCCTGCGCGCACTGCTGCGCGGCCTCGGGCGCCAGTGTCGCGGCCACCGCGGCGGCGAATTCGACGTGCGCCGTTGTAGTTTCGGGGTCGTCAGCCTCTTCGTCCAACGCCCGCGCGGCGTCCCACACCGCGCCGGTGGCGCGTTCGGTCACCGCGATCATCTGCGCACACTTGTGCTTGACCGCCTGGAACTGGCCGATCGGCCGGCCGAACTGCTCGCGGATCTTGGCGTACTCGGCGGCGGTGTCGGTGGCCCAGCGCGCCACACCGATGGCCTCGGCCGACAGCAGCGTGCACATCAGGGCACGGGCGTCGGCACGGCTCAGGTTGGTCAGCACGCGGGCGTCGTCGATCTCCACCGCGTTGGCCCGCACGTTGGCGGCCGGCCGCAGCGGATCGACGCTCTGGATGGGCTCGATCTCGAGGCTGGCGGCGTCGAAGACGACCCACAGCTCGCCGGATTCGATGGCGACCGGCAGCACGAGCACCGACGCCTGTGCAGCGGCCGGGACCGCGCGGACCTCCCCGCGAATGACGAGTGCGTCACCTTGGCGGGTGGCGGTCAGCCCGGAGTCGATGGCGTAGGCGGCGATGGCCGCGCCCGATGCGAGTTCGGCCAGCAGCGGGTACTGCGGGTCGTGGGCGGAGATCAGGGCGCTGGCAATGGCCGACGGCACGAACGGGCCCGGCATTGCGCCGTAACCGAATTCGGCGAGCACGATGGCCAGCTCGAGGATCCCGAATCCCTGACCGCCGACCGCTTCCGACAGGTGCACACCCTGCAGGCCCTGATCGGCCGCGGCCTTCCAGTAGGGCGGCGGATTCTGCAGCGGGGTCTCCAGCGCTGCGTGCAGGACCTCCGATGGAGCGACGCGCTCCACCAGGGACCGCACGGAGTCGGCCAGGTCGACGTGCTCGGGATTGATCGCGATCGGCATCGTTGCTCTTCCCTCAATCAAACGGTGGGTTGGTCGGAGCTTACTCCCGCCCGTCCGCGGCTTGATTGACCACCGAATACAGTGCCTGGCCGTCGGCCAGCCGGCGACAGTTGCGGATCGCCCGGGTGAGATAACGCTCCATGGTGTCGGCGGTGTACCAGCTGACGTGCGGGCTGACGATGACGTTGTCGAGTGCCAGCAGCGGGTTGTCGGCCGGCACGGGTTCGGTGGCGAAAACGTCGAGGCCGGCCGCGGCCAGGTGCCCGCTCCGCAGCGCCGACACCAACGCGGTCTCGTCGACGATCTCGCCGCGTGCGGTGTTGATCAGGATCGATCCCGGCTTCATTCGCGCCAGGGCGGCTCCGTCGACCATGCCTCTGGTCTCCGGGGTGAGCGGCAGGTGCAGCGAGACGATGTCGCTCCGGTCCAGGAGTTCGTTGAAGGTTGCCCAGGTGGTGGTGTTCTCGTCGCGCTTGGTGCTGTTGTGCAGCACCGTGGTTCCCAACGCGCGCAGGGCCTGCTCGACGCGCTTGGCGACGTTGCCGTAGCCGATCAGGCCGACGGTGCAGCCGCCCAGATCGCGCACCGTGTCGCCGAGTTCGGGATCGGTGGGCCAGCCGCGGCCCTCCCGGGTGGCCCGGTCCAGGGCCGGCATCCGCCGCAGGGTCGCCAGCATCAACATGACCGCCGCCTCGGCGACGGACGCGGCGTTGGCACCGGGCATATTGGCCACGGCGATGCCGCGTGCGGTGGCGGCCTCGACATCGATGGTGTTCACGCCAGCGCCGAGCTTGTGCACCAGTTTCAGCTTCGGCGCCTTGGCCAGGTCGTCGCCGCTGAGCGGACGGAGAACATGCCAGATGACCTCGGCGTCGGGAAGCTCGCGGTAGAAGGCGTCGTCGTCGTGCTCGGCAACGAAGCGCACATCGAGCCAGTCGGCCGTCGCGGCGATCTGCTCGCGGGCCCGTTCACCGGGCTCGAAATGGGCCAGGACGGTCAGGGCCATCGGTTGGCTATCCACTCGGCGATCGTATCGGCCTGTTCGTCGCGGGCCCCCGGCGTTGTGAAGTAGTGGTCGGAGTCGATGGAGCACAGCCCCTTGTCGGAGCTCGCCAGGGCGTCGTGGATCCGGCGGGCGTCCGATGGGAACACACCCGTGTCGGCGTGCGCGTTGATCACCAGCGCGGGGCATTCGATGCGCGCCAGATGCGGTTCGGCCCGCGTTCGGGCCGTGCGCAGACTCCACATGCCCAGCCAGTTGCGCAGGGTGCAGGCGGCCGCGATGCCGCGCGCCGATCGGTTGGCCTGGATCGGTACGCCGGCGTAGCACATGTTGGGTTCGCGGCTGGTGGGCTCGAGGGCGGGGTCGACCATGCGTGGGTCCGCCCAGGTTCGCAGCACGGTGAACGGCCGATCGGAGAAGCCGGCCTTGCGCACCCGGGCCAGTTCGTCCTCGGCCCAGTCGGTGATCGCGTGATTGCGGGCCTCCTGCGCGGCGCGGTAGCGCGCGACGAAGTCGGCGTCGAACGGCGCCGTACGGGTGAACAGGTCCAGGTCCGGGTCGCTGGCCACCGGGTCGTTCTCGTCGACGACGGCCCCGTCCATCCAGGCCGTCAGCACCTCCGGCCGGCCCGGGTGTGCGGCGCTGGCGACGTAGCCGTCGGCGCTGGGCAACTCATCGGAGCCGGACTGGGCCTGGTACGCCGCCATCAGCGAACCACCACCGGAATTACCCAGCAGCACAATGGTTTCCACGCCCGCCGTTTCGCGCAGCCAGCGCACTCCTACGCCGATGTCCAGCAGGGCGTGGTCGAGCACGAAGCTGCTCTCGAAGCCGCGGAAGCGGGTGTTCCAGCCCAGGAATCCGATGCCGCGGGCGGCCATGTACTCGGCGATGTAGTGCTCGGAGAAGTCGATCTGGTAATGCGTGGCGATCATCGCGACCTTGGGCCGATGGCCCGCGGCCCGGTGGTAGAGCCCCTGGCACGGATGACCGCCGGCGCCGGCGCGGCCGGCGGTGGGGGAGTCGACGCCGATGAACTCGCGTTCGATCACAGGGTGGGGCATTCAGGTCTCCTTGCTGAAGATCGCGCGGTAGAAGATGTTCGACAGGGTGGCGATGCAGGCTTCGTCGTCGATGGAACCGCCATCAGTGCCGCCGGACAGCTGCTGGTAGCAGAACTGGTTGAGCATCGACACGATGGCCTGGGCCAACAGCTGCGGGTCGTCGTCGGGGCAGAAACCATCACGTTGCGCGCGCCGGACCGTCTCGGTGATGAACACGATCGGCTGGGCGCACATCTGCGACCAGTATTCGGCGAAGTCGGGATTGACCATGGCCAGCTGCGAGACGCTGATCATCTCGGCCAGCCGGTGGCGATAGGTGTGCCAGTGCGCCTTGGCCGCCTCGTGTATCCGTTCGCGATCCGAAAGACCATGTTGGACAACCGCTCGCGCGCGTTCGGCGGCTTCGTCCTGGAAGCGCTGCGCCCAGGTACGCACCATCGCTTCCTTGGAGTCGTAGTAGTTGTAGAACGACGCCGTGGACCGGCCGGCCTCGGTGGCGATGTCGGAGACCGTGGTGGCCAGGATGCCCTTGCGGGCGATGACGGCGCGGGCGGCAGCGTCGATCGCGGCCTGCGTCTCACGCCCGCGCCGGGTCGGCTGCGTCACTCGGTCCCTTTCCTCGGCTGCTACCCACAATCTGAACCTGATGTTACATTCAGGTCATGATCAAGCCGCAGAACACCAACAACGAGTTCGAACTCGGCGGCGTCAACCATGTCGCACTGGTCTGTGCCGACATGCAACGCACGGTCGATTTCTACTCCGGCGTGCTCGGCATGCCACTGATCAAGTCACTCGACCTGCCGGGCGGCATGGGTCAGCACTTTTTCTTCGACGCCGGCGGCGGATCGTGTGTGGCGTTCTTCTGGTTCGCGCAGGCACCCGACCGGGTCCCCGGTCTGTCGTCCCCGGAGGCGCTGCCCGGAATCGGCGAGTTCATCAGCGCGGTGTCGTCCATGAACCACCTGGCCTTCCACGTACCACAGGACAAGTTCGACGAATACCGGCAGAAGCTCAAGGACAAGGGTGTCCGGGTGGGCCCGGTGCTCAACCACGACGACAGCCCGATGCAGGCGTCGCGCGATGTGCACCCGGGGGTGTACGTCCGGTCGTTCTACTTCACCGACCCGGATGGTGTGACCTTGGAATTCGCCTGTTGGACAAAAGATTTCGGCGAGGCTGACGACGCCGCCGTGCCGCGTACCGCGGCCGACCGCCGGGTTCCCGTGGCCTGAGCGCCTAGCCTGGCGCTCATGCGCACCGACCAAGACACCTGGGACATCACCACTTCGGGCGACCGCTGCCTGCGCCCGACTCGCAGGCGTACGGCGCGGTTCGGACCACCACGCTCGTGACGGCCCGAAAGGGCACCGCCCGATAGTCACGGATCCTCGTCGTCTTTGGCCAGCGTGGGTGGCCGGTCGGGCTTCCCGTTGGACGAGTTCATGGCGTACACGCGTCCGTTGATCTTCAAGTGATTCGTCCATGTCAGCGCGATCGAGATCAATCCGATCCCAATGAGAAGGACGCTTCCAATCGCCAACTTCCAGTTGGGGATCCAGGCGATGAACATCAAGAACAGTCCGACGGCGGCACCCGTCCAATAGGTCCGCCGCTCGATTGAGTCGGGCGACAGCGTCGCCGATTTCCAGAGTGGGAACATGCTCAACAATCCGCCGGCGAGGATGACCACCAGCCCAGCCTGCGCCAAGGTCATCGATACGCCGGTCAGACGGGGCCTATTGGCGAGCAGTTCGAGGCTCATCGGTCCCATCATTGACATGCTGCCCGACCAAGTGATTCGCCGCCCTTGCCGGCGAAATACGCCGCGGCAACGACGAGGGCTGCCGTCGTCCATGGCCCAGTGACAGACCCTGCCGCGATGGCAGTACCCCACGCCGCCGCATTTGACGCGACCACCCCGCCCACACCCGAGCACGCCTCTTCGTACGAGCCGTTGTACAAATCCTTACCAGCGCTCAAGAGAGTGAATAGGTCGCCCGCCTTGGTCACTCGCCCGGCGATCTTCCCCAGCGCCTTGGCGTCTTCGGCAGATAGACCAACGACCCTTGTGTGGTCGCCTACGGTGTCCATGCGCTGGTGATGTTCGCCCGGGACAGGACTGCTTTGGCTTCCATCGCCAGCCAGGATGCGTTGTAGGACGTGTTTGCGCCCGCGCGCATCTCGTCGATCTGGAGAAACACCCTGAAACCTCCCGTGGACGACGTCCAGAATAGCGGAGGCGAGACCCTCGTCAATTCACATCAATGTTTGCTGGACGGTGAAGTTGGCGCACCTGTCAGGGCGCGGAACAGCCCGGGCTCGTTGAGTCCGTCGAGGATCGTCACCAGCAAGTCGACCAGTTCCTCGGCCGCCAGGGTGATCTCGCCGGCCAGCCAGCCGGTGATGGTGTCGCGCACGCCGCCCACCACGAAGCGGGCGGCACCGGTGATGCGGTCGTTGCCGCCGATCCGCAGCGCGTTCTGGATGTGTTGACCAGATAGTGCGATGAACAACTCGCTCTGCTGCGCCCGCTTGCGTAGCACCGCTGCGTTGGACAGCTGGGTGCTGAACAGCAACCGCCCGATTCGCGGATCGGTGCTGATCATGCCGACGATGTTGCCGATGCCGGCCCGGTTCTGTCCGGCCAGCGGTGCCGCGGCCACCGCAGCCTGGGTGGTGGTCGCCAGCTGGGCGGTGACGTCGTCGAAGACCGCCTCCACGAACGCGTCCTTGTCGGCGAAATTCTCGTAGAAATAACGCGCCGTCAGGCCGGCCTGCGCGCAGATGGCGCGCACGGTCAGGTCGTCGGGGTCGGTCCGTCCCAGCAGGTCGAGGCCCGCGTCGATCAAGCGCCGTCGACGCTGTGCCAGTCGGTCGCTCGCCTCGACGCCGCCGTAGGGCCGGCTTGCCATGCTCTCCATGTTGACACCCGGGTGGCGGTCCGGCCAAAATCTGAGAACACTTGTTATCAGATTAATGAAGGTGACCATGACGATCAGCGACGTCCGCCCCGCACCCGCCCGCCGCGCCCGGCGGACCCACGTGGGCGACGAGCTCATGGGCGTCGTACTGCTGGCTGCCCCGGCGAACGTGATCATGCAGCTCGGCCTGCCGGGCGTCGGCTATGGGGTAATGGAGAGCCGGGTCGACAGCGGCCGCATCGACCGACATCCGGTCAAGCGGGCCCGTACCACCCTGACCTACCTGGCGGTGGCGACCCGGGGTACCGACGAACAGAAGGCCGCGTTCCGCCGGGCCGTCAACGGCGCACACGCGCAGGTGTACTCCGCCGATGAGAGTCCGGTGAAGTACAACGCCTTCAACAAGGATCTCCAGCTGTGGGTCGGCGCCTGCCTCTACAAGGGTGGGGTCGACATCTATCGGACCTTCATCGGCGAGATGGACGACGAGACCGCCGACCGGCACTACCAGAATGAGGGCAAGGCCAAAGCCACCACCCTGCAGGTGCCCGAGGAGATGTGGCCGGCCGACCGGGTGGCGTTCGAGCAGTATTGGCAGGAGTCGCTGGACCAGATCCACATCGACGACGCGGTCCGCAGGTACCTCTATCCCATTGCGGTCAACCGGGTGGCCAAGTTCCGGCTCCCCGGGCCGCTGCAGCGCGCCCACGAGCAGTTCTGGTTGTTGATCACCACGGGATTCCTCCCGCAGCGGTTCCGGGACGAGATGCAACTGCCGTGGGACCCGCAACGTCAGGCTCGGTTCGACCGCCTGATGGCAGCGATCCGGACGATCAACAATCTGCTGCCGGAGCCGGTGCGGCGATTCCCGTTCAATGTCCTGCTACGCGACCTGGATTGGCGGATCAGAACCGGACGCCCCCTGGTCTGACGAAGCGGCCCTGTGGCGTTTGCCACAACCGCTGGTCAGCGTGCTGTGGGTGCGCTCTTCACCGGCCCCCGAACCTCTCGAAACTTAGGCTATGCAATGCTAATTTCGGCAGAATTAGTCTAGGCAAAGCTATCTTGAAGGAACGGACGGAACGTGCCTGGTCTCGGCTGGCCGTGGCGTGCGCCGTGCGCACGGACGGGATCCCGGATGCGCCACCACTACCGGCGCTGCAACCGCGGAACGGTGAACTCCTCGCGGCATTGCGGGCCCTGCACCCCGCTGGGAACGGAACATCTTGTGGCGCAGCCGATTGCGGTGCAGTTGGTCAGAACATGAACGGACGCAGGAACCGGTTCATCCGGCGCAGGTAGTCCGGCTGGCTCACGTGCAGGATGTGGTTGCCGGGGAACCAGTGCAGCGCGCAGCGATCCCAATGCTCCCAGAGGGCTTCGGCCTGTTCTGGCGGGGCCAGTCGATCACCGAGCCCGGTGATGATGAGCCGGCGGTCCTTGGGCACCAGCGGTGCGTAGTTCAGCGGTGAGTGATATGCCGATGCCGCGAAAGAGGATTCGGTGGACATACCGCCGAACCGGCGGCCGAGTGCCACCAGCTTGTTGGCCGGGAACCAGTCGTCGAACATCTCTTCCGGACTGACCACGGGCACGTTGGGGATGACGGCCTGCAGGCGGTCATCGACAGCCGCGATCAGCGCCGAGGTGTAGCCGCCCAATGACATTCCGGTGAGGGCGATGCGGTCGACGCCGGTGGACTCCAGGTAGTCCATCGTCGAGCGGAAATCGTGGATGGCCTGGGCCATGGCCTCGGCGAAACCCGCCATGCCGAACTGGAAGTACCCATAGCCACTGAACGGCGAACCCCGCATCGCCCGTCGGCCGTGAAAGGGCAAGGTGTACAACAACACGTCGAACCCGGACCGGTAGAACCAGGGCAGTGCGAAGAACAGGCCGTTGAACAGGTACGGCGAACCCATGAATCCGTGGATGACGCACAGCGTCGGGTGCGGGCCGTCGTCGTGACGCCAGTGCTGCGCGTGCACGACGTTGTTGCGGCCGAGCCGGCTCCACAGGTGGCGCATTGCCGGGTTCACCGGTTCGAAGCTGCTGTCGAAGCTGATGTGCTCGACGTTGCCGTGCGCAATGTAGTTCGCAACCGGGTTGGCGCGGCGGGTGCTCACCTGCGGTCGGTTGTGCGGGGCGGGAAATGACACCGTCGGGTCGTGCTGGGCTGCCAGGTCGGCGTAGAACGCGAGGTTTTCCCGTTCCCGGTCCAGATCGGAGCCGCGCACCAGTCCGGACAGCACCGGCGGCAACATCGCGGCGCCCACCATGGAGGCAACCATCGTGCGCAGACCGATGTCGACGATCGCAGAGGAGTCGACGACGGTGCGTTGCAGCAGGGTGAGATCCGAGCGGGCCGGCAGGCCGCGGCGCCCGGCGTCGCCGCCCGAGACATCCGGAACCGGGATCGGGATTTCGGGGTCGATGGTGGCCATCACGGCCGATGCTAACGGGTCAGGGTGAACAACCGCGCCGCATTGTCGTGGAAAACTGCCCGCAACCAGTTGTCGTCGACGCCGTCGAGCCCGGTGAGGGCGGTCATCGCGGTGAGGTAGCCGTACGGGATGTTGGGGAAGTCGCTGCCGAACAGGATGCGGTCCGCGAAGTCGGGCAGTCGGCGCAGCACCTCGGCCGGTGCCGGCATCAGCCTGTCGGAGAATGGCGTGAACGCCATGGTCGTGTCGAGATGGACGTTCGGGTGAGCGGCGCAGATGTCGAGGAACTCGGCGTACTCGGGCATGCCCATGTGAGCGATCACCAGCGCGAGACGGGGATGTCGGGCCAGCAGCGCCCGGATGGGCTCCGGCCCGGTGTGGGTGCCGGGCGCCGGGCCCGACCCGCAGTGGATCACCGCCGGCACCAGGGCATCCTCCAGCAGCCCCCAGACGTCCTCGAGCAGGGGATCGTTGGGGTCGTAGTCGCCGACCTGGATGTGCGCCTTGAACACCCGGGCGCCCGCCTCGATGGCGCGACCGACGTAGTCGGCGGCACCGGGTTCGGGGTAGAACGTGGCGGTCTGCAGGCAGTCGGGCGTGGTCAGGGCGAACTGCACCGCCCACTGATTGAGCCATTCGGCCATCTGCGCCTTGTGCGGATACACCAGAGAGTTGAACCACCGAACACCGAAGCGCCGCAACGTGTTCACCCGCTGGGCCTCGTCACTGCGATAGGTGATCGGCCACTCCCGTCCAGTGAGCGGACCGACCCCGTCGAAATACTTCCAAACCTTGTCCATCACCGACTTCGGCATGAAGTGGGTGTGCACGTCGATCAGGCCGGGCAGCCCGAGCGACTGCCAGATCTGCCGGACCTGCTGAACCTCGGTCTGCATGTGCACGATCATGACACGGCGTTGAATAGGGGAGTGGCGTGGAATCCCGGGCGGTATCTGTCATTCGCCGACCAGCGGGGTCGGCCGTTCTTCGATCTGGTGGAGCGCGTCGGCGCGGAATCCCCGCGCCGCGTGGTGGACCTGGGCTGTGGCCCGGGAAACCTGACCGTGACGCTGCGGCAGCGCTGGCCGGACGCCACGATCGAGGCCCTGGACAGCTCACCGGAGATGGTTGATGCCGCACGTCAGCGTGGCCTGGATGCCGCCTTGGGGGACGTCACGACCTGGCAGCCGCAGCCCGACACCGACGTCGTGCTGGCCAATGCCGTGCTGCAGTGGGTCCCCGAGCACGTCGACCTGCTGCGTCGCTGGGCCGGGCAACTGACACCCGGATCGTGGATCGGCATGCAGGTTCCGGGTAACTTCGATGCGCCGTCGCATCGCGCGGTCCGCGAGGTCGCTGGTCGTGCGGAGTTCACCGAACCGTTGCGGGACATGCGCTTTCGGGAAGGGCGCATCGTCGAGACGCCGCTGCGGTACGCGGAGGTTCTGACCGATGCCGGCTGCACTGTCGACGCGTGGGAGACCACCTACATTCATGAACTCACCGGTGAGAATGCGGTGCTCGGCTGGATCTCCGGCACCGCGCTCACCGAGGTCGAGGCGCGGCTGTCGCCGGAGGCCTTCGCGGAGTACCGCCGGCAGATCATCCCGCTGCTCGCCGAGGCCTATCCGCCGCTGCCCGACGGCCGGACCTTCTTCCCGTTCCGCCGGGTGTTCGTGGTGGCGCGGGTCAACTGAACCTGTCGGAACCTTCCAAGGTCCGTGTGGTACCTGTGAAGTGTGAAGCGATGGACGGCCATAACTGCGGTCGCCGCGATGCTGCTCTACGCGGTCCTCTGGATCGGCTGGATGCAGAACTGGGCGTGGCTGTCCGCCCTTGACCAGTGGATGCTGGACGCCGGTCATTCGGCGTCGGTCAGGTATCCAGCGTGGGCGTCGGCGTGGAATTGGTTCTGCACACTGTTGGGCCCCATGGCATTTCGGATCGTCGGGGTCGGCCTCATCATTGCGTTACTGCTGCGCCGACGCCGTCGCGACGCACTGTTCGTCCTCATCACGGTGGAAGTCAGCGGTTTGGTGATCGAGATTGCCAAGAGGACCGCCGACCGGCCGCGTCCGGACGCCCGGATGGTCGACACCTACGGGAGTTCCTTCCCCTCGGGCCACGCGCTGGGCGTCCTCGTCTCGGTGCTCGCGTTGCTCACGCTGTTCTGGCAGGTCATGCCGGTGAAGTGGCGACGAGCGATGGCGGCACTCGGGGGGTTCGTCATCGTCGCCGTCGGGGTGGGCCGGGTGGCCCTGAATGTGCACCACCCCTCCGACGTGCTCGCAGGGTGGGCGTTGGGCTATGCCTACTTCGTACTGTGCCTGGCTGCCGTGCGTCCTAGGGTCGAAATACCGGCAGAATCCGATACAGCGCAGTGAAACTCACCGATTCGTAGTCATCGGTGACCTCGCCGTCGCGCGCCAGCGGCGTCGGTCCGTCCACCGCGGTGAAGCTGAACTCTGGCGCCCTGATCTCGTGGTACAACGGGCTGCGCTCCAGCCGTCCCAGCGCCAGGGCGCCCAGTATGCGGGTTCGGGCCAGGCGCCGTCCCGTTTCCAGAATGCGGACGTCGATCAGTCCGTCATCCATCCGGGTGCGTCTGGACGGAGCGAAACCCGTTGGCAGATAGACGGAATTTCCGAGGAAGAATAGCGACGTCTGCAACGTCTTGTTGTCATAGCGGATGCGCACCGGCTGCTCGTGTCGCAACGTGTGCAGCATCGCGTAGATTCCAGCCAGCGGCTTGCCAACCTTGTTCTCGAGCTTCTCGCGGGTCTCGACGAACAGCGGATAGGCGCCGATGCTCGCGGTGTTGACGATCATCCGATCTTCGTCGATTCGCACCAGATCCACACATGACACGTTGCCCTCGCGCACGGCCGCAACAGTTTTCGTCACGGTGTCGCATCCGATGTCCTTGGCGAAGTGATTGAACGTGCCGGCCGGGAACACCGCTAGCGGCAATTTCGCAGCCACGGCGATCGCGGCTGCCGTCGACACCGTGCCGTCGCCTCCCGCGATCCCCAGCACCTCGGCATCCTCCGCGGCAGAACGCAATACGGCGGCGTGGTCGTCGTCGGGACCCAACTCCACGATCTTCGCGTCGGGCAGCGCCTCGCGAACCTCATCGACGACCCGCGCGCCGGTGCCGCTGCCCGAGGCGGGGTTGACCACCAGCGTCAGACCCTTGCCCGTCCGGCGTGCCGGTGTGTCTATCCGAAGTGGCTCTGTGGCGGGAAGTTTCGTCTCCACCACCGGCGGAACGAGGCGACCGCCCAGTACCGCTATGCCGGCGCCGATCCCGAAGCCAGCCAGCACGTCCCCCGGGTAGTGCGCGCCCGTGGCTACCCGCGACAACCCCACCAACCCGGCCAGCGGGGCCAGGCCCAGGCCGAGCGGAGGGCTTTCCAGGCCGACGCCGACGGCGAATGCGGCCGCACTCGCCGAGTGTCCCGACGGCAGCGAATTGGACGTCGGGAAGCGCCGGATCCGGCGGGCAAGCGGAACCGATGTGCGGCTGGGGCGTGGGCGTGTCCACAGCCGCTTCGCGAATTGGTTGGTCACCAGGCTCGTCACTGCCAGGGACGCCACGCCGCGGATGGCGCCGCGACTGGCCTGCGGGTTCCCGGATGCCGCCAGCGCCAAGGCGATCGCGAACCACAGCTTGGAGTGATCGGCCGCGCGCGTCAGCGGCGGCATTGCGACGTCCAGGAGCGGGGTGGGGGACTCCGCGATGGCCTCGAACACTTCGCGATCCAGGGTCCCCAGGCCCTGCGTGATCTGGCTGATGCCACGCGTGCGCTGCCAGGGCCACCGACTCATGGTCCTTAACTTAGCCAGTGTGCGACGTCGGCAAACTCAGTCGTCGGCATTCTCGGTCCGTTGCGGTACGGCGAGTGAATTGCCCACCCGGCGAAGTGCTGGATAGGCTTTGCGGATGGCCAGCACTTCCGGTCGGTTGAATATCGAAACCAGCGTCTTGAGCAGGCCTTGTGAGACATTGTCGGCTGCCGCTGACCGTTTGCTGTCGGAATTGACGTCGTTGGATAGCACGGTCGCGGAGATGAACAGTCGATGGACCGGTTCTTCCGGCGGTGCCTATCGCGACGCGTGGCAGCAATGGCACCAGGGAGCGCCCGAAGTTGAGCGGGGACTAGCGGTGATGTCCCGGTTGCTGGGCCGCGCCGCCGATGCCTATACCGGGCATGAGCAGGCCGAAGCATCCGACCTGGGAGCCACAAGCGGTGGCTGACGGATTCACTGTCGACTTCGACTCCCTGGCCGGTGCCGTTGAGCGAATGGCTCAGTTCGGCCGTATCGCCGACGCGTTGTTGGCCGAGCCGACGCGACCGTGACGAACCTGCACATCAGTTGGGACGGCGAAGTGGCCAAGGCCCACCAAACCGCACATTCCCAGTGGGAACACGGTGCGGCACTGATGCGCGAGGCGCTCGAACGGCTCGGCCGAGCAGGTTCAACCGCTCAGCACAACTACCAACAAGCCACCTCCACGAACACGTCGAACGGGGCGTGATCGCCGATGACCCTCGCGGTGGATCCGGGTGCACTTGACGGCGCCGGGGCCACGATCATCACGACGGCCGACTGCATCGGTTCGGCGTTGGCGCAGCTGACTGGCGCGCTGTCGGGTTCGGCGAGTATGTGCGGCAACGATCCGGTCGGCGCGGCGATGGGCCGCTCCTACGATACGACGGCGCAATCGCTGTTGCAGGCGATGACGACGGCACGCAACGGGTTGATCAATATCGGTGACGGAGTGCGGATTTCGGCCCACAACTATTCGCGCGCCGATGCCAGTGCGGACGTGTCCGGTCGCGGCGAACCGCTACCCGTGCCGCCGAGCGCCGGCCGCATCTCACTTGGGACGCTCCCATCGGCGGTCGGCGCCGGCCCCGACGCGCCGGCTGGTTGGGGCTGGGTCGCTGAATACATCGGCATGATCTGGCCCAACGGTGATCCCGCCAAACTGCGGGCAGCCGCTGCGGCGTGGACGACCGCAGGAACGGCCTTGGTGACCACCGAGTCCGCCGTCGCGGGCCCGATGGCGGTGGTGGGTGCCCAGCAAATCCCCGAGGCCGAGGCGATCGGCGCTGCGTTCGCGGAGTCGGTACGTGCCGCCAACCAGGTCATGAGCAGCGTCGCCGCCCTGGCGGGTGGACTCGACCGCTACGCGACCCATATCGAGACCACCCACGGCGCGATCATCGACCTGCTGGCCCGCATCTGCGATCCGATGACTGGGATCAAGGAAGTCTGGGATTTCCTTACCCAGGACGACGAGGACGAAATCGCTCGAATCGCCGCTGACATCAAAACGATCGTGGACAACTTCGAAGCCGAAACCGCCGCGCTGGCCGGCGAAATGGCCCCGGTGATTGCGCAGGCCGCCGACACGGTCACCGAGATGGGCCGCTGGGCCGACAAGGAATGGAAGCATTTCCTCGAGGACAATGCCGCGGGCCAGGAATTGAACGGAATGGGGCAGGCCGTGAAGGGGATCGGCGAAGAGGGCGTCGACCTGGTCAAGGACCTGTGGAAATACAACCCCAACCGCGCCCTGGTCGACCCCGTGGGATTGGGGAAGGACTACGGGGATCTGGTCAAGGGCATGGCGCCGCTGGTCGGCGCCGGTGGAGATGGTGCACCCGGGATCGGCGAAACGTGGAAGCAGGTCGGCAAGGAAACTCTGCACTGGGACCTGTGGAAGGACAACCCCGCCGAAGCACTGGGCCGATCGTTGTTCGACGTCGCCACCTTCTTCGTGCCCGGCGGGGCGCTGACAAAACTCGGCAAGGTCGGCACCGGGGCCGCGCACGTCGCGGAAGAAGCCGCGACCAACGCCCCCCGGGCGCTCGATACTGCGGCGCACGCTGTCGACGGCGTCCCCGCACCGGCGGCCATGCCCCACGTCGATGCGCCCGCCGTCAAGCCGGGCGACCCCGCTGCGCTTCCCCACCCCGGCGAGAATGCAGGCGCGGGAACATCTTCCACGCCAGCAGAGGCAATTCCCCGGCCAGTCGATGGGTCGGGTACGCTGTCCAAAGGTTCTGAACTGCAATCAATTTCAGCGTCCAACGCGGGAGTTCATTCCAGCCCAACCGAACAACGGCCCACCTTGGCCCCGGGGACGACGGCTGCCGCCGCAGGTCCCACGCATGAGCTTGCGCCCTCGGGCGTTCACACCGCCGGCCCGGTCCCCGAAAACCCAGACCCACTCCCGCATAACGACCACAGCGGGCACGTCCCCAACGATGGTGCTGAGCACGGTTCGGGCGCCGGACCGCTGGAGTCGGCGCCGCACCAGGATTCAAACGAAGCGCCCCGGATCTATTCGTTGATGGATGGTACTGAACACGTCACTTCGTTCGCGCCGGAGCAATTGCCTGATACACACCGCGTATCAGAGGTGTTGCGCATGCACGGTATCGACAGGAGCGATCTCATCGATCTCATCAATCGATCGACCCACAGCCTGACGCCACAGGAACGCACCCTGTTGATCGACGTGCGCGACGCGCTGCCGGAGCCGACCCGCGACACCGTGATGCAAAAAGTCATCCCTCCCGGGTATTTCGATCGTGACGGGACCTTGGTGCAAAGCAGGGCTGATGACTACATCATGGAGAACAACGGTCGTCTCGCAGTCGATCAGGTTGGCGGCGCGGTCACTACTGCGGGTGACGCGGCTCATCTGTCGACACCAGCGCAGATCCACGATGGTCTGCGCTTGGACTACGCCGGATCGCCGTTCGCATCGCATGCTGCCGGAACTCACATCATCCGGTTCCAGGCGGACTCCCGATCTGCGGGATTCTACGAAGTCCCCCGCAGGTCGGAACTAGGAGGAGTTTCGGGGTATGACACGTGGGGTGAACCCTTCACCGGGAATGGGTTCACCAAGGCGAGCGGCGATGTAATCCCCGAATACATAGCGAAAGACATCACCATGAGGGAAGGTGCGGAGATGTGGGAAGTTCTCGACAACGGAACACAAAGGTTGGTTGCTGTTTTGAAAGACCGGCACTGGATACCGCAGGGGAACTGATGGATGAGGTTCCAGTGACCGGTGCGGTTGCTGAGTATCGCGGAAAGCGATACCGCGTATCTTTCAGCGGCGACGATTGGGTCGCATTGATCATCGATACTGGGGATCAGATACCCGATGCGTTCGCTCGGGGCGATGCGCCCGCCGGGTTGGGACATTACGAGACGTGGGTGAAGGTCCCAGTATCCTTGCTAGAAGCGGAGTTTCAACGCAGGGTTACTGGAACGCTGCATGGTCACGTTGTGTCGCTGAGAAGACAGCTACCCGACGGTCGCGTCAATGTAGAATTCATCGGCGACCCAGCCGCGGCCAAGGAGATCGGGTTGTCCGGAGACCAGTACATGGGATGGACGGGCGTGGTTTCGCGAGATGAATTGACTGACATCCACGTTGAGGAGACGCGTCGTGTCTGATGTGCTCGTGCTGCAGAAGCTGCTGGCCGCTCCGGTGTCAAATGCCATCGTGGAGTTCGGCTTTGATCAGGTAGGGGGATTTGTCGCTGCGGCTGCCGAGGCCGTGACACTGCGGACCCCGGCAGCATTACTGGCCGCCTACGGTGTCGACGCCGCTCCCGAGTTCGCCGATGTGGTCCGGTTCGAACAACCGCGGTTGGCGACGTTCAGCACGCCCGGTGATGCACCGCGGCCGTGGCCGACATTCTCGAACGGGTTCCTGTTGGGTGACTCGTTGGCGCGGGTATGGACCATTTCCAGGACGCGCTACTCCTACGGTGCGGAGTACTGGCGGATCCGCGCGGACGGTGAACAGAAGCGTTTGTCACGGTATGAGGGCGTTGCCCGGGGCTGGGCGGGCGCCAAAAAATGGAGCCCCCCGACGGCGATGGTGGGTACCCTGGCGCGTTGGCAGGGTCGGGAGTTCTTCGCCGACGTCGTGGCCGGCACCGTCC
>JAKIXW010000003.1:51497-54439 GCA_022708865.1 Acidobacteriota bacterium
TGACCGCGCTCGGCGTTGCGGCGCCGGCAGGATTCGAACAGGTCCACTCGCAGGTGTGGTCGGGGACGGCCCCGCTGACCGACTGCGAAGTATTCGAACGGATCTACACCGCTGAGCTCGATGGTGTTCCGGTGCGGCTATTGCGCACCGGGAACGGAGCAGCCGAAATCCTCTTGCTCTCCGATGATCCCGATTTCGCCGCGCGTGTCGGTGCTGGCCTGATCGAACCAGGGGTCTACGAGTTGATCGTGGACCCCAGTCGTCTGACGAACCTCCAGGGCGTCGAGAATCAGTTGGTGCCCAGGTGAATTCATCCATCTTGCCACACTGAGCTCAACAAACGCCGGGCGTACCGCCGGGGTTGAACTCAGTCGTCGGCCTTCTCGGCCTTATTGCCCGGTATCACGATGCGGCGGGTGGTGGGCTTCTTCTCCCCGTCAACCGTCTTGGTGACCACCGGGGTCGGCGGCGCGGTGATCCGGCCCTGGATGGGCGCACCGTTCTTGACCACAGGGACGCTGACGCGCTTGGTGGCCGCCTTGTCCTCCTTGCCGCCGGCCCCCCCGCCGTGCATCCCGTGGGGCATCATCGGCATGCCGCCCATTCCGCTCATCGCGGTCGGCGGATGGGCAGTAGTGGCCGCGGCAACCGGTGGTCCGGCGGCCACCCGGCCAGCGGTCGGCGCGGTGGTGGTGGCCGCGGGAGTGGCTGGCGGGCCGAGCATTGCCATGGGAGTGGTGCCGATGCCGCCACCGCCGGCGCCAGCCCCCCCGCCCCCGGATCCGCCGTCTCCGGCACCGACGTCGCCGAGGCCTGCTCCGCCGCCGCCCCCGAACTCGTCGCCGAGATCGCCCGCCATGAGGTCGGCTTCGCCCAGGCCGGCACCGCCGCCTTTCCCGAACGCACCCATTCCGGACTGCATGAGCTGCTGGGCCGTTTGCGCGAGCTGCTGGGGCATCTGCGTGAGCGGTTGCATGACTCCGCCGAGCGCGCCGCTGAGTGCCCCCGCGACGCTGCTCATCATCTGCGGAAGCTGCTGGGCCATCTGATCCATGCCCTGCGCCTGTTGCGCGTCGCCCGCCGGGAACTCACTGGCTGCACGTCCGGCCTTCTCGCCGCGCTTGCCGTGCCCCTCGAGGGCTTCGGCGCTGTCGGTGGGGTCACCCATGTTCGCGGCGCCGAACAGCGCCGCCGAAGCCATCTCGATCCAGGTTGCGGCCTCCGGTGGGATGTCGGACGTGATCTGCGGTGGCGGCGGCACGCCGAGGGCCTGCTCGTAGCCGCCCTCTTCGGTATGGAATTTGTCACCGGTCATATGTCACCGACCCTGCTGTGCGGTGTGGAGCGCCCGGAACCAGGCGAAGTGGTAGTTCAGTGCGGTCCTGCTGCCGCTGACGAGCGCGTCGATGGCGGCGAGCAACTGCCAGCTCCCCACTGCCTGGGGATCGACCGAGTCGGGGTAGGCCGCGTACACCTCATCACTGATAGCGCGTAGATGTTCGCGCAACAAGTCAGTCTCGGTGTCGAGGACGCCGGTGCCGCCGACGACGGCCTTGGTCAGCGTGTGGGCCAGCCGTGGCAGGCCGTCGCGCCAATTGGTGGCCTGGGTGATTTCCCAATTCAGATCATCGACCGTCGGTAGGTCGCGCGCCCTCAGCGACATTGCGACGGGTTCCGCGGATTCGTCGTTCGGAAGGAATTGGCCGGGGCTCCAGGTCTCGATGAGCACCGCTTCGCGCAGGAGCTTCTCGAAGCTGGTGTGTCGGGATTCCGGACTCAGAAGTTTTACGCCGGCGGGGATTTCGATGCCGGGAGGTATCCAACCGGAGTCCATGTCGGTGACCAGGATGGTGGTTCCATCCTCCCGATCGCCGACGGCCCAGCGCAACCGGGGTTCCTGACGTGCGACGGCCTCGACGTAACGACGAAGCCGTGCCCGGGCGCTGCTCCGCGCTGCGCTGGCACCTGCCATGGCACCGGAAGCAGTTGCAGCGGAGCCACTTTCAGTGATCCCCACCGGTGCAGCATTCATCGGGCCAGCGCTGGCCGGCGCCTTGCTGACCACTGCAGGCTGGGCAAGTCCTGATGTCGGATTGGGCGAACTGATGGGCGCCGAGGTCGGGGCGGTCGACGGCGGCGGGACTATCGGAGGTGGCGTGTTGACGGTTGGCGTCGCGGCACGCAGGTCGGCGCCGTAGGCCGGCAATGGTCCTCCAGAGGATATCGGTGGGGGAGTGGCCGCGACCGGGGCAACGCTCATCGGGGCTGGAGGGTTGAACACTGTGGCAGACAACGGTGCCGCTGGAGCTGGCGTGTAGGCCTGTTCGACGGCCATGGCGCCCCCGGAGGACGGAATGGTTGCCGCCGACAGTGTGCCGGTCGGGGTGGAAAATTCTGTGGGCTGAACCACCGGAGTATGCATGGCATTCTGGGCGCCCTGAGAAATGGCCTGCGACAACTGTTCTGCGCCGGCCGAGACTGGAGCACCGGCCTGCACGCCCTGGGTGAATCCTTGGGCGAGATTCTGAGGTGCCAAGGCTTGGCCGACATCAGGCAGGCCGCCGCCGATACCTGAGGTGGGCAGTTGCGAAAAGCCCGCCAGTGTTCCCGTCGGGATTCCGCCGCCTGCGCCGGGGATGGCGACGCTGCCGGGGGTGATGGGCACGCCCGGCAGTGACGTGCCGCTGGGGAGTTTGATGTCGGCGCTGGCGGCAGGAATCGTGGTGACGCCGGGCGCAGTCTCGGGACTGAAGTTTCCACCGGGGTGAAATGCAGATGCCATCTGTTCTGTGCCGGTGACTGAGGGCTTGCTAACGCCGAACCCGGGTGGATCGGAAGCTGCCCGAGGCGCAACGAGGTTCTGCGTTGTCCCTTCGGCGCCGTGCTCAACTGGCTGCGAGCCCATGAATGGCGTCGATGTTCCGGTCCCCCCACCTGCCATG
>JAKIXW010000400.1 GCA_022708865.1 Acidobacteriota bacterium
TGCATCTTCATGTGGTACCAACCGCACGGGAAGGAACCGCAGTGGCCGCTGCCGGACATCTTCCTCGAGTTCCCGCAGTTCGAGACGGACCCGGACAAGTACTACCGGCCCTACCCGGAGTTCTCCAGTCGCGCCGACGGCATCCACGTCCACCCGCAGATCGTGGCCGAAAATGCCCCGGACAGTTCACATTTCCGCTACGTACACGGTGCCACCGTCACACCGGTGTGCCTGGAGTGGGCAGGCGTCGATGAGGAGTGGCAGTTCGTGACGGGCTGGCCCGACGTGCGCAGCGACGACCCGGACAAGATGGCACTGCGCATTCATAGCCATTATTCCGGCCTGGGCTTCGCCATGAGTGCGTTCGAAGGATCGTCCAATCACCGACTGATATTTGCGTGCACCCCGGTCGACGATGAGGTCTCGGACATGTTCTATTCGATCTGGTGGCCCAAAAAGGACCCGAACGACGACGATGTACCGTCGCCGGACGTCCGGGCGACGGTGGAACGCAAGTTCCTCAAGACCGTGTGGGAGGACGTCGACATCTGGGAGCACCAGATCTACGTCGAGCACCCTCCGCTGGCCAAGATCGATGCGAAACACTATATGGCCCTTCGCAAATGGGCTACGCGCTTCTACGAAGTGCCGCCCGCGACGTCCTGCGAGTGCGGCGCCGGGGTATGACCCTTCGCGCACTCGTCGACCCCGCACACACCGCGATCGTCACCCAGGAGTTGCAGGGTGCGGTGGTGGGCCCCAACGCCGGATTGCGCGCCCTGGCCGACGAGGCCCGCCGGGAGGCCCTGCCCAACATCGCTCGGCTGCTGCCGGCCGCCCGAGCCGCCGGCGTTCCGGTGGTGCACTGCCTGGTGCAGCGCCGCGCCGACGGGCTGGGTTCCAACCACAACGCCAAGCTGTTCGCGATCGGCGCCAGCGGAGTGGCCATCGAACCCGGTAGTCCGGGCGCCGCCCTGCTACCCGAATTCGGTCCGGAGTCAACCGATCTCGTGTTGCGTCGCTGGCATGGCCTGGGTCCGATGGGCGGCACCGATCTCGATTCCGTACTGCGCAACATGGGTGTGCGGACCATCGTTGCCGTCGGGGTGTCCTTGAACGTGGCGATCCCGAACCTGGTGATGGATGCGGTCAACGCCGCCTACGAGGTGGTGCTTCCGCGTGATGCGGTGGCCGGCATCCCGACCGACTACGGGCGGGCCATCATCGACAACACCCTGTCGCTGCTGTCCACCGTCACCACCACCGACGCCCTGATCACCGCCCTCACGCTCAGGTGATTTCGGTGCAGAAACCGTCGGTCAGCGACGGCCAGCGCACCGAAATCGCTCCTTAGCGCAATACCCGGACCGGGACGCTGCTCCACCCGGCGACGTTCTGCATGTTGACGCGCCGGCAAGCGTCCCAGTCGACCTCATAGCGGGGCATGAAGTCCAGCATCCGATCGAGCGCGACGGCACTCTCCATCCGCGCCAGCGCGGCTCCCAGGCAGCTGTGAATTCCGTAGCCCAGCCCGAGATTCTGGGCCTGGGTGCGGTCCCGGTCGATGTCCAAAGCATCCGGATCGGTCCAGGCGCCGGGATCCCGGTTGGCCGAACCACCTACCAGGAAAACGGGTTTGCCCTCCGGGATGGTGACCCCGTGCAGCGTGATGTCCCGCATCGACCGGCGCACGTTGTACTGGGCCGGCGCTTCGTAGCGCAGCAGTTCCTCGACCGCGGCCGGGATCTTGCTGCGGTCGTCGAGCAGCTTCTGCCACTGGTCCGGGAAGCGCGCGAACACCACCGCCGCACTGCCCAGTAGCTTGGTCACCGTCTCGGCCCCGGCACCGCCGAGAAGTTGGGCGAACTCGGTGATCTCGACGTTGTCCAGCGGCGCCATCACGCCGTTGTCACGTTCGATCTCGGCGTCGATGAGCTTGCTCAGCAGATCTTCGCCCGGGTTCTTCCGGCGTTCCTTGATCAGCTTGTAGTAATAGATCGCCATGTCGACGGCCGACTTCAGTCCGGCCTCGCTCATGTCGACCTCACCGGGCGCGCGGCTCAGGAAGTGGTCGATCCACAACCGGATCTGCTGGTGATCCTCGTCCGGCACACCCTGCATGGTGGTCATCACGTCAACGGGGAACAGCGCAGAGAAGTCCTGGACGAAATCGAATC
>JAKIXW010000401.1 GCA_022708865.1 Acidobacteriota bacterium
AACGAGTATGATTTCACCGCGATTGAAAAAAAATGGCAGACGTATTGGGAGACGAACAAAACCTTCAAGGTGAATGACTTTGAAGCGGGCAAGCCGAAGTTCTATTGCCTCGATATGTTTCCGTATCCGAGCGGCTCAGGATTGCACGTCGGCCATCCCGAAGGCTACACGGCGACAGATATTCTCTGCCGGTACAAGCGCATGCGCGGCTTTAACGTGCTGCACCCGATGGGCTGGGACGCGTTCGGTCTGCCGGCTGAGCAGTATGCGGTCGAGACCGGCACGCATCCGGCGATCACGACCGAACGCAACGTCAATCGTTTCCGCCAGCAAATCAAAGCGCTGGGATTCAGTTACGATTGGGATCGCGAGGTGAACACCACCGATCCCGGCTACTACAAGTGGACGCAGTGGATCTTTACGCAGCTTTACAAGAAGGGACTCGCCTACATGGCCGAGGTGCCGGTGAACTGGTGCCCCGCACTCGGTACGGTGCTCGCCAACGAAGAGGTGATCGACGGGCGCAGCGAACGCGGCAACCACCCGGTGATCCGCAAGCCGATGCGTCAATGGATGCTGCGCATCACAGAGTATGCCGAGCGCCTGCTGGCGGATCTGGACGGACTCGACTGGCCGGAAGGCATCAAAGAGATGCAGCGCAACTGGATCGGCAAATCGGAGGGCGCGGAGGTCGATTTCACAATCGCGGGATGCGACGAAAAGGTCACCGTGTACACCACGCGTCCCGATACCCTGTTCGGTGCGACTTACATGGTGCTGGCTCCCGAGCATCCGCTGGTGACGCGCATTACGACCGACGCGCAGCGGGCTGACGTTGACCGCTACCGCGAGGAGGCCGCGCGTAAGAGCGACATGGATCGCACCGAGCTGAACACCGAGAAGACCGGTGTCTTCACCGGCGCGTACGCGGTCAATCCCGTGACCGGCGGAGAGATTCCCATCTGGATCGCTGACTACGTGCTGATCAGCTACGGTACGGGCGCGATCATGGCCGTGCCGGCGCATGACACGCGTGACTTTGAGTTCGCCCAGACCTTCAAACTCCCGATCATCTGCATCATCGAGCCCGACGCGAACGAGGCGGCGGCTGAAGGCGTATCTGTGGATGACGTGCTGGCTGGCCGCGCCTGCTGGACCGGCAATGGCCGCATGATCGGCTCGGCGAATAGCGAGGGGCTCGATATCAACGGCATGGCTGTTGCTGATTCCATGCGCGTGACCACCGAGTGGCTGGTCGCGCGCGGGGTCGGCAAGGCGGCGGTGAAGTACAAGCTGCGTGACTGGCTCTTCAGTCGGCAGCGCTATTGGGGCGAGCCCTTCCCGGTGATCCACATGGAGGACGGCTCCATCCGTCTGGTGGATGATAACGATCTGCCGCTGCTCCTGCCCGAGTTGGAGGACTACAAGCCCACCGGCACCGGCGAACCGCCGCTCGCAAAGGCGGGTGCATGGCTTGATTGCACCGATCCGGTCACTGGGGCGAAGGGGCGTCGCGAGACCAACACGATGCCGCAGTGGGCGGGCTCCTGCTGGTACTATCTGCGCTACATCGATCCGCGCAACGAGCGTGCTGCGTTCGATACGGCCAAAGAAAAGTATTGGATGCCGGTGGACTTGTACGTCGGCGGCGCGGAACACGCGGTACTGCATCTGCTCTACTCCCGCTTCTGGCACAAGGTGCTGTTTGATCTGGGTTATGTGTCAACCCCCGAGCCGTTCCAGAAGCTCGTGAACCAAGGCATGATTCTGGGCCTCTCCTACAAGGACGCGCGCGGTGCGCTGGTGCCGATGGAACTGGTGGAGCAACGCACCGAGGGTGCCTTCCATACCGAGACCGGCGAGAAGCTCGTCGAGTTCCCGGCCAAGATGTCCAAGTCGCTGAAGAATGTGGTCAATCCCGACGATGTCATCCGTGAGTACGGCGCGGACAGCATGCGCCTGTACGAGATGTTCATGGGGCCGCTGGAGGCGGTCAAGCCTTGGAATACCAAAGGTGTGGAGGGCGTGTTCCGTTTTCTCAAGCGTGCCTTCCGTATGGTTGTGGAACAGCCGATCACGGATGACCCGTTGGACGCGGAGCAGCGCCGTCTGCTGCACGCCACCATCAAAAAGGTGACGGACGATCTCGATGCGATGAGTTTCAATACCGCC
>JAKIXW010000402.1 GCA_022708865.1 Acidobacteriota bacterium
CGGCGTAGCGGGCCGGAACTGAGTAGAAGCATTGCCGCACAGACACTCTGGCCCGATTGTCGACCCGTGCGTGCATCAGGCTCGTGCAGTCGTAGCCCTCGGACGGCAACGCCATCAAAGCCGTGGCTTCGATAGCGAACGCCGCCCCGACGGTGATCGGGCGGCCGGTGATCACCCGGTCGTCGTCGAGCCGGTCGGCCGCGGCGATCAGCTCGTTGAGCTCGGCCAGACAAGCCACGGCAGGGACCGGGACGAGATGGCGGCGGCGGAAGCGGCCGATCTCACCCTCCACACCGCCCTTCTCGTGAGCCCCGTCAACCCCTGGGCGGCAGAAAAACGAGTCGAACCCGTAGTGGCTGCGCAGCGCGGTGAATCGTTCGGTCTCGACACGGTCACGGCCCTTGAGGACCCGGATGACAGCGGGTTTGAGGTTGTCGTAGCGGATCCGGGCCGCCACACCGGTCAAGTCCAGGGGCGTGGTGTACCACGTCGTCGCGTGATTCTTCGATGGGTTGGGTCAGGCGGTCAGTGCCGCCGGGGTGGCCTCCTGTTCTGTCGGTGAGCTTTGGTCGGCTCGGGATTTGCTGAGGACCTCAAGGCCGAGGTAGCGGCGTGATTCGGCCCATTCGTCGTGCTGTTCGGCCAGGACCGCGCCGACGAGGCGGATCAGGGAGTTGCGGTCGGGGAAGATGCCGACAACGTCGGTGCGGCGGCGGACCTCTTTGTTGAGCCGCTCCTGGGGGTTGTTCGACCAGATCTGGCGCCAGATCGCCTTGGGGAACGCGGTGAACGCCAACAGGTCCGCGCGGGCCGCCTCAAGGTGCTCGGCGACCCTGGGGAGCTTGTCGGCCAGCGCCTCGATGACCCGATCATATTGAGCTCCAACCGATTCAGCGTCGGGCTGGTCGAACACCGAGTGCAGCAGGGTCCGCACCCACGGCCAGGAGGCCTTCGGGGTGATGGCCATCAGGTTGGTCGTGTAGTGCGTTCTGCAGCGCTGCCAGGCCGCACCCGGCAGCGTTGCCCCGATCGCGGCGACCAGGCCGGCATGGGCATCGCTGGTGACCAGCTTGACCCCCGTCAGACCCCGGGCGGTCAGTGACCGCCAGAACGTCAGCCAGCCCGCGCCGTCCTCGGCGGTGCTCACGTCCACACCGAGGATTTCGCGGTAGCCGTCGGCGTTGATCCCGGTGGCGATCAGGGCGTGCACGTTGACCACGCGCCCGCCTTCTCTGACCTTGAGCACCAGCGCGTCAGCGGCGACGAAGGTGTACGGGCCGGCATCCAGCGGCCTGGTCCGGAACGCCTCGACCGCGGCGTCGAGTTCCTTGGCCATCACCGACACCTGGGATTTAGACAACCCGGTGATGCCGAGGGTTTCCACCAGGCGGTCCATCCGCCGCGTGGATACCCCGAGCAGGTAGCAGGTGGCCACCACCGTGGTCAGCGCCCGCTCAGCGCGTTTGCCGCGTTCGAGCAGCCAGTCCGGGAAATACGATCCGGTCCGCAGCTTGGGGATCGCCAGATCCAATGTGCCTGTGCGGGTGTCGAATCGGCGGTGCCGATAGCCGTTGCGGGAGTTGGTGCGCTCGCTGCTGCGCTGACCGTAGCCCGCCCCACACAGGGCATCCGCTTCGGCGCCCATCAAGGTGTGGATGAACAGGGCGAACAGTTCGCGCAACACATCAGGGCTGGCGCTGGTGAGTCGGTCGGCCAACACAGCAGGCAGGTCGATATCGTGGACAGTGGTCATCGCGTTGATTCCTTTGCTCGAGTGACTTTGGACGGTCTCTCGAAGAATCACGCGATGACCTTCCATCACTCGGCAACGACACGCCGGGGACTGAGATCAGCTCCGACTCGTACACCACTGTGCTGGACGCAACCCTCTTGGAGAGCATCGCGTTAGGTGCGGGGATCGCCATCAGCGCCATCGATTCGGCGCAGAAGACACGTGAGTTGCTGCAAGTGTCCCAGGCGCAGACCGAGGAGCTCCAAGCCCAGGAAGAAGAACTTCGGGCTGCCAACGACCAATTAATGCAGCGCGAAGACCAACTGACCGCCCAGAACGCCGAGTTGGAAGAGACGACCGAAGAGTTGCGGTCCCAGCAGGAGGAGTTGCGGGCCACTTCGGAGCGGCTTGAGGGACAGTCAG
>JAKIXW010000403.1 GCA_022708865.1 Acidobacteriota bacterium
TGCGGGGTTGGCCATGGTCCAGGTGGGGTGGGGGGATCCATTCGACCCGGCCGTCGGTGTTGAGGTGGGTGTCCCAGCCGAATTCGGTGCACATCCGGTTGTCGGAGCCGCAGGCCAAGGCGAGGGTGTCGATGTTGGTCAGTCCGCCGTCGATCCAGTCGGTTTCGAGGTGGTGGGCTTGGCATTGGTAGCCGCTGGCGGTGCAGCCGGGTCGGGTGCAGCCGTGATCGCGGCCGAACAGGGCGATCCGTTGGGCCAGGTTGGCGGTGCGTTGGGAGCGGCCCAGGTGCAGGGTCTTGCCTTCCCCGTCGAAGATGACCAGGTAGTGGTATGCCTCGGCGGCGGTGCGGATCAGCTCGGGCATCGACATGCGGGATCCGCCGCCGGTGATCGCGATGCCGGCGCCCGCTTCCAGTTCGGCCAGGGTGGTGGTGACGATGACGGTGACAGGGAGTCCGTTGAGTTCCCCGAGTTTCTTGGTGGACAACACGATCCGACCGGCGGCCAGGAGCCCGTCGTGGCAGCGTTGCGCTGGGGACCGCTGGTCGGCGGCGATCTGCTCGGCGCTGGGTCGTCCGGTCACGCATGGGGTCGGATCGTCGGGGTTGCACATGCCGGGGGCGGCCAGTTTGGCCAGGATCGCCTCGAACACCGCCCGGCAGTGCGGGGTCAACGTGCCGGTGATGGTGCTGAGCCCGTCAGCACCTTGAGGGCCGATCCGCAGCCCGCGCCGGCGCTGCCGGTCTGCGTCGTCGAAATCGCCGTCGGGATGCAGCAGGGCCAGCAGCAAATTGGTGGCCCTGCGGAACTCCGCGGGCCCGAACTCGCCGGCCAACCGGGC
Organism: Acidobacteriota bacterium; assembly: GCA_022708865.1. Lineage (GTDB taxonomy): Bacteria > Actinomycetota > Actinomycetes > Mycobacteriales > Mycobacteriaceae > Mycobacterium. The sequence goes on from JAKIXW010000403.1 coordinate 842, forward strand.
CAGGTCCTTCTCGGCGGCCTCCCGGGTGGCGGTATCCACCTGGGCCGGCAGGTTCTTGAAGAAGTCCCGGATGATCCGCAGATGCTCGGCGCCGAGCTGTCCGGCGGTGTGGGCGGCCGCTATCTGCGGCCAGGCCGGCGCCAACGGTTCGCCCTCGAGGGTGCGGCGCGGCCCCAGCACGTCGGCATCAGCGATCCGCCGGCAGGCCTCCCCGGAACTGATGTGCAACCGCCCGGCCAGCACCCTGCTCCACGTCGATGCCCCCAGCTCGCCGGGGCGGGCCTGGGACTGCAAAACCTGCAGGAGCCGATGATCCACCGTTGGACCCCGGCGGGCGATCACCTCCCGGCGCGCCAGCAGCTCTAACAACTCCGCCGAACTGAACCCGTCCAGCGACGCCGATCCCAGCACGTCCAGAGCCGCGTCGATGGCATCGAGCGCACCCAGGACGGTGTCCCGGTCAGCGAGTGCATTGGATGTCATATTCGAACTCTAGTTCGAATCGTCGACAAAGTCCAGACCTCCTTGTGATGCCTCAGGACATCGGTGACAGTTCTGCATCAAGACATCGGTGACAGTTTGAGCCTGTTTGGTGGTGACACTTCTACCGCATTGAGGCTCGGTGGGTGGCTGTCAACGAACCCATCGATCCCCGTGTCCGGCTGGCGATCGCGCAGTGGCCTGATGACGCGCCCCGCGGGGCGGTCTCGACGTTCTGCGCCGAGCACAACATCTCCCGGAAATCGTTCTACGCGTTGCGTAATCGCGCCAAGACCGACGGACCGGCCGCGGTGCTCGAACCCCGGACCCGACGACCGAAATCGAGCCCGTCGGAGTTCAGTGATGAGGTCAAGGAACAGGCCATCGGGGTGCGTGGCGCTCTGGAGTCCTGCGGGTTGGACCACGGGCCGGTCAGTGTGTACGAGAAGATGCGCGCGATGGGCTTGGAGCAGGTCCCCTCCACGGCGTCGTTGGCACGCATCTTCCGCGACGCCGGCGTGGCCCGTCGGGAGCCGAAGAAAAAGCCTCGCTCGGCATGGCGGCGGTTCGTCTATCCGGCCCCGAACGCGTGCTGGCAACTCGATGCCACCGAGTACGCCCTGGCCGGCGGGCGAAAGTGTGTGATCTTCCAGCTCATCGATGACCACTCCCGCTACGCGGTGGCCTCCCACGTGGCCGCCGGCGAGACCGTCGAGGCGGCGATCACCGTGTTCGACAAGGCCGTCGCCGCCCACGGTGTGCCCCAACGCCTACTCACTGACAATGGGCTCGCGCTCAATCCTTCGCGCCGTG
>JAKIXW010000404.1 GCA_022708865.1 Acidobacteriota bacterium
AGAAGATGCGCGGCCAAGAGCTGGTCAGCACCTGAGCCCGCCATTGCGGCTATCTCGGTGCAGCGGGTTCGGTCACTGCGGGGGGCCTTTGGAACAATGGCCGACGTGAGCCCCGAAGTCCTCTGGATCGTCATTGCTGTCGTCGCCGTCCTGATCATCACGGCGCTGGTCGTCGGCCTGGTGCGCCACCGGCGCGGCCGGATCAGCCTGGTCACTCCGCCGGCGGCTGAGGACACCCGGGAGATCGACCGCTCCGGCGGTTACACCGCGTCCTCGGGCATCACGTTCAGCCAGTCCGATCGGGCCGCGGCCCTGCCGACCGTGGGCGACGACGCGACCATTCCCCGCGATGCCCCCAAGCGGCCCATCGCCGACGTGCGACTGCCCGAACCCGAGCTCAGCACCCCGCTGCCCGGGCCGGTCACCGAGGCCGCACCCGAGCCCCCCGCACCGGCGGCCGAAGCCGTTGCGATCGACACGATCGCGCCGACCGCCGGCCGCCTCGAGCGGCTACGTGGCCGACTGGCCAAATCGCAGAATGCGTTGGGCCGCAGCGTATTAGGACTGATCGGCGGCGGCGACCTCGACGAGGACTCCTGGGCGGAGATCGAGGACACCCTGCTGATCGCCGACCTGGGCCCGACGGTCGCCGCCGGGGTCCTCACGCATCTGCGGGCGGCGCTGGCCGCCAGCGCGGTCCGCACCGACGCCGACGCCCGCGCCGTGCTGCGCGAGGCGCTGATCAACGAACTGCATCCGGAGTTCGACCGGTCCATCAAGGCGCTGCCGCACGCCGACAAGCCGTCGGTGCTGCTGGTGGTGGGCGTCAACGGCACCGGCAAGACCACCACCGTCGGCAAGCTGGCCCGCGTGCTGGTGGCCGACGGTCGCCGGGTGGTGCTGGGCGCCGCCGACACCTTCCGCGCTGCAGCGGCCGATCAGTTGCAGGCCTGGGCGGCCCGGGTGGGCGCCGAGGTGGTGCGGGGCGCCGAGGGCGCCGATCCGGCGTCGGTGGCCTTCGACGCCGTCGACAAGGGCATCGAGGCCGGCGCCGACGTCGTTGTCATCGACACGGCCGGCCGGCTGCATACCAAGACCGGTCTGATGGACGAACTCGGCAAGGTCAAGCGGGTGGTGTCCAAGCGGGCCGAGGTCGACGAGGTGCTGCTGGTGCTCGACGCCACCATCGGCCAGAACGGGCTGGCGCAGGCCAAGGTGTTCAGCGAGGTCGTCGACATCACCGGCCTGGTGCTGACCAAGCTGGACGGCACGGCCAAGGGCGGCATCGTGTTCCGGGTCCAGGAGGACCTCGGCGTGCCCGTGAAGCTGGTCGGACTGGGGGAGGGCCCCGACGATCTGGCGCCCTTCGAACCGGGCGCATTCGTCGACGCGCTGCTGGGTTGAGTCGCCACTGTGATGGCCGAGCGCTCAACCACGTACGGATTTGACCCCTCCGAACGTACGTAGCTGAGCGCTCACGGGGAGGCGGCCCGGCAAAAGCCCATGATGTAACGCCAGCGAAACGAAGACGGGCTATCCGTTCACATGTGCGAAACACCGGTGCTCCGTCGCTGAAACATCCACTGCGCATTGTCCTTTCCAAGGTCAACGGTGTCTGACCGTGGCATGTGCGAAGGAGGATGTAGCGAGTGGACGGTTTTCCGACGATGGGTGTGCCCGATACCGGAGACACCGCGTGGATGCTGGTGAGCGCCGCGCTCGTGTTGTTGATGACGCCGGGTCTGGCGTTCTTCTACGGCGGTATGGTGCGTGCCAAGGGTGTCCTGAACATGCTCATGATGAGCATCAGCGCAATGGGTGTCGTGACGGTTCTGTGGGTGCTGTACGGGTACTCGCTGGCGTTCGGCAACGATGTCCACAACCTGTTCGGTGATCCCACCCAGTACTTCGGCCTCAAGGGTCTGATCGGTGGCACCTATCTGCAGGCGACCGCCGATGCCCCCGCGGTCTCGGTCCCGTTGGCGGGCACCATCCCGCAGGTGGTGTTCGTGGCCTTCCAGCTGATGTTCGCCATCATCACCGTGGCCCTGATCTCCGGCGCGGTGGCCGACCGACTGAAGTTCGGCGGCTGGCTGCTGTTCGCCGGTCTGTGGGCCACGTTCGTCTAC
>JAKIXW010000405.1 GCA_022708865.1 Acidobacteriota bacterium
GAATGTGACACTGTCCCGCTGAATTCGCAGAGTTTGCTGTGCGGCCACTGCGGGCCCGAAAGTCACACCGGCGGAACGGAAGTCAGCGCGGCGCGTACAGCTGCACCGGAACCGCCTTGCCCTTGAGCAACATCGCCGGCCGTTCGGCGAATTGGCAGTGCGGCGCCGTGAGCATCGCGAGGGTGCGTTCGCTGAGCAGAACAGCGTCACCGGTCAACCGGGTCGCCGCCTCCACGCGTGCGGCCACGTTGACGGCATCGCCGATCACCGAGTACTCCAAACGCCCCGCCCCGCCGACGTTGCCGGCTACCACCGGACCGGAGTTCAGCCCGATACCCACCGACAGTGCCCCGGCGAACTCCTCCTCGACCACATCGGCGATCTGGACGGCTGCGGCCAGTGCGCGGTCGGCGTGGTCCGGATGCCGGCGCGCCGCGCCGAACACCGCGAACAGCCCGTCGCCGGCGTACTTGTCCACGTGGCCGCCGTGCAGATGCACCACCGGCACGATGCGCTCGAAGAGCCGGTTGAGCGTGCGCACCACCTCGGCGGGCTGCAGATGTTCGGCCAACGAGGTGAACCCACGCACGTCGACGAACATCATCGTCACCTCGAGTTCCTCGCCGGCCAGCGTCGCGCCGGACCGCAGGATGTGTTCGGCGACGTCGCGGTCGACGTAGGTGCCGAACACGTCGCGGATGCGTTCGCGCTCGGCCAGCCCGGCCGCCATCGTATTGAAACCCGTTTGTAGACGGCCGATCTCGCTGGTGTCGTCCACCACCACCCGGGCCCCGAACTCGCCGGCCTGCACCCGGACCAGGGCCTCGCGCAGTGCGCCGATCCGCTCGCTGACGGATCGCACCGCCACCAGGATGGCGAACAACCCGACGAGCAGGGCGACGCAGACCAGGATGAGGATGGCCCCGAAGGTGCGCTGCACCTCGAACTCGACCCCGGACAGGTACCCGACCGCCAGCACCGCGATGCCCAGCAGGGGAACCCCGGTGCCCAGCGTCCAGGCCATCATCAGCCGGTGCTGGATGGTCGGCCCGAACTGCCGGCCGAACGCCCCGCCGGCCAGCGCCCGCGCCGACACCGGCCGCATCACCCGGTCCACGATCAGGTACCACACCGCGCTGGTGCTGACGCCGCCCAGCATCACGGTGGCGAAGATGTACAGCGCGGCCGCCGGCTCGGCGGGTGCGCTGGGCACCGCGAAGAACACCGCTCCCAGTGCCCACATGGCCGCCGACACCCGGACCGCGTGCCCGGGAGCGCCCAACGCCATCCGCTGCTCGGCCGCGGTGGGCCGGCGGCCCTGCCGGATCCAGGCGGTGCTGGCGGCAAAACGCCGGCGCCGCATCCGCAGCAGCAGCGGAACCGCGACGACGAGAAAGATCACCAGGGCAGAACCACTGCGCAGTAACAGTTTTCGGGTCTCCGGCGGCGTCAGCACGATGGGTGCGGAGTACATCAGGAACGCGAAGACGATCACGCCGCCGGCCGCGCTGACCCCGGCGGCGGCCAGGATCCAGCGGCGGTAGGTGGACCACCGCAGCGGATCCCGGTGCCCCGCCGGGTTGGCGAGCTCCGGGGCGGCACTGCTCATGACCGGAAGACTGCTCCAGAGCCGCGGCCACGGCTAGCGTAGTGCGCTACCCGTGTCCGGCGGAGCCGGTCAGCGGCTGTCCGCCGGGCGATTGCAGCAGGCAGATCACGGTGCTCGGCAGGGGAGTGTGGCCCGTGCGATCCATGTTTGAGTCGATCAGGTAGGTCACCGAGTACGCCGTTCGGCCACCGGTGAATCCGGGCAGCCCGGCACGGCACTTCTGGTCGGCGACGCCGGTGACGGCGGCGTCGACCTCGACCGGCACCCGCAGGAACACCTCGGCGACGTGTGGGGCCGAGCAGTCGACCACCGGGACGGCGACATCGCCGAGCTCGATCTGTGGCAGGGCGGTCAGGCAGTCGCCGGGTTCGAATTCGAACCAGTTGCGGGTCGAGGGTGCCGGGAAGGTTGGCGGCCCCGTCGTCGTGGTGACGGTCGCTGCGGCGGTCGTTGCGGTGGTCGTTGTCGCCGCCATCGTGGTCGTCGCGGTGCGCGTGGCGGG
>JAKIXW010000406.1 GCA_022708865.1 Acidobacteriota bacterium
GAAGCGCGCACCGAGTTTGAGACTCAGAAGGCCGCGGCGGAGCGTGTGGCACCGGGCATCAAGCAGATGTCGGATGCGATGCGCGTCCTCAGTGACAACACAGCGTCGGCGGCGGACAAGACTAAGGCCCTCGTATCTGCCCTGGACGCCCTCAACCCTGAGCGTGGTGTGCTCGCCGCGGAGTCGGCCCATACGCAGGTGATGGAACGGGTTGCCGAGGCGACGAAGGAAGCGGCTGACGCTACCGGAGGCTTGGGCGATTCGCTGTTCAAGGCGAATGGCTCCATCAATGGCGCGGTCACCAACGGTGCCGCACTGGGGCAGTCGATCCGAGACATCGTTGATGCGACTCAGCAGGTTGCCGCGGCTGGCGATATGGATGCGTTCACGAAGGCGCAGGAACAGAACCAGGTTGCGTTCGAGTCTCTGGCGAAGAAGTACGGTACGTCCATCGGGCAGATCAAGGCCGCCGCCGATTCGCTGGGCTACTCCGATATTCAGTTGATTCTGACGCTTTCCGGTGCGGATGAGGCCACCCAGGCCCTCGGCGCAGTCAAGAAAGCATTCGATGAGCAGCCGGACAAGAAAACACTTGAGTTCCCCACTAATTCAATCCAGGCCGCCAAGACTGCCCTCGAACAGCTCGGGGTCAAGATCGAGGAAGTCCCGGGCACTCACACCACCAAGATCACCATCGACGACGGTGGCTCTAAGCAGAAAATACAGGATCTGATCGACGCGGCGAACCGGCTACCGACATCGAAGACTATGACCTTCACCGTCATCCGGGACGGCAGCGACCGCGAAGCGGTGAACGCGCTGAGGGAGGCGTTCGGCCAACCTCCCCGTCCTCGGCTCGTCGGCGCCATTGTTCCGATGGCCGATGGCGGGTTCCGCTACATCAAAAAGCCAGAAACCGCCGGACTGTATGCGGGGCGCGGTGCGGGTACGGTTTTCGCGGAGAAGCAGACCGGCGGCGAAGCGTACATTCCGCTCGCGCCGGGTAAACGCACCCGGTCTGCGGCGATCCTATCTGAGGTTGCCCGCCTGTTCGGAATGACCGTCATGGAAGACGGCGGTATCACTATAGAATCCCTGAAGCAGTACGCATCCCAGGTTAGTGGCCGCGGCTATGTGCGCGGCGGTGGGAACGGCGACACCTTCGATTCGGATTGCAGTGGCGTACAGGCCACCATCTCCAACTATGTGACCGGCGCGTCCGGCCGGTTCTCAACGCAGAACGAGGGCGCGGCGCTGCTCGCCCGAGGGTTCCAGCAGGGCGACCCCCCGGCCGGTGTCGCCGCGTATTGGATCGGCTGGCAGAACGGTGGCCCCGGTGGTGGTCACACCGCGGGCACCATCGTCGATCCCAATGGCGGCAACGTGAACGTCGAGATGGGTGGCGCGGCCGGCGGCGGCCAGTACGGCGGCGGCACGGGTGCGTCGGCGTTCCCGAACCGGGCGTGGATCGCCGTGGGCGGCGGGGAAGACCCCCGCTCCGGCAGTGGTGGCGGTTCGACCGCTGCGGTCCGGTCGGCGCAGGCGTCGGTGACCAGCTCGAAGGCGGCGGTCACCTCGGCGCAGACCGCACTCAAGGACGCCGAGGCCAAGATCTCGGAGCTGAAAGCCAAGGGCGCATCGTCGGACAAGATCGATTCGGCGGAGAAGAAGCGCGACGCCGCGCAGCAGCGGTTGACGGCGGCTGAGCAGCGACAGGATGCTGCCGAAACCCGGCTTGCGGAGGTGAAGGAGAAGGCGGCCAGCACAGCGGAGAAGGGCTCCAGTGGCGGAGGTGACGCGTCGTCGCTCGGGCAGTCGCTGATCAACGGCCTGTTCTCCGGCATCGGTTTGGATGGGTCGGTGTTCGCCGACTTCCGGGAGTGGCCGAACTTCAAATCCCTGATGGCCGGGCTGAACTGGGGCGGCGGGTTCCTGAAAACCATGCTCGGCGGCCAGGGTGATGGCAGCGACGACGGGACCGGCATCACCAGCAGTGGTGGTGGCATGGGCATCGGTGGGTTGCAGCTCCCTGGTATCGCGGATTTCCTGAAGCCCATCGGCGGCGACCAGTACACGACCCCGATCGCGGCCGGCCCGCACCCGGGGTCCGG
>JAKIXW010000407.1 GCA_022708865.1 Acidobacteriota bacterium
CTGATGTGCCTGGTGGCCTTCCCGATCCTCGTCGCGCTGGCGGCGTGGTTCCGCGCCGAGTCGGCCAGGACCTACCGGGAGGTCCGCGACAGTGCGGCGCTGGTGATCGTCCAGTTCGTCGAGACGATGACGGGGATCAGGGCGGTGCAGGCCTACCGGCGCGAACCGCGTAATCAGGAGATCTTCGATTCGGTCGCCGACCGCTATCGCAACATCAACGAGAAAACCTTCAAGCTGCTGGCCGTCTTCATGCCGGGGGTCAAGCTGGTCGGCAACGTCACCACCGGTGCGGTGCTGCTCTACGGCGGCTACGGTGAGATGACCATCGGCACCCTGACCGCATTCCTGTTGTATCTGCGGATGTTCTTCGAGCCGATGCAGGAGATCACCCAGTTCTTCAACACCTTCCAATCGGCGTCGTCGGCGCTGGAGAAGCTGGCCGGTGTGCTCGCGGTCCGGCCGGCGATCGCGGATCCCCAGCGCCCTGTCCTTCCCGCCGAATCCGTTCGGGGAGGACTGCGCTTCGAGGACGTCACCTTCGGCTATGTGCCCGACCGGGTCGTCCTGCCGGGGCTCGAACTGGATATTCCGGGCGGTCAGACGGTAGCGCTGGTCGGCACCACCGGGGCCGGCAAGACCACGATCGCCAAGCTGATCGCCCGGTTCTACGACCCGCTCTCGGGAGTGGTGCGCCTCGACGGGGTGGACGTCCGGACGCTGGCCCAGGCCGATCTGCGCCGGCGGGTGGTGATGGTGACGCAGGAGAACTTCATGTTCGACGGCACCGTGGCCGACAACATCCGGTTCGGGCGCCCCGACGCCACCGATGAGCAGATTCGGGCCGCGGCGAAAGCCGTGGGCGCCGACGGGTTCATCGACGCGCTGCCCGACGGCTACGACACTGACGTGGCCAAGCGCGGCGGTCGGCTGTCCGCAGGGCAGCGTCAGCTCGTGGCGTTCGCGCGGGCCTTCCTGGCCGATCCGGCGGTGCTGATCCTCGACGAGGCGACCTCGTCGCTGGACATCCCGAGCGAGCGGATGGTGCAGCGCGCCCTGAGGACGGTGCTGGCCAACCGCACCGCGCTGGTGATCGCGCACCGGCTCTCGACCGTCGAGATCGCCGACCGGGTGCTGGTGCTCGAACACGGCCGCATCGTGGAGGACGGCCCGCCGGCCGATCTCATTGCGGGCGACGGGCAGTATGCCGCCCTGCACCAAGCGTGGCTCCGGTCGCTCGCGTAACGGTGATTTCGGTGCATCAGCCGTCGCCCACCGACGGTTGATGCACCGAAATCGCACGGAGTTCTACAATCGGCCAATGCTCGAGCAGCGTTCCCGCCTGCAGCTCCTGGTCGAACTGCGCCGCCTGGATCAGGAGCACACCGGTGCCCCGCCTGATCCCGCGTTCGATGAGCTGCTGGAGCGGTATTCGTACGGCGAGCTCCAGGTGATCGCCGACTTCCTCGCCGCCGACACCGATCGCCTCAGAGGGACTTCGGTGCGCTGACCGTCGCTGAGCGACGGTTCCTGCACCGAAATCACCCGGGCGGTAGCCCGAGCTGGCGGTAGCGCTCCAGCCGGGCCGTCATCCGTCCGTCGTCGGGGCTGGACCGCAGTGCCGCCACCTCCGCGGCAATCACCCCGGCGAGCCGTCGGCAGAACTCGACCGGCTCGTCGGCGGCGTCGGGACTTTCGGGCACGATCACGTCGACGATCCCGCTGCGGAGCAGATCCGTCGATCGAATCCCCTGTGCCGCAGCAAGTTCCGGCGCATGTGCGGTATCGCGGAAGACGATCGCGCTGGCGCCCTCGGGGGGCAGCGGTGCCAGCCAGCCGTGCAACGCGGCCAGCACCCGGTCGGCGGGCACCATCGCTAGCGCCGGGCCGCCGCTGCCCTGACCGAGCAGCACCGAGACGGTGGGGACGTCCAGGGTGACCAGATCGGACAGACACCGCGCGATCTCGCCGGCCAGGCCGCCTTGCTCGGCCTCCTCCGAGAGCGCCGGCCCGGCGGTGTCGATCACCAGCACCAGCGGCAGCTGGAGTCCGGCGGCCAGGGCCATCCCGCGGCGGGCCTCGCGCAGCGCCGCCGGGCCTACCAGCCCG
>JAKIXW010000408.1:0-1813 GCA_022708865.1 Acidobacteriota bacterium
GTAGAACTCGAGCTTGGCCACCACCTTCGCGTCCAGGCCGTCGGTCAGCCGATTGAGCCGGACCAGAGGGGTGCGCCCCACCAGTTCGGTGACGTTGTCATAGATCTTGCCCATAGCTGAGGTCTCCTCGCCGTGCCCGTCTCGAGTCTTCAAGCAACAACCCGCGAATACGCGGAACTCTTCCGATGTTATGCGCCGCCTCGATGGCGTGACTCCTTCGCCCGCTCGTTCCTCGCGCGCTGCGTCGTTCACGCGCCGTCGGCGAGGCGCCGGACCGCCCGGATGAATACGTCGATCTCCTCGAAGGTGTTGTAGAACGCGAACGACGGCCGCACCGTGGCTTCGAGACCCATCCGCCGCAGGATCGGCTGCGCGCAGTGATGGCCCGCGCGCACCGCGATGCCCTCGGCGTTGAGTGCCTTGCCGACGTCCAGCGGCTCATGTCCGGCCAGCACGAAGCTCAGCACACTGGCCTTCTCCACGGCGGTGCCGACCAGTCGTACCCCCGGGATGTCGGCCAGCCGGGGGGTGGCGTACTCGAGCAGGGCGTGCTCGTAGGCCGCGATCCGCTCGATGCCGACCTTCTCGACGTAGCGGATCGCCTCGCCCAGTCCGACGGCGTCGGCGATGTTGCCGGTGCCGGCCTCGAACTTGTTCGGGATGCCCTGGTAGATCGACCGTTCTAGCGTCACATCGGCGATCATGTTGCCGCCCAGCTGATATGGCGGGGTGTCGGCCAGGGCCTCCTCGGTGCCGTAGAGCACTCCGATGCCGGTGGGCCCGAAGATCTTGTGCCCGGAGAAGACGAAGAAGTCCGCGCCCAGGGTCTGGACGTCGATCGGGATGTGCGGGATGGACTGCGCGCCGTCGATGAGCACCCGGGCGCCGTAGCGGTGTCCGAGTTCGACGATCTGCTGTACTGGGGTGACGGTGCCCAGGGCATTGGAAACCTGGGTTGCGGCAACGAGTTTGGTGCGGGGGCCGAGCAGCTGCTCGAACTCGTTCATCAGCAGGTTGCCGGCGTCGTCGACCGGGGCCACCCGCAGCACCGCGCCGGTCTGCTGGGTGATCGCCTGCCACGGCACAATGTTGGCGTGGTGCTCGAGGTGGGTGATCACGATCTCGTCACCCGGACCGAGGTGCTTGCGGCCCCACGAGGCGGCCACCAAATTGATGGCCTCGGTGGTGCCGCGCACGAAGATGATCTGTTCGCTGCGCGGGGCGTTGATGAACCGCCGAACCGACTCGCGGGCGTCCTCGTAGGCATCCGTGGCCCGTGCCGCCAATTCGTGCGCGGCGCGGTGGATGTTGGAGTTCTCGTGCGCGTAGAAGTAGCTGAGCCGGTCGATCACCGACTGCGGCTTCTGTGTGGTGGCCGCGTTGTCGAACCAGATCAACGGCTTGCCGTTGACCGTCTCGGCCAGGATCGGGAAATCCGCCCGCAACGTGTTGACGTCGAAGATCTCGTGCTCGCCGGGGATCTGCGGAACCGAGATCGGGTCCGGTGCGCTCGGCCGGGACAGGAAGTAATAGTTCGGCTCGTCACCCGGACCGAGGTGGTCGGCCGCGGGAAACGGTTGGCCGACCCAGTCCAGACCATCGAGCGTCGCTGCTGAAGCCGGCCAGCCCGGTGTGGCCGGCCCGCGCTGGGTGACGGGCACCGGCGGACTGCCCCCGGCGATCACGCCCGGTGTCGTCGGGACGATTCCCCTGGGCACCGTGAACGCCGTCAGATCGGGCACCTCACCGCGTGGTGCGACCGGAACCGTCTGCGGCGGAACGGGTTCCGGACCCGGGAAGGTCGGGCTGGGGA
>JAKIXW010000408.1:1842-2100 GCA_022708865.1 Acidobacteriota bacterium
CCCGCCCGCGGGTACCAACGGTGCCGCCGGGGTCAGCGGATTCGCGGCGCCGACCGCACTCGTGCCCGCGGACGTCGCCGCGGTCACGTCGGGCACGTTGCCGCGCGGCGCCACCGGGGTGCTCTGCGGCGGGGTGTCGGGTCCCGGCCGGAAGCTCGCCGCCAAGAGCTGACCGGCCAGCGCGGCCAGTTCGACCTCGCTGATCGGCAGTTCGCTCTCGGCGTTCAGCGAGCGGTAGTCACTTGTACTCATAGAACT
>JAKIXW010000409.1 GCA_022708865.1 Acidobacteriota bacterium
CCCGGAAGTCGAGATCTACCATTTCGAGGGCATCACGACCGAGGCGCTTGGCCAGGAACAGTACCGGCGCAACATCGCCCGCAATTCGCTCAAGTTCCGCGAACGCTGGCACGCCCGCTTCAGCCGCTTCACCGATGACCTGCCCGCCGCCGAGTACCGCTGGCGGCCGCGGCACGACCTCGGGCTCTCGCCGATCCTTGACCTGAGCTGCCAGGATACTTAGGCTGGTCTATTCATGAACTACGAAACACGCGAAGGACGCGAACGTTCCTCGGCGTCGCGTGCGTTCTCGACCCTTCAGGAGGGACTGCGGCACCGCTCGGAATCGGTGGACGCTTACGGCGACGCTCAGGGTGGACGAGTGCAACCGTTTCTTCGCGTCGTCCGTAAGCGTCGTCCGTCGGCGTCAACCGACCAGTGCCTGGGCCGTTACCCCTGATGAATAATCCAAGTTAAGGATATAAGACTTGGCCGGGCCTTGGACCGGCTGTCCCAACGGACCGGTTGCTCCGTTGGACCGGTTGTCCCGAAGGGACAGGCGAATATACGCAGGGGCTTCAGCCCCTGCAATCCATGCCACCGCCAGCTCGGTGTCCCGTAGGGACAATTGATCACGCGCCGGTGAGGTCTGGCGTTCTGTCCGGGCCGGCCGCGCCGGCTGGACCGGACGCTGGCGCCGTCCGCGCCGTGGCCGTGGTGCGGGACCGGGGCCGCGCGGGCACCGCCCGCGCGGCGTTCGGGGCGGTGCCGGTGCAGGCCCGGAAGACGCGGGCAAAATACCGCGCATCCCGGAACCCGACCAGGGCGGCGATACGGGCCACGGACAGATCGCTGTTCTCGAGCCAGTGCCGGGCCTGGCGAATGCGGACGTCGCGCAGGAACTCGACCGGGGTCCGGCCCGTGCGCTCCTTGAAGGCGCGGTAGAAATGGCCCTCGCTCCAGCCCAGTTCCGCGGCGACGTCGGGCATGGGCAGGTCGGTGGCGTACTGCTCGTTGAACAGACGGATGGCACGGTCGACGCGCGAGGCGCCCGGCGAGACACCCTCCGCGAGGTGGCGCAGCAGTCGGCTGAACACGGCCAGCGCCAGGCCGTCCAGTTCCGGACCGATCAGCCCCGAGCCGCGACGCGACAGGTGCCAGAGCGCCTCGAACTGCGCACGGCCGTCCGGGTCGCGCGCGGCCAGCAGCCGGTCCGCGGCCAACTGCTCGACGCGGCCGCCGCCGAGTCCGACCCAGATGATGTCGATCGGTGCCTTCGAGACTTCGTTGTGCGCGAAACCGGGCGGCACCAGCACGGTCATGCCGGGGGTGAGCGGCAGCCGCGACGGCGGCGTACTGCGCATTTCGCCGTTGCCGTTGATCACGTGCGCGAGTTCCCAGTAGTCGTGACGCCAAAGGTGACGGAACACGCGCGGGCCCTGAAAGCGCTCGACGTAGAGCGCGGTCAGCTCGATCGAACGCCGGCCGGCACCGGCGTCGGCCCACAGCGTGATCGGAAACGGTTTCACGACGTCGAAGTGCATATCAGAAAAATCCACCCATTGGTCAGGAATATGGCCTGGTCAGCAGGATTCGCCAATGCTAAGGTTCGGTGTTGTACTGGCAGAGTTAGCAGGCGTGGAAGTGTTCACCGGGCTGACGACGGCGCCGGTGATGGGTCGTACCGTAGTTATTGCGCTACTGAGAAATGTGCAGAATCGAGGAGGTGGGCATGACGACGCAGACGATTCGGAACCTGGTTACGAGCGTGGTCCTGCTGCTCGCGGTCGGCGCGGGGTCGGCGTGGGCGGTGAACTACTACGTGAACGGTGTACGTGTCCGGTACGATCGGACCGAAGGCGAGCATGTCGGCGGGCGTCGGCCTGCTCGGTTCCAGCGGCAACACGCTGAACGTGGCGGCCGGCGCGTACTCGGGGTTGTCGCTGCCGAACCTGGCTGGGGCGAGCATCGTCGGCGCGGGCAGCGCGGTCACGTCGTACGATCGCGCGGCGGGCGCGACGGCGGCTTGGGATGTCAACCAGAACGCCACTTATCCAACCGTCATCAAGGGGATCACATTCACCGACAGCACGACAACGAATGGACTCTACTTCAACGGTTT
>JAKIXW010000040.1 GCA_022708865.1 Acidobacteriota bacterium
ATCCTGACGGGCCTGTTCACACTGATCACCGCGCCGGTGGTGGCCCAGCGGGTGGGCCAGCTGGCGTACCGGGAACAGAACCTGCAGGATCAGCTGGCCATCGACGAATTGCGCTCGCCGCCAACCGAATAGGAAGCCCTAGGCCAGTGCGACTCCGAGCTCGTGGGCAACGATCTTGATCATGTGCTGGACCGCGATCTCGTTGCGCCCGATCAGCAGGTGGTCGTGCTGGCCGTGGCGCACCCCCTCGCCGCGCTGGGGCAGCATCGCGAAGTCCTCGGCCCGGCATGGTCAACAGCTCACCGGTGTTCTTGTACGTCCACGCGTGGTACGGACACACGAAGCGGCTGGCGGTGCCGGATCCGCACGCCGGCATCGCGCCGCGGTGCCGGCAGTAGTTGAGGAGCACGTGCGCAGCACCGCGGCCGTCGCGGGTGATCAGCAGCGAATCGCCGAGCACGGCGCGCACGACGTAGTCGTTCGTCCCGGCCACCTGTGCCGACGGGAGGACCGCGAGGGGAACCCGGCGCAGGATCTGTGATTCCTCGGGCGCCACCGCGATGTCCGCGGTCGACGGCTTCTTCGACCGGCTGGCCGCGCGGCTCGGGTCGACGACCGAGCCCGCCGAAGCGGTGGTCGAAGGTATCGCCGACACCTTCGAACAGCTCTCCCACGACCACTACCTCAGCCTGGTCCTGCAGCCGGGCAAGGCCAGCGCCTTCACCGCTGGCGTGACATCCGACGACGCCATCACATTCGGTCGGTCGATCCTGCAGCGATTCGATGTCGATTGGGCCGCAGCGGGGCCGCGCTGCGGCGGTTCCTGCACGACTGGGTGGCGCCAGCGGTCGACGCGCACCGGGCTTCAGCCGTCGGACAACTGGAACCGCACCATCGCGGTGACGGTCTCGACCGCCTCGCGTAAAGCCGCCAGCCGCTGCACCGGTCCGGGCGCCGCGAGCACCTCGTACTTGTCGGCCGGCCCGATCGGCACCCGGGCGGCCAACCCGTACAACCGGTCGCCGGCCTCGTCGGCCAGATCACCGAAGATCTCGTCGCGGGGACGCAACCGGATGTCGCGGGCACCGGCGATCAGTTCGAGCAGCGCCCACGCGTCGTCCTCGAGCGCGCGGACGTCGGCAGCGGCGACGTCGCTGGGTTCATCGGGCCAGTCCAGCAGCAGGGCTCGTGGATACGGATCGTCCGGCAGCCACTTGGTCACCCGAAAACGTTCCTGCACAAGACATTTCAGCTTATATCGGCCAGCACCGTGACCGGCGAACTCCACGATGCGGGCCAGGGCGCCGACGTCGTGGCGCTGGTCGCCACCACCGACCTCACGACCGCGGGCGATCAGCACCACCCCGAACGCCGGATCCTCGGTGGCCAGACAGTCCTCGACCAGCGCTCCGTAGCGTGGTTCGAACACCCGCAGGGGCAACGCCTCACCGGGCAGGACGGCCGACTGCAACGGGAACATCGGGGTGGGCGCGCTCATCACGGCCACGATAACGCACCAGGGTTCGCGAGCGGGGATTCCCTGACACGGGTGAACAGCGCTAAGACCTGCGAAACCCATTCGCTGGGGTGGGTGCCCCGTTGCCCGCTGGGATTTGGCTGTTCTTGCGGGGTCGAACGTCGGGTCAGGGTTGTTCATGGGTTCTGTCCGCATGCCGGAAACGTCGAAGTACGCCTGCTACATCGGTCGGATAGGCACGCTGGACGCCGCGCTGGGCATCGGGTTCGCGGCGATCAGTGGTCCCGCACCGGCGTCGGCCAACCCGGACACCGGCACCGCGTCCTCCGACGGCCGCGGGAAAAGTCTGACCCCGCCGAAGGCCGACCCCACTCAGTCGTCGGATCCCGCCGAGGGCGCCGACGATCGGGATCCCACCGCCGATCCGGAACCGGCCGACCCGTCTGCGTCGAAGGAGCTGGCCGAGGAGACCACCGGACCCAGCCCGACCTCCGCGAGCCCGCCGCCGACAACGGAGGTGCCCGCGCCTTCCCCCGTCACCCACACCCCGGAAGCCGATCCGGTGGGACCGCCAGTAACAGGCTGACAATCCCCGCACCGCAGGCGATCACGACCTGAGTCAGAGGACGAGTTCGGCCACCAACGCATCGACCACGGCGCGTAGGTCTCCGTCATGTTCTTCGGCCACCCGACGCTGCCGTTGGTAGGAAGCACCCAGCCGCGGGATGTCGGCGACCCAGGCCAGCTCATCGGAGCAGTTCAGCTGTCGCGCAACGGGTTCCATCCGGTTGAGCACATCGATCAGATCTTCGGTGACCAGCCGCTCGTTGCTGGCGGCGTCCAGGATGATCTCCGCATCAAGGCCGTATCGCGCTGCGCGCCACTTGTTCTCCTGCACGTGCCAGGGTGGCATGGTGGGCAGCGATTCACCGGATTCGAGCCGGCGGTCCAGGTCCACGATCAGGCAGTGGGTCAGTGCGACCAGAGCGGACAGCTCCCGAATGTTCGAAACGCCGTCGAAGATGCGGACCTCGATGGTGCCCAGATGCGGGGAAGGCCTGATGTCCCAACGCACTTCGTTGATGTGGTCGATGATGCCGGTCTTCTTCTGGTCATGCACGAAGCCCTCGAACTCGGCCCAGGCCTGGAAGTGGAAGGGCAGTCCGGCGGTGGGCAGCTGCTGGAACATCATGGCGCGGTTGCTGGCGTATCCGGTGTCCTCACCCTCCCACCACGGCGACGACGCCGACAGCGCGAGCAGGTGCGGGTAGTAGTTCAGCATCGAGGTGATGATCGGCATCACCTTGTGCGCGGAGGACACCCCGACGTGCACATGCACACCCCAGATCAGCATCTGGCGGCCCCACCACTGCGTGCGCTTGATCAGCTCGGCATAGCGGGGTGCGTCGGTCAGCTTGGCGGAGGACCACTTCGCGAACGGATGGGTGCCGGCGCAGAACAGTTCCATGCCGCGGTCCTCGACGACCTGCCGGACGGTACCCAACGTGCCCGACAGATCGTCCATCGCCTGCCCGCTGTTCTCGCAGATCCCGGTGACGATCTCGATGGTGTTGCGGAGCAATTCCTTGTGCACGTGCGGGTGTTCGCCGAGTTCGGCGATCACCGCAGGCGCCTCATTGCTCAGGTCCCGGGTGACGGCGTCGACGAGGGCGAACTCCCATTCGACGCCGAGCGTCGACCGGTAGGAACCGGCGAAGTCGATGTGGGCCGGGCTAGCCGCCGGTGATGACACCGCACGCCACCCGTTTACCGGCGTCACCGGTGGCCATGGTGGTCTCGTCCGGACCCGGAGCGCCGTTGGCCTGCGTGTAGCGGTCGGTCGGGATCTCCGCGAAGTTGTCGGCCTTCTCGTGGATGATGATCGCCGTCTTCTGGCCGGACGTCAGCTGATCCTCGGTGAAGGCATCGGTGGTGGTGACCATGGTGCCCGACCCGTCGGCCAGCACCTGCAGCGGCGGCAGCTGACCGCTCATCTGCGAGCCGGTGCCGGTGTGTCCAGGAGCGTTGAAATGCGCACCGGCGGAAAGGAAGTCACCGGGGGCGCCACCGGACGGGGCGACAGAGTTGGCCTCACACTTGCCCACCGAATGGATGTGCATGCCGTGGAAGCCGGACGTCAGCTTCCCCGGCCCCGCCGCCTTGACGGTGACGGTGGCATAGGTGTCGCTGAAGGCGAAGCTGGCCGTGGCGACCTGCTGGCCGGCCGCGTTGAGCATCGGGATCTCGAGCGCGCCCTTCTCGGTCTCGACGGTGGCGCGTTCCTGCTCATGACCCGCGGCGCCCGGTGTTGAGGGGGCCGGCGATCCGGTCCAGATCGGCGGATTGGTGCCCGGCGTCGTTGCGGGAACCTGTCCGGGCGGCGCGCACGCGCTGAGCAGCGCGACGGGCGCGGCGAACAGGACGGCGGCGGCAGTTTTCGCGAGCGGCGTGACCATGTAGAAAAGCCTAGCCGAGGGGTGCAGCCGATCGAATCAGCGGCCTCTGCGAGCGGCACTCGAATTTCACGCACGGGACGCTGAGTCAATGAGCTTGGCGACCCACGCTCCTAGCCGGTGACCAGGACGACGACGCCGGGCGGCTGCTCGCCGAGTTCGGGGATGCGCGGTGCCACCGGGGCGTTCAGCAACTTGCCCACCGCTTCGGCGGACTGCTTCTCACCCTCGGCCTCACCGAAGTACACCGTGGTGGCGGTGACATCGGGCGGGGCGGCCAGGTTACCGGTCTCGGCGACGGTCCAGCCGTCATCCCGGAGCCGTCCGGCGGTGCGATCCGCGGCGCCGGCCACTTCGGAGATGTTGAACACCCGGATCTCGGCACGCGGCGCCGGAGCTTCGGAGGTGGTGGGCGCTGCGCTGCTGGTGGCCGAGGTGGTCGGCGAGCTGTCGCTACTCGAGTTGTCGCGACCCACGGCCTGCAGTGCGACCAACAGGAAGACCACGCCGAGGAACAGCAGGACCATCACCATTGCGCGCAGCGGCAGCCGGGAGGAGTTGGGCACACGATCGTTCATCGCGCTGAGCCTATCGGGCCGGGTCAGGTGACCTCAAAGCCGAGCCTGCGAGCGGCCTTGGCCTTCTGCCGGCTGGCCCGCTGCCGGCGCAGCCGCTTGACCAGCATCGGATCGGCGGCCAGCGCCTCCGGACGGTCCACGAGCGCGTTGAGCACCTGGTAGTAGCGGGTGCCCGACATGCCGAAGAGCTCCTTGATGGCCTCTTCCTTGGCGCCGGCGTACTTCCACCACTGCCGCTCGAAGGCCAGGACGTCGTGTTCCCGCCGGGTCAGCCCGTCGGTACCCTCGGCGTCATCCTCCGCCCGCTCGGCCCGTGCCATGGCGCCGTCCATATCTCTACTGGGCCCTTTCGCCGGCCTGTGCCAAACCAAAATCGCTCGCGTCGTTCGGCGATATTCAACCACGCCCGCAACATCTGGGACGGCAGCCGAGTCCGCGCGTCGGCTCACTTAAACTTGCCGATCATGGCTGTCAGACCAATTGTGATCGTGGGAGATCCCGTCCTGCATGCGCCCACCGCGCCGGTGCCGGTCGGCGATGACGGCGCGCTACCGGCCGACCTGGCCGAGTTGATCACCGACATGTACGAAACGATGGACGCTGCACATGGTGTCGGCCTGGCGGCCAACCAGATCGGCGTTGCGTCGCGGGTGTTCGTCTACGACTGCGCGATGGACCGCGGTTCCAGCGAGCGGCACCGCGGCGTGGTGGTCAACCCGGTGCTCGAAACCTCCGACGTCCCCGAGACGATGCCCGATCCCGACAACGACGACGAGGGCTGCCTGTCGGTGCCCGGCGAATCGTTCCCGACGGGCCGCGCCTCCTGGGCGCGCGTCACCGGCCTGGATGGCGACGGCAATCCCGTCACGTTGGAAGGCACCGGCTTGTTCGCCCGGATGCTGCAGCACGAGACCGGGCACCTCGACGGATTCCTCTATGTCGACTGCCTGATCGGCCGGCACGCCCGCGCCGCCAAACGTGCGGTCAAGGCCAACGGCTGGGGCGTACCCGGCCTGTCGTGGATGCCTGGCGAAGTACCCGACCCGTTCGGGCACTGATGCCGGTTCATCGCGAACGATGAGGCCGGCACTCGGCAGCCGCATCTCGCTGCGGTACCGGTCGGGTGCCGACGAGCACACCGACGTCATCGGTCATCTGGAGGCCGTCGTTCCGCGATGGCGGATCCGCACCAAGTCCGACGGCGTCGTGGACGTCGACCCAACCGACATCGTCGGCGTGCGGGAAATCTCGTACAAGCCGGTGCGAACCTCCGAGATCCGCGCGTTGGAGCGGGCGGCCGCGCTGGCCTGGCCCGGGGTGGAACAGCAGTGGGTGGACGGCTGGCTGCTACGGGCCGGCCACGGCGTCACGAGTCGGGCCAACTCGGCTGTGCCACTGGATGTTTCGGCTGACCTGCGCGCCCTGCCCGGGATCGTCGACTGGTACCGCAGCCGTGGGCTGCCGCCGTGGCTGGCGTTGCCGGAGCGACTGCTAGCCGTCCGCACGCCCGGGGTGAAGCCGACCCGCGTGCTGGTGGGCGACGTGCCGACCGGTGGCACCGCCGGCGAGGTCACGCTCGCCGCGGCGCCCGACGCCGACTGGTTGGCGGTCTACGAACGTGACGTCCCGGCGGACGTACTGTGCTCCGTCGTCGACGGCGAGGTGGTCTTCGCGTCGGAGCCCGGTGTCGTGGTCGGTCGCGGTGCGGTCACCCAGGCCCTCGACGGAACCCGCTGGCTCGGCATCGCGGCGGTGCGGGTCGCCCCGGAGTTCCGCCGGCAGGGACATGCGCGCCGGGTGTGCGCCGCACTGCTCGCCTGGGGTGCCGAGCAGGGGGCGGCGCGGGCCTACGTGCAGGTGCTGTCCGACAACGGCGCCGCGAACTCGCTCTACGCGTCGTTGGGGTTCCACCTGCACCACCGGCACCGGTACGTCGAAGCCGGCGAGTTGCTGCCGCCTACGATCTAGGCCATGCGCCTGGCCACCTGGAACGTCAATTCGATTCGCACGCGGGTGGACAGAGTGGTCGACTGGCTCGAGCGCGCCGACGTCGACGTGCTGGCGATGCAGGAAACCAAGTGCACCGACGACCAGTTCCCGACGATGCCGTTCGCCGCACTCGGTTACGAGGTCGCCCACGTCGGGCTCAATCAGTGGAACGGCGTGGCGATCGCGTCCCGGGTGGGCCTGGCGGACGTCGAGGTCGGGTTCGACGGTCAGCCAACCTGGGCGGCCAAACCCGAGGACAGCCCCACTGCGGAGGCCCGCGCGCTCGGTGCGACCTGCGACGGGACGCGGGTGTGGAGCCTGTACGTGCCCAACGGCCGCACGCTGAGCGATCCGCACTATGCCTACAAGCTGGATTGGCTTGCAGCGCTGCGGGATACGGCCGCGGGCTGGCTGGCAGCGGATCCGGCTGCGCCGATCGCACTGGTGGGTGACTGGAACATCGCCCCCACCGACGAGGATGTCTGGGACATGGCCAGCTTCACCAACAGCACGCATGTGTCGGAGCCGGAGCGCGCCGCGTTCCGCGCGCTCGACGACGCCGGATTCGTCGATGTGGTGCGGTCTTTCACGCCCGGGCCGGGTGTCTACACGTACTGGGACTACACCCAGTTGGCGTTCCAGAAGCGGCGCGGGATGCGCATCGACTTCATCCTGGGCTCACCGGATCTGGCCGCGCGGGTGACCGGCGCCGAGATCGTCAAGGACGAGCGCCGGCCCAAGAAGGGCGACACGGCACCCAGCGATCACGCACCGGTGCTGATCGAGTTGGACTGAATCCGACGCACCTCCCACCGCGAGCAGACGCAAAAGGCCCTCTGATGACCAGGAATCAGGGGCTTTTGCGTCTGCTCGCGGGAGAAACCTAGGCGGCGTTGTCGGCGCCCGGTTCGGTCCCGTACCGGCCCGGGTTGAACAGTGAGGCCGCCGCACCGATCAGCATCATCACGGCCGCCGCGCCGAACACCACCGTCAACCCCGAATGGAAGGGGCCGGTGATGAGCTCGGGGAAGAACGTCTGCCCCGTCAGCACGTCGGCGTTGACGCCGGGCTGATGCAGCGCCCCGGAGGGTTCGAGCAGCTGGGCGATCGGGTTGTAGCCCAGGAAGGCCGCGAACAGACTGCCCACCGGCGGCAGATTGGCCACCTCATGCGCCACCGCGGGTGAAACACCTTGTGCCTGAAGACCGTTGCTCATCGCCGTGGGCAAGGTGTTGGCCAGGCCGACGATCATCAATGAGAAGAAGATCCCGATCGACAGCGAGTTTCCGCCATTGAAGAACGTCGAGCGCACGCCGGAGGCAGCGCCGCGCTGATCGGCCGGGACGCTGGACATGATGGCAGCGGTGTTCGGAGCGGTGAAGATGCCGCCACCCAGCCCGTTGAGGAAAACCAGCACCGCGAACATCCAGTAGTCGAAGTTCACCGGGATCATCAGCAGAGCCACGAAGGTCACGGCCATCAGCAGCATCCCGCCGACGGTGAACGGCCGGGCCCCGTACCGGTCGGACAGTGTGCCCGCGATCGGACCGGCCACCAGGAAGCCGACCGTGGCGGGCAGCAGATAGATGCCGGCCCACAGCGGGGTGGATTCGAAGCTGTAACCGTGTAGCGGCAACCAGATGCCCTGCAGCCAGATGATCAGCATGAACTGCAGGCCGCCGCGGCCCATGGACGACATCAGCCCGGCCAGGTTGCCCATCCCGAACGACTTCGACCTGAACAACCGGATGTCGACCATCGGCTGGGACACCCGCAATTCGATGAAGCAGAACACCACCAGCAGCACCACGCCCCCGGCGATCGCACCAAGCACCGCGGGATTGGTCCAGCCCGTGCTGTGATCGCCGTAGGGCTGGATCCCGTAGGTGA
This sequence comes from Acidobacteriota bacterium, assembly GCA_022708865.1. Classification (GTDB taxonomy): domain Bacteria; phylum Actinomycetota; class Actinomycetes; order Mycobacteriales; family Mycobacteriaceae; genus Mycobacterium. The sequence goes on from JAKIXW010000040.1 coordinate 8,388, forward strand.
TGCCGACCAGCAGGGTCGTCAGGCCCAGACCGAAGGTCAGAGTGCCCGCCCAGTCCAGCCGCCCCGCGGTGCGCACGCCGAGCTCGCGCAGCGAGCGGTAGCTCCAGATCGTCCCGAGCACACCGATGGGCACCCCGACCCAGAAGATGGCCTTCCAGTGCCACTCGGACAGCACGCCGCCGATGAGCAGGCCCAGGAACGAACCGGCGACGGCCGACACCATGTTGGTGCCCAGCGCCATGCCGCGCTGGTTGGCGGGGAACGCGTCGGTCAGGATCGCCGACGAGGACGCCATCAGCATGGCGCCGCCGATGCCCTGGATCACCCGCCAGGCGATCAGCCACACCGCGCCGCCGCCGAGGGCGAACGGATCGAACGACAGCGCGATCGCGGCGACGGTGAAGACGATGAAGCCCAGGTTGTAGATGCGCACCCGGCCGAACATGTCGCCGAGGCGACCGAACGGGACCACCAGAACCGCCGTGACGACGAGGTAGCCCATCAGCATCCACAGCAGGTAGCCAACGTTGGCCGGCTCCAGAGGGTTCAGTCCGATCCCGCGAAAGATCGCCGGCAGCGAGATCAACACGATCGACGCGTTGATGCTGGCCATCAGGATGCCCAGGGTGGTGTTGGACAGAACCACCCACTTGTAGCGCGGGTGGTCGTGGTCCATCTTGACCCTGCGGCGGGCGGTGGCGGCTTCGGCGGCGTCGATATCAGTCGTCATTCGTCATCCAGTCAGCATTATCAGCAAGAAACTTATGTTAGCTATACAAATAAGCATCAGGCAATTCGCATTCCCGTCCCGCAACACACCTCCGGGCAGATTCGTCGACGCCCTCGGCACGCGCCGGGGCGGTGGGCTAGGTTGGGACTCGTAATCACGGGAGCGCGCACCGAGCGTGCTGAGAGGACGGCTGGGGCCGTCGACCGTATGAACCTGTCCGGGTAATGCCGGCGTAGGGAGTGATGGCGATGACTATTTCCGTGTCCGATGCAATGGGCCCGATTCGCGGCAGCATCAAGGTCTACCGGAACGGCGTGCCATTCCGCCGGGTGCATCTGAGCAACGGCGAACACCTCGACCTGTACGACACCTCCGGGCCGTACACCGACCCGCACGCCAACATCGACCTGGCCGGCGGGCTGCCCCGGCGTGCCGTCACCCGCGACCGCGGCACCCAGCTGCAGCGGGCCCGCGCCGGCGAGATCACCGCTGAGATGATGTTTATCGCCGAACGTGAATGTGTACCAACGGGATTGGTGCGCGAAGAGGTCGCCCGCGGCCGCGCTGTCATCCCCGCCAACCACAACCATCCCGAGGCGGAGCCGATGATCATCGGCAAGCGGTTCGCGGTGAAGGTCAATGCCAACATCGGCAACTCCGCGGTGACTCAGGCCTCTTGGTCCATCGATACAGAGGTCGACAAGATGGTGTGGGCCACCCGGTGGGGCGCCGACACCATCATGGACCTGTCGACGGGCCGCGACATCCACCGAACCCGGGAGTGGATCCTGCGCAACTCACCGGTGCCGGTCGGGACGGTGCCGCTGTATCAGGCGCTGGAGAAGGTTGGCGGCGATCCGACGGCGCTGACGTGGGAGTGCTACCGCGACACCGTGATCGAGCAGTGCGAGCAGGGCGTCGACTACATGACCGTGCACGCCGGGGTGCTGCTGCGTCACATCCCGCTGACCGTCGACCGGGTCACCGGAATCGTCTCGCGGGGCGGATCGATCATGGCCGCCTGGTGCCTGGCGCACCACCGGGAATCCTTCCTGTACACCAACTTCGAGGAACTCTGCGAGATCCTGGCCCGTTATGACGTCACCTTCTCCCTCGGCGACGGCCTGCGCCCCGGCAGCATTGCCGACGCCAACGACGAGGCCCAGTTCGCCGAACTGCGGACGCTCGGCGAACTGACGACGATCGCGAAGGGTCACGGCGTGCAGGTGATGATCGAGGGACCGGGACACGTCCCGATGCACAAGATCGTCGAGAACGTCCGCCTCGAGGAGGAGTGGTGCGACGAGGCCCCGTTCTACACGCTGGGGCCGCTGGCCACCGACATCGCACCGGCCTACGACCACATCACCTCGGCGATCGGTGCGGCGATCATCGCGCAGGCCGGCACGGCGATGTTGTGCTACGTGACACCCAAGGAACACCTGGGCCTGCCCAACCGCAAGGACGTCAAGGACGGGATGATCGCGTACAAGATCGCCGCGCATGCCGCCGACCTGGCCAAGGGACATCCGGGTGCCCAGCTGCGCGACGACGCACTGTCGCGGGCCCGCTTCGAGTTCCGCTGGGAGGATCAGTTCAACCTCTCGCTGGATCCCGACACCGCCCGCGAGTTCCATGACGAGACGCTGCCCGCCGCGCCCGCCAAGACCGCCCACTTCTGCTCTATGTGCGGTCCGAAGTTCTGTTCCATGCGCATCACCGGCGACATCAGGGAGGCCATCCGGGCCGGGATGGCGGAGAAATCGGCCGAGTTCGCCGAACACGGGAACCGCGTCTATCTACCCTTGAGCCCGTGAAGTACCTTCCTCTGGCCGAGCCGGGCCGGACCCCGCTGCGGGCCATGACAATCGCCGGGTCCGATTCCGGGGGCGGTGCTGGCATCCAGGCCGACCTGCGGACCTTCGCGATGCTCGGCGTGCACGGCTGCGTGGCGGTGGTGGCGGTGACGGTGCAGAACTCGGTCGGCGTCAGGCGTTTCCATGAGATTCCCCTGGACGTCATCGCCGGGCAGATCACCGCGGTGACCGAGGACATCGGCATCCAGGCCGCCAAGACCGGCATGCTGGCGTCATCGGAGATCATCGCGACGGTCGCCGAGACCTGGCGGACACAGGGGCTGCACGGCACGGTGCCGCTGGTGGTCGACCCGGTGTGCGCGTCCATGCACGGCGACCTGCTGCTGCACCCGTCGGCACTCGATGCCGTTCGCAACGACCTGTTTCCGTTGGCCACGCTGGTCACGCCCAACCTGCACGAGGTCAAACTGTTGGTCGGCATCGATGTCGTCGACACCGAATCGCAGCGGGCTGCCGCGCGCGAGTTGCATGCGCTCGGGCCGCAGTGGGTACTGGTCAAGGGCGGACATCTGCGCTCGTCGCAACGCAGCCCCGACCTGCTGTTCAACGGCACCGACTTTCTGGAGTTCGACGCCCCGCGGGTCGAGACCAGCCACGACCACGGCGCCGGCGACACTCTGGCCGCGGCCACCGCATCCGCTCTGGCACATGGCTTTTCGGTCCCCGATGCCGTGGGATTCGCCAAGTCGTGGGTCACCGAATGTATCCGCAACGCCTACCCGCTGGGGCACGGGCACGGACCGGTGAACCCGCTCTTCCGACTCCGGCCCGGCGGCCGCGATGGAGATTGAGGCCCTGGCGGGCATCGCGCATGAACCCGAGGGAAATCCGGCCGGGATCGTCGTCCTGACCCATGGGGCGGGCGGTAGCCGGGAGTCGCCGATGCTGATCCGCGTCTGCGACGAGTGGGCCCGGCGCGGCTGGCTGGCGGTCCGCTACAACCTGCCGTACCGCCGGCGCCGTCCCAAGGGACCGCCGTCGGGGTCCGCCACGGCCGATCAGGCCGGCATCGTCGAGGCCATCGCGTGGGCACACGCCCAGAAAATCGGTCCGGTGATCGCCGGCGGGCATTCGTACGGCGGACGAATGACTTCGGTCACCGTCGGCAATGGCAGCCCGGTGGATGTGCTGACCCTGTTCTCCTATCCCCTGCACCCGCCGGGCAAGCCAGAGCGGGCCCGCACCGAGCACCTGCCGGACATCACCGTGCCCACCGTGTTCACCCACGGCAGCGCCGACCCGTTCGGCACCCTCGACGAAGTGCGTGCCGCCGCCCGGTTGCTCGGCGGGCCGGTGGAGATCGTCGAGATCACCGGCGCCCGGCACGATCTGGGCTCCAAGACGCTCGACGTGCCGGCGCTCGCCGTCGACGCGGCGCTGCGGATGCTGTCGTAAAGCTCGGCGAGCACAACGGCCACACTCACGACGGCACCGGCTGGCCCGGTTCCCGTCCGGGTCCAGCGGCGGTAATACTCGGCGACCTTGGTCCCCGGCATCGGGGCCAGTCGGGCCTCCAGTTCATCCGGTACCACCGGTATCGTGTAGCGCATGACTGCGGAGCAATTCGACGTCGTGATCGTGGGTGCCGGGTTCGGCGGCATCGGCGCGGCGATCCAACTGAAGCGACTGGGTTACCAGAACTTCGTGATCCTCGACCGCGAGGACGACCTGGGTGGCACCTGGCACGTCAACCACTATCCCGGCCTGGCTGTCGACGTCCCCACCACCACGTACTCGTACTTCTTCGAGCCGAATCCGAACTGGTCGCGGATGTTCACCCCCGGCCCGGAGATCAAGAAGTACGCCGATGACGTGGCCGACAAGTACGACGTGCGCCGGCACATGCGGTTCAACGTCTCCGTCGAGAGCGCCCGCTGGGACGAGGAGACCAAACGCTGGCAGATCAGCCTCGCCGACGGCAGCACCCTGAGTGCCCAGTACCTGATCACGGCCACCGGATTCCTGTCCCAACCGCACACCCCCGACATCCCGGGTATCCACGACTTCGAGGGCAAGGTCATCCACACCACCGATTGGGATGACGACTTCGACCCGGCCGGGCACCGCATCGCCGTCATCGGCACCGGAGCCACCGCGGTTCAGCTGATCCCGGAACTGGCCAAGGAGGCCGGCGACCTCACCGTCTACCAGCGCACCCCGATCTGGGTGGTACCCAAGATCGACCTGCCGTTCGCCACCGGGGTGCGCCGGCTGTTCACGCGGATTCCGGCGTCGCAGCGCGCGTTCCGCGCGGTCACCGACGCGGTCTACGAGTTCATGGTCTACATCGGGGTCGTGCACTACAAGAAGTTCGGCGGCCGCGGCAACATCTCGGCGGCGGACCTGTCGAAGATGCACCGGTTCGTCTCGATCCGCGACAAGGAACTGCGCGACCGGCTCACCCCGGACTACGACTTCGGCTGTAAGCGGCCGACCTTCTCGAACAGTTACTACCGCACGTTCACCCGCCCGAATGTGCACCTGCAGACCGACGGCATCGACCACATCGCGGCCGATGGCATCGTCAACAACGACGGCACCACCACAGCGATCGACACCCTGGTACTGGCCACCGGATTCGACCTGTGGGAGGCCAATTTCCCCGCCATCGAGGTCATCGGCCGCGACGGCCGCAACCTCGGCAAGTGGTGGCGGGAGACCCGGTTCCAGGCGTATCAGGGCGTCAGCATGCCGGGGTTCCCGAACTTCCTCAGCCTGGCCAGCCCGTTCGCGTTCCTCGGCCTGAACTTCTTCAACACGATGGAGTATCAGATGCGGCACATGGACCGGCTGTTCGGCGAGGTCCGCCGGCGCGGGGCCTCGACGTTCGAGATCACCGACGACGCCAACACCGCATACCGGGACCGGATGACGGACCTGCTGGGCGACACGGTGTTCAACGCCGGCAACTGCGCCTCGGCCCGGTCGTATTATTTCAACCCGGCCGGCGAGGCCACGCTGCTGCGGCCGATGTCGCTGCGCGACGCGCTGGCCGAGGCTTCGGAATTCCCGCTGTCGGATTACCAGATCGACTGAGAGGCAACATCTTCCAATGTCCGCTGAGACAACGCGTGGATCCCGACTGGTCCGGGTGGCCGCACTCGCCGTCGCCGTCACCGGGCTGACGCACCTGGTCAGGCCGCAGCTCTGGGAGCCGCTGACCAAACCGGCGTTCCCGAACGACACCCGCCGCCACGTCTACACCAACGGCGGGATCGAGACCGCACTCGGACTTGGGCTGCTCAGCCGCCGGACGCGCAGGGCAGCGCTGGGCGGCGCCGTGGCCTACGGGGCCTACCTGGGCGCCAACGCCGTCCGAAATGGCCGCTGAGTCGCAGAATCGCGATTGACATAGCTGGGATGCCGACCAAGGTTCGCCAGCTCCTGGCCTATGAATTCACCATCGCCGAACTGATCGGGCTGGCCCTGATGCTGGGCGCTCCGTATCTGCTCATCGGGGCCGTCTGGTCGTTCACCCACACCGATCACCTGCGCAACATGCACGGCCTGGACCTGGTGGTGTCCTTCCTCGGGTCCATCGTGTCGTGGCCGGTCCTGTTGTTCGCGAATGTGTGCATGACGTGAGCGCCGGCGCGAGGCCCCTGACCACCGCCGACACCCGGATCCAGATCGGCTGGCGCACCTCGCGCTGGGACGACCGACCCGCGACCGTCGCCGACGCCATCGACTTCTGGTCGTTCGCCGCCGGAGCGGCCAACGTGGTGATGCAGCTGTCGTTACCGCCCGTCGGGCATGGCGTCGCCGAGAGCACCGTGACCTCCGGCAGTCTGCTGCAGCACCCGTGGAAGCGGCCGCGCACGACGTTCAGCTATCTGGCGGTGGCCATCCTGGGCACCGACGACGACAAGGGCGCCTACCGGGCCGCCGTCGACAGTGCGCACCGACAGGTCCGATCGACGCCGGCGAGTCCGGTGAAGTACAACGCCTTCGATCGCGATCTCCAGATGTGGGTGGCCGCCTGCCTCTTCGTGGGCCTCGAGGACACCTATCAACTCCTGCGCGGCGAACTCGGCCCCGAACACGCCGAGGAGTTCTACCGTTCGGGATTCACCCTGGGCACCACGCTGCAGGTCACCGAGGACCAGTGGCCGCCGACCCGGGCGGCGTTCGACGATTACTGGAACACCGCTTGCGCACGGGTGGCGATGGACGACACCGTGCGCGACTATCTCACCGACCTGATCAACCTGAAGATGATCACCCCGATGCTGCGGCCGGGCCACCGGATGCTGCTGAAGTTCCTGACCGCGGGATTCCTGGCGCCGGTCTTCCGCGACGCGCTCGGAGTGACGTGGTCACCGGCCCGGCAGCGGCTGTTCGAATGGCTCTTCCTGTTCGTCGCCCTGGTGAATCGCTTTCTGCCGCAATTCATTCGGCAGGGCGGCAGCTTTCTGCTGCTCTACAACATCCGCAGCCGGGTGCGGCGCGGCAAGGCGCTCATCTGACGAACCGGGTCACCGCCGGGTGTCCAATGTGGGCGACATCGCGCCGGCAAGGACCACAGCGTCACTGGTCGCGAGCGTGCAGCCCCGACGGGCGGCTTGCACCACCAGCATTCGGTCGAACGGATCGCGATGCGGCCAGGCAAGGCCGCCGGCCATGATCGCATCCGCTGCGGTGACGTCAATGCACTCCGCGCGAAGGTCCGCCAGAATCTCCTCCCAGCCCGACACGATTGCCTCGCCGCCGGGGAATCTGCCCGCACGTGTCTTGATCGCTACTTCCCACGCCGACACCGCCGACACGAGCAACGCCGTCGACGCCGCCGCCAAGCGATCACGTACCCGGGGCGCGATCCGGTCGGGATCCACCACCAGCCACAGGAGGGCGTTGGTGTCCAGCAGCACCGACCCGCCCGAGGTCACTCGCCCTCCCACAATGCGGCATCGGCCGGATCGAGCGGAGCGTCGAAGTCGTCGGGAATGGCGATTTTTCCGGCGAGGTGACCGAACCGTCGCGGAACCGGGGTCACCGGGGAAAGGATCGCAACCGGCCTACCGTGGCTGGTGATCGTCACCGGTTCGCCGGTGGCAGCCACCTCGGCGAGGAGCGCATTCAAGCGGGCTTTGGCCTCGGTGCTGGTGGTCGTCTTCATACGCCCACACTAGTGGATTCGAACTTTACGGACTAGTCCGTCTAGTCATAATGGTTCCGAAATCCGTCGACCGTCACGCCAGCCCGGCGATGAGCCGGCCGCTGACGGCGTACATCTCCTGGCGCGCGGTGTCCGGGTCGGCGGCCCGGGAGATGTAGAGCGCCGCCTCGTCGAGTGCACTCAACAGCACGTGCGCGGTGGCGCGCAGCGGCTGCGCCGGGATCACTCCCTCGGCGACGGCCTGGGTGAGCATGCCCTCGATGATGCCGAGGCCGTAGCGGATGCCGACCTCCCGCCAGCGTTCCCAGCCGAGCACCGAGGGCGCGTCAATCAGCACGATCTGCGCGACGCCGGGCGCCGAGCAGTGGTCCAGGAACAGCCGGGCCCCGAGCTGCATCGCCGCCAGCGTTCCGGCGGGATTCTCGGCGGCGATGGCGGTGACGACGTCGGCCGCCAACTCCTCCTCGACCTGCTCGTAGACCGCGGCGAATAGGTCCGCCTTGTCGGCGAACTGGTGGTAGAGCGCGCCGCGGGTCACGCCCGCCTCGGCCACGATCTGCTGGGTGGAGATCTCGCTGAAACCCTTGTCCGCGAACAACTTCCGGGCAGCGGACAGCAGCACGGTGCGGGTCGCCGCGGTGCGTTCGGCCTGGGTGCGCCGAGCCGGAGTGTTGACTTTCATGCAGCGTGTACGTAACTTTCATACCGAGTGTTTGTAAATGGTCTCCCGAGAGGATATCCGACATGCCGCAGATCGCACTGCCAGGCGCGACGATCGACTACCGCGAGTCCGGACCGGCCGATTCCGCCCACCCACCGGTGGTCTTCGTGCACGGCGCGCTCGTCGACTCCCGGCTGTGGTCGGATGTCGCGGACTCCCTTGCCGCCCAGGGATTCCGGTGTGTCCTACCCAACCTGCCGCTGGGCGCGCACCGCATCCCGGTCGACGACCGCGCCATTCTGTCTCCCCAGGGCGTCGCCGTTCTGATCGACGAATTCCTCGCGGCACTGGACCTCGACGACGTCACACTCGTCGGCAACGACACCGGCGGCGGCATCTGTCAGTTCCTGATCGACGCGCACCCCGGCCGGATCGGCCGGCTGGTGCTCACCAACTGCGACGCGTTCGACAAGTTCCCGCCCTTCCCGTTCAATGCCGTCTTCGCGCTGATGCGCACCGGCTCCGTGGTGCGCGTGCTGGGAAAGACGATGGCGCCGAAGGCTTTACGCCATTCACCGGTCGGTTACGGGCTGCTGGCGAACAGTCTGGACCCAGCCCTCACGGCGTCCTGGCTCCAGCCGGCCAGTACTGACCCCCGCATCGCCGGCGACTTCGCCGCGCTGGCCCGCAGCATCGGCGGAACCGACCTCACCGCCGTGGCACCCCGATTGGGCCGATTCACCAAACCCGTCCGTCTGGCCTGGGGCACCGCAGACCGCTGCTTCACCCCGGGCCTCGGCCGCCGCTTGGCCGGACTGTTCCCCGACGCCACCTTCACCGACGTGCCCGGCGCGCGAACGTTCGTGGCGCTGGACAATCCGAAGGCCGTCGTCGATGCGATCGTCGCGGTGAACGGAGTGCCGGCGAGTTGAACGACCGGCGGATCAGTTGTTGGTCGATGGCCGCGGTTGGAACGGTGTGTACCACCACCAGTCGGCGCGTTCACCGGTCGGCCCGGTGCACCGCGGCACCGCGGGCGGCGGTCGTGTCGGTCGACGGGATACATGGTGCGTCAGTCGAATAGGCCGCTCTGGGTGGCTTTGTTGGCGAGTTGTTCGGATGCCCACTGGCGGATCGAGGCGTCTGGATCGTCTGCGGCCAGCGCCTGAACCAGTTCATCGTCGCCGCATGCAAGCAGCCGTTCCAGGGCTGCTTTGCGGGGTGCTTTATGTCCCCAGTCCAACGCCGCAGTCAGCACGGTTCGCGCCTGATCGTCGTCAAGGGCGTCGGCTACGCGGACGGCTCCGGTCACGACGGCTGCCGCGTCGCGGGCCGGCAGCGACCGTGCGTGTTGGAGGACATCGTCGGCTGCAGCTCGGCTTCGACGCAGAACGTGGCCAGCAGCCCAGGTCCGCAGCGGCGGCCACACACTGCGGTCCGCCGTCGCGAGAGTGTCGGGGTCGAGGCGGATCCTGCGGCCCGCTTGTGGAGCACCGAGATGGTATTCGACGAAGCTGGTGCCGATCCACCAAATCGGGTGCCGGTAGTGCACCCGTTCCTGCCAGAGCAGCGTATCGGCGAGTCGATCTTGGTCATCATCGTCGAGGATGCCTGACTCCGCGATGCCGGCAAGCACCTGCGCGCTGACCCGGCGCCAGCGCCAGTCGGTGCACAGCAGCAGGGCGGAGTCGAAGGCGCCCGACGCGCCCCCGCGGTGGACTCGTCGGAAAGCATCGACCGCGACAGCCGACGGCAGTGGACGACTGTGCGCACCCGACACCAGCCGCCGCCACAGGCCCAGCGCATCGGTGACGTCGGAGATCTCCGCCAGCTCCAGGTTGTCCACCCAGCCATCCTGACAGCAACCACGCCCGGTGAGCTACCGTCGCCGGCGCGGGACGCGACAACGACGAAACCTGGCGGATCATCGACGAGGCGATGGCGGGACTCGGCTGCGCCGATCTCCATACGCTTGCGCAGCGATTGGCCTCGGCCGGCGCGTGGGGTTCCCCCGACCATGCCGCAGCCCGGGACCACTACGCCGAAATCGCGGTCGACTTCGCCCGTGCCGCGCTCACGGCCTGGCCGTCATAGACTCGCAGTCGACCCCCACCGCATTCAAAACCCACTGGGCAGAGGTGTTTTCGGGCAGAGCATTTGAATTTGGTGGCGTCGCTGGTCCGCCTGCTGGTCCGCTCAGCGCTATCAGCCGCGGGGACGGTGCTTCGGCGACGATCGTAAGAATCGTTGGCAACGCGAATTTGTCATGTCACCAGTTCGTATTCCACTTGAAGCAGATCGTAGGTTCTGACTGCTCGCAGGTCGCGGGTCAAGAGTGTCGCTCCAGCAGCCTTCGCGGTCGATCCGACCAGCGCGTCGTAGGCTGCGCCGCCGGTGACGTTGTGTGTAGCGAGGAGGTTGATCAGCTCACGATGCGGTCGGGCGTCCAGCGTGAGGTAGTCGGTGGAAGTGACGTCGGCCAAATACGCCTGAACGACCGCTGCTGCCACGCGATGCGGTGGTGGCAGCCGCGTAAGGACCGAATAGGTTTCCAACGCAGTGTGTGCGACCAGATGAACGCCCCGATTGAGGGCACGCGCGGCGGATTGGTGC
>JAKIXW010000410.1 GCA_022708865.1 Acidobacteriota bacterium
CCTTGAAGACACGGCCCGGGGTGGCGCAGCCACCGATGGAGCCGGGGCGACGGTGCACTGCCTGGGCGCCGTGCGAGGCCCCCTGGCCGCGGAAGCCGTGCCGCTTCATGGTGCCCGCGAAGCCCTTGCCCTTGGAGGTGCCGGTGACGTCGACGTAGCTGCCGTCGGCGAAGATCTCGGCGGTCAGCTCCTGGCCGACCTCGTACTCCGCGGCCGCCGACTCGTCGTCGAGGCGCAGTTCGGCCAGATGCCGGCGCGGGTTGACCCCGGCGGCGGTGTACTGCCCGGTGACCGGCTTGGTCACCTTGCGCGGGCTGATCTCGCCGTAGGCGAGCTGGACGGCGGCATAGCCGTCGCGCTCCGTGGTGCGGATGCGCGTCACAACGTTGGGCCCGGCCTTGACGACCGTGACGGGAACAACCTTGTTGTTCTCGTCGAACACCTGGGTCATACCCAGCTTGGTGCCCAGAATTCCCTTGCGTGCCATGAGTTCTGGTTCTCCTACTGGATGTTCACGTCGACGCTGGCCGGCAGATCGATGCGCATCAGGGCGTCAACGGTCTTCGGGGTCGGGTCGAGAATGTCGATCAGACGCTTGTGCGTACGCATCTCGAAGTGCTCCCGCGAGTCCTTGTACTTGTGCGGGGACCGGATGACGCAATAGACGTTCTTCTCGGTCGGCAGCGGCACCGGGCCGACCACACTGGCGCCGGTTCGGGTGACCGTCTCGACGATCTTCCGGGCCGAGGCGTCGATCGCCTCGTGGTCGTAGGCCTTCAGCCTGATGCGGATCTTTTGTCCCGCCACGCTTCTCCTACCTCACTGTTACACCGAGCCCGTCTCCGGGCCCGGCTCTTACCGGCGCATTCGCGCTCGTATGCCGCCGCTGTTTACCTGTCTCAAGGTCACCGGCCCCCGCGGTCGGGTGTGTCGCACCCTCACGCAGTCCCCCGCGCGCCCCGAGAAGGGTCGCAATCGAAAGTGGGACCGGATGCACCCGGTTGGGCGCGGTAGTGCCTCACCAGGCGAACCCGGCTCGAGGCAACCCGAACAGTATGCCCTAGATCAGCGCCCGCTCCAAATCCCCGCCAACCCCCGCCGAAACGTGCGTTCGGGTGGAAAAACGCGACCAGACGACGCCATTTTGCCGATCTCGGGACGGCCGCCGCGACCCGTTGAACTTACTCCGGAGTAAGGTCCGTGGGATGTCCGCGAATTCTGACTCGAGCCCCACCTACCGGATCTGGCAGCGGATCGGTCACCGCCCGGGCGGCAGCCGGTTGTTCTCGGCGGCGGCGATGGCCCGGGTGCCGTATTTCGCCTCGGTGCTGCCGCACATCGAGCGGATGGAACCCGGTTTCGCGCAGGTCTCGGTGCCCAACTGGTTCTTCGTGCACAACCACCTGCGCACGGTGCACGCGATCGCCTCGTGCAACGCGGCCGAGGTCGCGATGGGGATGTTGATGGAGGCGACCGTGCCGACGACCCACCGCTGGATCCCGAAGGCGATGACGGTGAACTACCTGGACAAGGCGACAACGTCACTGCGGGCCACGGCCCGGATCGACGTGCCCGATTTCGCGGCCATCACCGAGGGCGTCGAACTCGCCGTTCCGGTCAGCATCACCGACCGCGGCGGCAAGGAAGTCGTGCACGCCGACATCACCACCTGGGTGACGCCGGCCTGACTCAGGGAACGGCCCAGAACGCGCACTGATGGTCCCGGGCGAAGGTCGTGCCCACCCGGGGCCCGTCGGCACCGAAGGACATCCGGGGGCCGTCGGCGCCGCGTAGCGCCGGCCAGTCCGGCGCACCGGGGGCGTGCGGGGTGCCGGCGCTGACGAACGAGGTCCAGTAGTCGATCATCTGGTCGCTCAACCGCTGCTGGGCTGGTGTCAGGGCCGGAGCGCCGCCGATGTCGAACAGGTAGCGCAGGTCGAGTCCGTGACTGGCGCCCAGCTCGAACGGCAGATGCTGCAGCGCGTCCGGCGTCGGCGGCCGCGGGTCGGCGAACTCGTAGGCGTAGACCGGTGCGACGGCCACCTGGCCGACGGCCATCCGCTCGCCGACGCAGGAGAAGTAGGAATCGGTGACGG
>JAKIXW010000411.1 GCA_022708865.1 Acidobacteriota bacterium
ACCCCGTTGCTGGCCAGGATGGTCACGATCACGCCCGGGATGGTCTGTCCGGTGGGCGACGTGCCCAGGATGCTGCCGTACGACGACGCGCTGTTGATGTAGCTGATGTTGTCGGAGACCTGGAACCCGGAGTCCTTCAACCGCTGCCGCGCTTCGTCCTGGGTCAGACCGGCGACCGAGGGCACCCGCGAGTTCGGGCCCCCGTCGACATAGCGGGGATCGGTGGGCGGCAGTTTCACCTCGCCGAAGTTGTTGGCGATGGGGTTCATCGCGGCGAACCAGGTGGCCGCCGGCTCACTGCCGCCGGTCAGGTTGCCGTCGTAGCACTGGCGCAACGGGAAGGCGCACAGCTCGCCCGGGTCGGTGGAGTCGTCGTAGACGTAGGAGGCGCCGGCCAGGGTGTTGGTGAAGCCGATGAAGCCGGCCGACCGGTGCGCCTCGGTGGTTCCCGTCTTGCCCGCCATCGGCAGGTTCCAGCCCACCGAATTGGCGGACCCGGCCGCGGTGCCGTTGCCCTGGTCGTCGTGACTCATGGCGTTGGCCATCGTGTTGGCCAGCCCGTCGGGCACCACCTGCTCGCAGGTCTGCGTGGTCACCGACACCTCGTTGCCGTGCCGGTCGAAGACCTTGTCGATCGGGTTGGGCGGGCACCAGACTCCACCGGAGGACAGCGTGGCGGCGACGTTGGCCAGTTCCAGTGCGTTCACCTGGATGGGGCCCAGGGTGAACGAGCCGAGGTTCTGCCGTTTGACGAATTCGGCCAGGCTCTCGTTGTTGTCGGGATCGTAGGACCGCGCGGTGCCCGGCTCGGCGTAGGACCGCAGACCGAGCTTGACCGCCATGTCGACGGTGCGCTGCACCCCGATCTGCGAGATCAGCTTGGCGAACGCGGTGTTCGGTGAGGTCGCCAGGGCGTCGGTGACACTCATCGGCGAGCGGTAGGCGGAACCGTTGTAGTTCTGCACGCACCAGGTGTCCCGCGGGCAGCCCTTGGCGCCGCCACTGCCCAGCCCCTTGGCCTCGAACCGGTTCGGCACGTCGAGCTGGGCGTTGATGCCCATTCCCATCTCGAGGGCGGCGGCCGTGGTGAAGATCTTGAAGATCGATCCGGCGCCGTCGCCGACGAGCGAGAACGGCTGCGGCTGCATCGTCTCGCCGGCGTCGCTGTTCAGGCCGTAGGTCCGGTTGCTGACCATCGCCAGCACCGGATGCGACTCCCGTCCCGGCCGGATCACGCTCATCACGCTCGCGATGCCCTGGATGTCGGGCGCCGCGTTGCTGTCGACGGCGGCCTTGACCGGTGCCTGGATGTCGGGATCCAGGGTGGTGCGCACCAGGTAGCCGCCCTTGGAGAGCTGGTCCTTGCTGATGCCGGCGCGCGCTAGGTACTCCTGGACGTAGTCGCAGAAGAACGCGCGGTCGCCGGCGGCGATGCAGCCCCGCGGCAACTCGTTGGGCTGCGCCAGGATGCCCAGCGGCTGCTCCTTGGCGGCCCGAAGCTCGTCGGCGTGCTCCGGGATGTTGTCGATCATCGTGTCCAACACCAGGTTTCGCCGCGCCAGCGCGCCGTCGGGGTTGGTGTAGGGATCGAGCATGCTGGTCGACTGGACCAGGCCGGCCAGCAGCGCCGCCTGCTGCCAGTTCAGCTGCGAGGCGTCGACGCCGAAGTAGGTTTGCGCGGCGTCCTGGATGCCGAAGGCGCCGTTGCCGAAGGAGACCAGGTTCAGATACCGCGTCAGGATCTCCGGCTTGGTGAAGGTCTTGTCGAGCGTCAGCGCCATCCGGATCTCCCGGAGCTTGCGCGCGGGGGTGGTCGCGACGGCGGCGCGCTTCTCGGCGTCGGTCTGCGAGATCACCAGCAGTTGGTAGTTCTTGACGTACTGCTGCTCGATGGTCGAACCACCGCGGGTGTCGTCGTCCCCGGACATGTAGCCGGTCAGGCCCGTCAGGGTGCCCTTCCAGTCGACGCCGTTGTGCTCGGCAAACCGTTTGTCCTCGATCGAGACGATTGCCAGCTTCATCGTGTCGGCGATCTGGTCGCCGGCCACTTCGAAGCGGCGCTGCGAATAGAGCCAGGCGATGACGTTGCCCTTGGC
>JAKIXW010000412.1 GCA_022708865.1 Acidobacteriota bacterium
GGGCGAGCAGTCGCTGTCCTCGGCCATGGCGGCGGCCTACCTCGACGCCGCACCTGGAGTGTTCGGCACCGTGGAGCGGCTCTGCGTCTGGGATGACGACATGCTGCGGTTCGGCCGCGACGCCGCGATCGCCAAGTTCGCACCGTTGTTCGGCGAACAGGTGACCGAGGCGCAGGGCCAGATCTGGCAGCGGGTCCTTGCCGAGATCGAACGGGTCCGTGGATTCGACCGCGTCGTGCTGTCGTCACCGATGTGGAACTGGCACGTCCCGCATGCGCTCAAGGCGTGGATCGACATCATCGTGCAGCCGCTGGCCAGCTTCACCGTCACGGCCGACGGTGTTCATGTCGGCACCCTGGGCGAGGGCAAACCCCTGCAGCTCATCCTGACCCGTAGCAGCGCCTATGACGGTCGACACCCCGAACTGGTGGACTTCCAGCGGCCCTACCTGGAATACGTGTTCGGCATGCTCGGCTACCACGTCGCCGAGACCTTGATTGCCGAGCCCACCACTCGCTGGACACCGGACGAACGCGCCGCGATGCGCGACGACGCCATCGAGATGGTCCGGCGGGTGGGTGCGAGCCTGACCTAGGCTGCGTGGCATGGCGACACGCGAATCCGCCGGCAGCCGGTTGTCGGTCGACGACTGGATCCAGGCCGGGTACTCGATCCTCGCCGAGGATGGCCTGTCGGCGGTCAAGGTGGACCGGCTGTGCCAGCGACTCGGCGTCACCAAAGGCAGCTTCTACTGGCACTTCTCCGATATCGCCGGATACCGTGCCGCCCTGATCGACGCCTGGGCCGAACAGCGCGGCGACGAACTCGCGGTGTTTCGGGAGATCGCCGATCTGCCGCCGCGCGAACGGCTCTCCAGGATGGTCGGCCATCTGGTCGCACCCCGGCACTGGCGGATCGAACGGGCGATGCGGGAATGGGCCCGCACCGACGAGACGGTGGCAAAAGGCGTCGACGCCGCCGACCGCCGGGTGATCCGCATGGTCCGCCAGGCGTTCACCGACCTCGGATTCAGCGCCGAGGATGCCGAATTACGTTCCCACACAACGTTTGCCGCCGGAATCGGCTTTCTCCAGACCGCCGGCTCGAAACCGAACCCGCTCACCGATCGGCAACGGGAGCGGTTCCTGGAGTTCATGGTTCGGCCCTGAATCGCCGAATTCTTGTTTCCATACCAAACCGTGTGGTATGCCTTGGGGCGTCTTCGAGGGATGACGGTGACCGACTCCAGGGGATTGACCTCTGGCCCCGGATAAAACTAAAGTCAATTTTACTTTTAGTTCACCGAGGAGCATGCGATGGAATCCTTCGTCCACCTGCGTAAGGGCAAGACGCCCAAGCGTGTCCACGCCGATCTGGACGGGCTCAAGGACGACGAACTCGGTCGCGGCGGGTTCGTCGGGCGCACCGCGAACATGTACCGGCGCAACGACCCCACCGCCTACCGCAGCGTCGGCCCCCTGCGCCCCACCGACGTACTGAGCTCCGAACTCGAGCCCAGTGACCAGACCGACCCGCAGGGCGGCCCGCTGCTGATGTTCTCCAACGCGGACTGCCTGGTGCTGCTGTCCCGGCGCAGCGAAGAGATGCCGTTCTTCGTCCGCTACGTCGACGGCGATCTGCTCTTCTTCGTGCATCAGGGTGCGGGCCGATTGGAGACGGAGTTCGGGCCACTGGACTATCGCACCGGTGACTGGGTCTACCTCCCGAAGGCCTGCACCTGGCGGCAGATCCCGTCGGAAGAATCCACTCTGCTCATGATCCAGGCCACCGACGACTTCCGGGTCCCCCCGGCGGGCATCCTGGGCCGGCACTTCCCGTTCGATCCCGCGCAGGTGACCATCCCGGAACCGGCTCCCATCGACGATGACGGCAGGACCGAATATGAAGTCCGGCTGATCCACGAGGGCGGCCCGACTTCGCTTTTCTACCAACACAATCCGCTCGACGTGGAAGGCTGGCGCGGGGACAACTTCCCGTTCACCTTCAACATCGAGGACTACACCGTCATCACCTCCGAGAGCGTGCACCTGCCGCCCACGGTGCACCTGTTCATGCAGGCGACCGGCGTG
>JAKIXW010000413.1 GCA_022708865.1 Acidobacteriota bacterium
TCGTGTCCTCCTTGAAGCTTCCCCGCCGATACCTGACGTTCATGATCCTTTGCTGGGGCGGAGGGACGCTTCCGCTCGTGGTGATTGGCGCCGCCGACAACCTCATCGTGATGCTCGCCGCGCTGTTCCTCGTCGGTGCAACCACTGGCGCCGGTGTCGTCATTTGGGGAACACTGCTGCAACGGCTTGTTCCACTCGAAATGATCGGCAGAGTCGCAAGTCTCGACTTCTTTGTCTCGATCGCGTTCATGCCTGTTTCCATCGCCATCGCGGGTCCGCTCTCGATGCTGGTACCTATCCCGATGATCTTCGTGATCGCTGGAATCGTCCCGCCAGTGTTAGCAGTAGTCGCCTTGTGGGCAGGGCGAATGCGCGCAGTTGAAAGGACACATCAACTAGACGCTCATTGAGGTTCAGTTCCTTGTCTTCGGCAACAGCGCCATCGTTTGGCTTCGAGAAAATCAAACCTCGAAGCCAAGCGATGGGCTCTGCCCGCACATCCGACAAGGAAGAGTACTCGCCACTGGCCGCACGAACTCAGTCTCACCACATCCCAGTTGATCCTGTCGCGTTCGACTGTGTGAAGATCATCGTGGTGCGAGCAGGCAGCGCCCGACTATTCAGTGAGTTTGGGTGCCGGCACATCAACGTCGGCGATGTGGTCGTGCTCGCGGCGAACACACTGTGCGGCGCCGAGCCCGAGGGCTGGATCACGACGACAACGTTGTATCTGGATCGCGACTATGTGATCGATCAGGTGTACTGGCAGTACGCGGCACGGTTCCACACTCGCCATGACGCCAGCGATTTCGTGGATGCTCACTACGCGGAACCCGCACAGATCGTTCGTGTCGGCGAGGAGCGTGCCGGTCTACTTATGCCTTGGCTCGACGAACTCGCCTCGTTGAGCGCCAACGGCCTGACGCCTGAGCGCTTCTATCGCGCACAAGCCTGTCTCTTCGCCGTCCTTGATGTCGTCGTCCCGATGCTGACGACATCAGACGAACGCACGAGCTCAACTCAACGAAGCGCCGCAATGCCGACTGCACCTCGCCGCCGGCAGTTCCGCGCGCTACGCGTCGAAGCACGGGACTCCGCCGAACGACTCCGTGAACAACTTGACCGCCGATGGACTCTCGCGGACTTAGCGCAAGCTGCACACCTGTCTTCCTCACAGCTTCGGCGGATATTCGTTGAAGCATTCGGGAAGTCCCCAATCGCCTACCTAACGATGCTCCGAGTGCAGCGAATGGTCGAACTGTTGCGAACAACCGACGCACCGATCGCGGTCATAGCTGCAGAAGTCGGCTGGGGTGATCCTGATTTCGCTGGACGCCAGTTCCGTCGTAATGTCGGTCTCTCTCCGAGTGAGTATCGACGGATCAGCCTCACCACGCCAAGGGATACCTCTCCGGAGTAAGTGCGCAAGGTCCCGGGCGAAATGACCATGATCCGCTGCTTGGATCACCCGGCTCCCGATTTCTGAGGTAGAGCTGGGCTGACCACGTCGGGTTCAGTGATGCACCTGACGGTCGCTCACTCTTCTGTCCGTCGTCCGTCTCGATTGCGTTCCTGTCCTCCTTCGCGCACCTTCTGGTCGCAGAGGTCACCCGCCGTGTGCGGATGCCCGCGGAAGGGAGGACGACGATGGCAATCACGGAGGAGGCGCGGGCGGCGCGGGATGCGAAGCTCGACGCTTTGCATGAACAGCTCACTGGCGCGGTGGAGTCGTTGGTGTCGGGTGAGGACTGGAAGCAGGCGTTGGAGTTCGCGGCCAGGTTTCGTGCTCGCTCGTTCAACAACACGCTGCTGATCTTCGTGCAGCATCAGGCGGCGTTCGAGGCGGGCAGGGTGCCAGAGCCGGAGCCGACATATGTGGCGGGGTTCAAGCAGTGGCAGACGCTCGGCCGGCAAGTTGAGAAGGGTCAGTCGGGGTACATGATCCTCGCTCCGGTCACGGGCAGGTTCGCGTCGTTCACGCCGAAGGTCGCGGAGTCCTGGCGCAGGCTCGGCCGGTTCGAGAAGCCGAAACCGGGCGAGGCGGTGCGGTCCCGCATGGTCGGGGTGCGTCCCGCTTACGTGTGG
>JAKIXW010000414.1:0-1703 GCA_022708865.1 Acidobacteriota bacterium
CGGCGCGCACGGTGACGGCCCGGCGGCTGCACAGCCTGCACGTGGCCTTCCTGCGGCCGGGCGACCCGACGGCCCCGCTGCACTATGCGGTCGCGACCCTGCGCGAGGGCCGGACCTTCTCGACGCGGCGCGTGACGGTGAGCCAGCACGGCCGGCCGATCATGGAAGCACTGGTGTCGTTCCTGGAACCCATCGACGGCGACGACTACCAGCAGGTGATGTCGCCGGCACCGGAACCCGAGGAGCTGCCGTCGCTGCCCGATCAGCTACGCGCCCATCTGGGCCGCGGCATCCTCGACTACCTCGGCCCGGTGCGGCTCGGCATCGTCGAGCTGCGCTACGTCGATCCCCCGCCACGCATCGCCATCGACACCGCCCGGCCCGCCGGGACACCGGATGCCCTGTGCCGCTTGTGGATCCGCCTGACCGGGGAGCTGCCGCAGCAATTGCTCGACGATCCGGTGACCGCGGCGTGCATGCTGGCCTACATCAGCGACTGGACCGTCCTGGACCCCGTTCAGGTGGCCGTCGGCAAGACGTGGCAGTCGATGGCGGCCATGGCGTCGCTGGATCACGCCATCTGGTTCCACCGGCCGGTCGACTTCTCCGACTGGCTGCGCTACGACCAGCGTTCGCCGAGTGTGTCCGGCGGCGTCGGGCTGGGCATCGGGGGCATCTACCAGCGCGACGGAACGCTGGTCGCCACGGTGACCCAGGAGGGTTTCCTGGGCCCGCGCACCCCATGAGTGTCAAGTTTTATTGACAACCCTCCCGACGAGGTCCACGATGACGCCATGAACTATCTCGTTACCGGCGGTACCGGGTTCATCGGACGGCGACTCGTCACCGCACTGCTGCAACGCGACCCGAACGCCACCGTGTGGGTGCTGGTGCGACGCGGTTCGGCCGGACGATTCGAACGACTGGCCGCCGACTGGGGCGAGCGGGCCCTGCCCCTGGTCGGCGACCTGACCGCCCCGCAGCTCGGCCTCGGCGACGAACAGTTCGCCGACCTCGCCGAGGTGGGCGGCATCGACCATGTGGTGCACGCCGCCGCCATCTACGACCTGACCGCCGGCGAGGCCGAACAGCGCGCCGCCAACGTCGACGGCACCCGCGCCGTGATCGGCCTGGCCAACAAGCTGGACGCCACCCTGCACCACATCTCGTCGATCGCGGTGGCCGGCGCCTTCCCCGGCACCTACACCGAGGCCGATTTCGATGTCTCCCAGGAACTTCCCACGCCGTACCACCAGACCAAGTTCGAGGCCGAGCAGCTGGTCCGCGACGCCGCGGGCCTGCGCCACCGCATCTATCGGCCGGCTGTGGTGGTCGGCGATTCGCGCACCGGCGAGATGGACAAGATCGACGGCCCGTACTACTTCTTCGGCCTCCTGGCCGCGCTGGCCCGGCTGCCCCGCCTGACCCCCATCGCCCTGCCGGACGTCGGCCGCACCAACATCGTGCCGGTGGACTATGTGGTGAACGCCGTAGTGGCGCTCATCCACGTCCCGGATCGCGACGGGCAGACCTTCCACCTGACCGCGCCGCGCAAGATCGCCCTGCGGGGCATCTACCGCGCCATCGCACCGGCCGCCGGGCTCCCGCCGGTGCGCGCCGTACTGCCGCGCGCGGTCGCCACACCGTTCCTGGGCCTGCAGGGCCGCGCCCGGATCTGGCGCAACATGGCGGTGACCCAGCTC
>JAKIXW010000414.1:1771-2070 GCA_022708865.1 Acidobacteriota bacterium
AATTCACCGCCGAGAACACCGAAGAAGCTCTGCGCGGCACCGGGATCAGCGTCCCGGACTTCGCGTCGTATGCGCCCGTGTTGTGGCGGTACTGGGCCGAGCACCTGGATCCCGACCGCGCGCGCCGCGGCGCCGCACATCCGCTGGCCGGCCGGCACGTGATCATCACCGGCGCCTCCAGCGGCATCGGCCGGGCCGCGGCCATGGCGGTGGCCGCCCGCGGGGCCACGGTGTTCGCCCTGGCCCGCAACGGGGCCGCGCTCGACGACCTGGTGGCCGAGATCCGCGCCGACGGCGGC
>JAKIXW010000415.1:0-1704 GCA_022708865.1 Acidobacteriota bacterium
ACGAGACCCGGCGCGACAGATGAGCCGGGTTCGGCGAGCGGCGCAGTTCCGCGAGCACGAGACCCGGCGCGACAGATAGGTTCCCGTCATGGCCGACACTCCCCGTCCGCTGAGCCCCAAGCAGGTCGAACGGCTCAACGCGAAATCGACCGGCACCGCGATCAAGTGGATGTCGAAGGCACAGACGTGGTTGTTCAAGGCGTCCAGCGGCAAGCTCGGCAATAAGTTCCTGCGCGGGGCCGAGGTCGGCATCCTGACCACCACCGGCCGCAAGTCCGGCGAGCCGCGGGACAGCCCGCTGCTGTTCCTGCAGGAGGGCAGCCGCATCGTGCTGGTGGCCTCCCAGGGCGGCCGGGCCACCAACCCGATGTGGTACCTCAATCTCAAGGCCGACCCGCGGGTCAAGTTCCAGAGCCAGAAGGGCACCGCCGAGTTGACCGCGCGCGACGCCACCGACGCCGAACGCGACCTCTACTGGCCCAAGCTCGACGCCATGTACCCCGACTTCGTGAACTACCGCTCCTACACCAGCCGCAAGATCCCGATCGTCATCTGCGATCCGGCCTGACGGGCAGCCGATTTCGGTAGCTGGGCCGGCAAATTCACCGAAAGCGCAACCGCTGCTCGAGAATTTGCTTACGGTTTCCTAGATGCGGGGTATGCATCGTTCAGCGTTAGCTATAGCTACTACGTTCCTGGCCGTCCTGACGGCGGCGTTGGTGTTTGCGGTGTCGGCACTGGCCGCCACCAGCATCACGGTGACATTCGTCCGGCACGCCGAATCGCAGGCGAACGCCGACGGGGTGATCGACACCAAGGTTCCGGGTCCTCATTTGTCCGACCCGGTCGGCCTCGCGCAGGCCCAGGCGATCCGGGACGCGCTCGCCGGCAACGGCTACGACGGCATCTACGCCTCGGACATGATCCGGACGCAGGAGACCGCCCAACCGCTGGCAAACCTGTTGGGCAAGTCGATCACGGTGTTGCCAGGTCTGCACGAGATCGACGCGGGCGTCTACGAGGGATCGTCGCAGAACGAAGGATGGGACCGCCTCGGGTACGCGCTGACCCCGCTGCTGTGGACCCTCGGACTCCGGTTCGCCACCATGCCGGGCTCGACGGACTCCGACGGAAACGTCTTCCAGCACCGCGTCGCCGACGCCGTCCAGGACATCTACGACAGCGGCAATCAGAATCCCGTGGTGTTCTCGCACGGCGCCACGATCATGTTCTGGACACTGATGAACGTCGACAATCCCGACCTCTTCCTGTTGTTCACCCATCCGTTGAACAACACGTCGGTGGTGGTCATCAACGGCAATCCGGAAGACGGCTGGAAACTGGTGAACTGGGACGGGGTCAGTGTCGACGCCGAACCGTCCCTGCTGATGAAGATGTTCGTCGATCTTCGCGACCTCATCGTCGCCCCGCAGGAGGCCGCCTACGCGGTCAGCCACGCATTCGATAGTGGCAACCTGTTCGAAGCGGCGGATGCGCTGATCAAGGCGGCGATCAAGCTCGGACTTTCGCCGATCGACTTCGTCATCTCGGTGGCCAAGAATCTGATCGACGAGATCTTCAAGCCCGCCACCCCATCCGGGGCGTCCACCGCTGCCGTCGAGGCGGCCCCCGAGCCGGCCGCGCGACTGGCCGTCGCGTCCGAACCGGTCACGGCCGAGGCCGCACCGCCGACCGCGACCAGTA
>JAKIXW010000415.1:1714-2060 GCA_022708865.1 Acidobacteriota bacterium
CCGCCGGCACGCAACTCGCCGCAGTGTCCGAGACCACCGAGGCCCAGCCCGAACCGTCGACGGAAGTGGCGACCCCGGAGGCAGCGGAACCGAGCGAACCGACCGTTCCGGCCACCACGGAGGTCACCAAGGACGAGGCCGAGGATCAAACCGCGGACCCGGCCACGGACCCGGCGACGGAGGGTGCTCAGGAAGAGGACGGGTCCGACGCCGACGAGTCGGCCAAGGACGTCGATCAGTCCGAGCAGGACGTCAAGACGAATGACGACGCTCCGAAGGCGGACGACTCGGCGAAGACGGATGCCCCGAAGGCTTCGGATTCGGCGGTCTCAGCCGACCACACCCA
>JAKIXW010000416.1 GCA_022708865.1 Acidobacteriota bacterium
GTCGGCACGGCATCTGTCCTTCGGGCTCGGTCCGCACTTCTGCCTGGGTGCCCCGCTGGCCCGGCTCGAGGCCCGGCTGGCGCTGGCCAAGCTGACCGCACGGTTCCCGAAGGCGCGGTTGAATGCGGATCCGGTCTACAAACCAAATGTCACCCTCCGCGGTTTGGCGACGCTTTCCGTCGCCTTGTAGTGTCCGGCTGAACCCCCGAAACCGTGTCTGATGTCCTGGTAGATCCACTTGCGCGAGTGAGGCGACAGGCGTAGCATTCGAACACAAGTGGCGCTCCTAGTGTTCTAGTGGGCGCTTTTCTGCTGTTCAGGGCCGGTTCATACTGCAGCACAAGCGCTCTCGGCGTGTCAGCGTAGAGATGAAGGACGCGCACGCGGTGTGCCTCTAGGTTTCGGGGTTACCACACCAACCTCAACCAGAGGATCCATCCGCGTGCGCGTCAGTACTGCATTTAACCGTCTTCTTCAGATCCCCGGCGCATCGGTGGTCGACGTGTCGATCGGGGACCACGATGTAGAGATCACCGTACGGCCCAAAACGCGGCTGCTGACCTGCCCCTGCAGCAAACGCGTGAGGGCCGTCTATGACCGTCGCCGGCGGCGATGGCGCCACCTCGACCTGGGCACCAAACGACTATGGCTGATTTACCGCATCCGCCGGTTGCACTGCCCGGATTGCGGGGTCATCACCGAAGACGTGCCCTGGGCCCGACCGGGAGCCAGGTTCAGCCGAGACTTCGAAGACATGGTGTTGTGGCTTGCTCAGCGCACCGACCGCACGACGGTCTCGACCCTGATGCGGTGCAGCTGGGAATCGGTCACCTCGATCATCACCCGCGGAGTCGATGAGCTGCTTGATCAACGCCGACTCGACACCCTCTACCGCATCGGTGTCGACGAGATCTGCTACCGCCACCCGCACCACTATCTGACCATCATCGGCGATCACGACACAGGAACCGTCATCAATGTCCAGCCCGGACGCAGCGAAGACTCATTCGCAGCATTCTTTGAATCCCAACCAGATTCGGACCTAGAAACCATCGAAGCGGTCAGCATGGATGTCAGCAAGGCCTACCAAGCTGCCGCCCGAGAACACGCACCGACGGCGACCATCTGCTTTGACCCGTTCCACATCATGCTGTGGGTCAACCGAGCCCTGGACCGCGTCTTCGCCGACGCCGCCAGCGGCCCGAACAAAGTCGTCATGACCTCAGCACAATGGCGTCAAACCCGATGGGCCCTGCGTACCGGTGAGAACAAACTCAACGACACCAAACGGGCACTGGTCAACCAGATCGCGCGCGCCAGCCGACGCGTCGGACGAGCATGGACCCTCAAAGAACAACTACGCGACCTCTACCGACTCGATCACGAACCCGGCGCCGCTCGCGCACTCCTCAAGGCCTGGATCACCGCGGCCAAACGCAGCCGCATCCCCTCATTCGTCGAACTCGGCAAACGCCTCCAAGAACACTTCGACGCCGTCATCGCCGCCGTCGAACTCGGAATATCCAACGCCCTCATTGAGGGCATCAACGCCAAGATTCGCCTCATCAACGCCCGCGGCTACGGCCACCACTCCGCCCGAGCACTGACCGCAATGATCTACCTCTGCCTCGGCGGATTACGCCCAAAACTACCCACGAAAACATGAGGAGTCGCACACAAGTTCGAATGCGACGTTGCTCCCATCGCCACTCGGTGAGCACAGACCGCGACTTCGGTCGCCGCGAGGTTCGATGGCCCCTTGGGGGCTGTGTGGACCGTTGTGACTGATCGTGCCCCGTGGGCACCTTCTGTGAAAGCCGGTATCCCTATGGACGCCACTGATCTCGACACGTTCATTGACGCGCTGATCGATGACCTCACCCCGGTGCCTGCGCGGGATGAGGATCGCACTCTGTTTCATCTGCTGGACTGCCCGCGCCGGATCGTCGATGAACAGGCACTGCTGGCGGTGCTGGCCGCTGCGGTGGTGGCCCGCAATTTGGTCGACCATGTCATCGCCCAGGCGGTCGCGGCCGCCGAACGTGTGGGCGT
>JAKIXW010000417.1:0-260 GCA_022708865.1 Acidobacteriota bacterium
GATCCTCACCGCACTCACGAAGCCGGCCCCGTCGAGCAGCGGTGGCGGCGGCGAGGTGGTGGTTCCGGAGACCACGCGGGTCGTGTTCCCTCTACCGGAGGGCACCTGGGTGCGCACCAGCCCGTTCGGGTGGCGCACCGACCCCATGACCGGCGAACAGGCATTCCACTCTGGAAGCGACTTCGGTGCCGCCGACGGCACCCCGATCTTCGCCGTCGCTGACGGGATCGTCACCCACGCCGGCTACACCGGCAACTGGG
>JAKIXW010000417.1:353-1715 GCA_022708865.1 Acidobacteriota bacterium
CATCCACGTCACCGAAGGCATGACCATCACCGCCGGCCAGCACATCGGCGACGTCGGCTCGTCCGGGAAGTCCACCGGCCCCCACCTGCATCTCGAAATCCGGCCCGGCGGCACAGGTCAGCCCGCGATCGACGCCGACCAATGGCTCACCGACCACGGCGCCGAAGGCATCACCGGCGGCAACACTTCACGAGCGACCTGCACGCTGAGCGGGGGTGGGCGCTGATGGACGTGTTCCCCGACTTCGGAGGCGTCGGCGCCGCCGACGACCTCCGAGTGGTGATCGGCGCTCTGTTGATGTTCGTGCTCATCATCGCCGTACTCATGCTGATCGTCTCCGCGATCATCTGGGCTATCGCATCCTCAACCGGTAACGCCCACGCCGCCACCAAAGCCCGCCTCGGCGCCTGGGTCGCCCTCGGCGCGGCCGCGCTCGCCGGGGCCGGGGTCGCCTGGGTCAACTTCCTCCTCGGCGTCGGCGAAGGCCTGTAGGTGCCGCTCTTCCTCGTCGGCTGATTCCGACGTTCACGGTCGAGGAAAAAGCAGGGACCGTGAAGGCTGAGCCGCAACGTAGCTGATCACTTCCGGACTTCTTTCAAGCAGAGCGGCCATTGTTCGATATCTCGCAACGAATCCATCCGCATCAACAGTCGGGTTCGCGCTCTTCCAGCTGGCCATCGCTTCGTTGAAGTCTCGCCGAATGGGCTTCGATACTCCCGGCAGGTAGCTCTCAGCCAACCGGTCTTTGAGTTGGTTCCACAACTCGATGTAACGGTGTTCAAGATCGCCGGCTTTCTTCGCAAGTCCGTCCGGGTCGTCGTAGACCCCGAAGTACATCATCCGACGGCGACTGTGAGGGATTGACGCGATCTTGGCTTGCGCTTGTTCCATCTCGTCTCTCGCCTGCGCCAAAGTCTCGATGTCTCGATCGAGAAGTTGAGGGACTGGGGGCAGCGCAATCTCGTGGAGAGGAAGAGCAGTGCGCTGAACGGCAGTGATGACGTTTGGTCGCACGGCGAGCGAAAGGACGCCTGTTCCTTCGTGGACATTGAGGTATCGGACAGCATCGAGGTCGTCTTGGTCGATCTCAGCGATTGTGAGCTGGGCTGCGCCATCGTGGTTCTCGTCTCGATAGCCCGAGTTGATTCGTCCGGGAAGGATTCGGATCGCGACGCGGTAGAGGTAGAACTGCACCCCGCCATCGTGCTCATCGTGCATACGCCGGAGCATGTTCTCGATTGCTGTCTCGTAGGTGCCAAGATGTAGCGCCTTCGTTGTGTGAAGCGAGACATAGTGATCCCGGTTCATCGGGTGATGGTCTGCCTGTTGCATGTCTTCAATGAAGCGGCGGGCATAGTCCGT
>JAKIXW010000417.1:1754-2037 GCA_022708865.1 Acidobacteriota bacterium
CCAGGCGAAGCGGGCAACAGCGTCGTCATCGAGCGCAGGATCGTTCCGGTCGCGGAGAGCGGCGACGGCGATTCCAAAGTGGATGCTGGCTCCGCAGTGCGAGCACTTCATGTGCGCGCCATATGCTTCGGCGAAATAGTCCTCCGCGGATAGAACCGAGACTTCACCGCAGGCACAGTTCATCGCATAGCCGTAGTTGAAGCCGTCGCTCCGCTCGGTGAGTGGTGTCCTGTCGTGATTCTCCATCCAACACAGCGTATCGAGGGGCCTGTGGTGCACCTGG
>JAKIXW010000418.1 GCA_022708865.1 Acidobacteriota bacterium
GCCGTCTCACGCCATCACGGACTGTGCCGAGATCTCAGACACCTTCGAGAGTGATGAGCATATCCAGATCGCTGGTGCACTCCTTCCGCAGAGTGATCAGCGGCTGGTATTCGGGCGCGTTGTACCAGCGGTCGAGGGAGTCCATGTCTGGGAACTCGATGATCACCACGCGCTCTGGCTTCCAGTGACCGCCCTCAGGGAACTTGTGGCTGCCGCCCTTGGTCAGGTAGCGCCCGCCGTACTTGGCGATCATCGGCCCTGCCTTGGTCCTGTATTCCTCGAACTTGGCCTCGTCGGTGATGATGTGTTCCACGATCAGATACGCGGGCATGAGTGTCCTCCCTGGCGATATTGTTCTGTAATCTGACGCTCGGCACCGGCCGCCGCGCGCAGCGCCGTCCGCCGCATGTTGTTGTCCGGTGGCGCATCGCTGGTTGCGACCTTGTCCGCCACCACAAGGATGAACCCGCCCGTGTGAACCCACCGCGGCCATAGGCGCTCCATGATCCGCGCGAGCCGCCCGCCCCCCGGAAGATGTATCGCCGTCTGGACTCGAAGAAGCCGCACAGGCAAACCTGTGAACAGGTCGGCCGCCTCTCTGGGTGTGTGCCAGCGGGCACCCCTGTAACCTCCGCGGCCGCCACGTCTCCCCTCCCGAAACCAAAGGAGGCTGCGACGATTCAGCAGGCCGATCGCGACCCGCCGACCCGCAACGCGGACCGTCTCGCGAACGGCAGCCCGTTCCTCCTCGATGAAACACAGTGCCGTGACCGACACGACGAGGTCGAAGCTTGCAGCTTCATACGGCAAGGCACGTGCGTCGGCGACCTCGTAGGACGTTCTGCCGGCACCTTGGCGACGCGCATACGTCACCCATTCCGGATTGACATCGACGCCGATGACCGGGCCTCCTGTCGCGGAAGCGAGGGCGCGCGTGAAGAAGCCCGTGCCACAGCCGACATCGAGAAGCGATTCCCCTGGACCCGGTTGCAGTCCTCCAAGGAGCAGCGCCAACTCGCGCTGCCCGATCCACCGACCCCGCGGCGTCTCATACCACCGGTCATAGGTCTCTGCGTCGGTCACGTTTCTGAGGCTATCTGACACCGCAGCTGCATGCGCTCGTCAGGCGTCGGGCCCACGATTGTGAAGTCGATATCGGATGAAGCGCTGGCCGGACAGCTCGACCTCACCGTCGAGGTGAAAGCCCAGACGAAGAATCGGACGCACCCGGGTCCGCGACGGCGGCAGCAGAATGGTGACCGATCTCAATCCCATCTCTCCGAACGCTCGGCGGATGATCTCATCGTAGATACCTTTCCCCGCTCCCCAGTGATGTGGATGAAGCACCAAAGCCAGGTCCGCATCGCCATTCTCCCACTGCAAGCCGCCCCAGCCCGCAAACTCCCCGTCAACGATGAACGCCCACGGGCCATAACCGTGCTCCTGCCACTGACGCTCTTTCTCCTGAACCCATTCTCTGCATTCGGCTTCACGGAAATCATCATCCGAAAGCGGCATGTGCCGACGAACGAGCGGGTGGGTGTGCAAAGCGATGATCTCCGCCACATCGATGTCGCTCAGGCGCCCAAACTGGATTCGCATGAGCCTCCTTAGGCGTAGGTCGGCGGTGCGGCCAACGCACCGCGGATAACCTGCGAGCGCGGCGACCACGCCCTTGCCGCGCCGCGTCGGCCAGCTAGCTCGATCCACTTGCCAGGTGTGCGCCTCATCGCGCCGCCGGTCACGGAACGACGATGATGCGCCGGTTGTGGGGACCCCAGCCGATGAGCCGGTAGGAGTCGCCGATCCTGCGATACGTGAAGTTGCCGCGGTTGTGCTTCTGACGCATGGAACGGCGACTCCACGGATTCGTCGGCCAGCGGTCGACATAGGGCGCGAGCAGAGCGCGGAACCGGCGGTTCGTCGTGAAGCGGGGCCAGCGGTCACCGTGGTCGACGCAGTAGGACTGCACTGCGATCTGCAGCGTGTGGATGTTCTTCACGGTCTGGGCGGCCTTCGGCCCAAGGACGGCGGA
>JAKIXW010000419.1:0-279 GCA_022708865.1 Acidobacteriota bacterium
TCGTATGAAGACCGTACGCGGAACGCTACAGGCGCGATGGCTTAGGCATACCCTTGGTCCTCGTGTCCAAATTATCGACGGCCGCCCGACGCCTGGTTCTGGGACAGCCGTTCCGCAGCGACAAACTGGGCCACACGTTGCTGCCCAAGCGCATCGCCCTGCCCGTGTTCGCCTCCGACGCGATGTCCTCGGTGGCCTACGCGCCCGAGGAGATCTTCCTGGTGCTCTCGGTCGCGGGGCTGTCGGCCTACGCGCTGACACCGTGGATCGGGCTGGCGG
>JAKIXW010000419.1:298-2032 GCA_022708865.1 Acidobacteriota bacterium
TGGTCGCGAGCTACCGGCAGAACGTGCACGCCTACCCGTCCGGCGGTGGCGACTACGAGGTGGTCACCACCAATCTGGGGCCGACCGCGGGCCTGGTGGTCGCCAGCGCGCTGATGGTGGATTACGTTCTGACCGTTGCGGTTTCGATGGCCTCCGCGATGTCGAACATCGGCTCTGCGGTGCCCTACATCGGCCAGCACAAGATGTGGTTCGCCGTCGCGGCGATCCTGCTGTTGATGTCGATGAACCTGCGCGGCATCCGCGAGTCGGGCACCGCGTTCGCCATCCCGACCTACGCTTTCATCGTCGGCATGTTCATCATGCTGGTATACGGACTGTTCCGGATCTACGTGTTGGGCGATCCGATCCGTGCGGAGTCGGCCGGCTTCACGATGCACGCCGAGAACGGCGAGGTGCTCGGCTTCGCCCTGGTCTTCCTGGTCGCCCGATCGTTCTCGTCGGGCTGCGCGGCACTGACCGGAGTCGAGGCGATCAGCAACGGCGTCCCGGCCTTCCGGAAGCCGAAGTCCAAGAACGCCGCGACGACGCTGCTGATGCTGGGCTCCATCGCGGTGGCGCTGCTGATGGGCATCATCGTGCTGGCTGAGAAACTCGGTGTGCAGATCGTCGACAACCCCGCGACCCAGTTGGAGGGCGCGCCGGCCGACTACCACCAGAAGACCCTGGTGGCCCAGCTGGCGCAGGCCGTGTTCGGCAGCTTCCATCTCGGGTTCGTGCTCATCACCGTCGTGACCGCACTGATCCTGGTGCTGGCCGCCAACACCGCGTTCAATGGTTTCCCGGTGCTGGGGTCGATCCTGGCCCAGGACAGCTATCTGCCCCGCCAGCTGCACACCCGCGGCGACCGGTTGGCGTTCTCCAACGGCATCCTGTTCCTGGCGTTCGCTGCCATCGCGTTCGTGGTCGCGTTCAAGGCCGAGGTGACCGCGCTGATCCAGCTGTACATCGTCGGGGTGTTCGTGTCGTTCACGCTCAGTCAGATCGGCATGGTGCGGCACTGGACCCGGCACCTGAGGACCGAGACCGACCCGGCGGCAAGGCGGCAGATGATGCGCTCGCGGGTGGTCAACACCATCGGGTTCCTCTGCACGGGAACGGTTCTGCTGGTGGTGCTGGTCACCAAGTTCCTCGCCGGAGCGTGGATCGCGATCGTGGCGATGACGGCACTGTTCGTCATCATGAAGCTCATCCACCGGCACTACGCTGCCGTGAGCCGCGAGTTGGCGAACCAAGAGTCCGGGGTCGACGACATCGTGCTGCCCAGCCGCAACCACGCCGTGGTGCTGGTGTCCAAACTGCACCTGCCGACCCTGCGTGCGCTGGCCTACGCACGGGCCACCCGGCCGGATGTGCTGGAGGCCATCACGGTCAGCGTGGACGACGGTGAGACGAAGCAACTGGTGCACAAATGGCAGGAGAGCGACATCAGTGTGCCGCTCAAGGTTGTCGCCTCGCCGTACCGCGAAATCACCCGCCCCGTACTGGATTACGTCAAGCGCATCACCAAGGACTCGCCGCGCACCGTGGTGACGGTGTTCATCCCCGAATACGTGGTGGGGCACTGGTGGGAGGGCATCCTGCACAACCAGAGCGCGTTGCGGCTCAAGGGCCGCCTGCTATTCGAGCCCAACGTCATGGTGACTTCCGTTCCTTGGCAATTGAATTCGTCCGAGCGGCTCAAGACGTTGCAGCCGCAGTCCGCGCCGGGCGACG
>JAKIXW010000041.1:0-354 GCA_022708865.1 Acidobacteriota bacterium
CCCGGCTGGAAGTGGCTGAGCGTGCAGATCCCGTTGGGCACGGTGTGGTCCGAGGAGACGATCTACCGGGGGGCGCTGGGCGCGGTGGCGCAGGACGCGTTCGGCCCTACCGTCGGAAACCTGTTGCAGGCCAGCGCTTTCGGCCTCTCGCACATCGTGGATGCGCGGGGCGCCGGCGAGCCCGTCCTCGGCACCGTGCTGGTGACGGGGGCCGCCGGCTGGGTCTTCGGTCGGCTCGCCGCGCGCTCGGGCAGCCTGCTGGCTCCGGTGCTGGCCCACCTCGCCGTCAACGAAGCCGGCGCGGTCGCCGCGATGGTGCTGCAGCGCACGGGCCAGCGGCCAGCTCTGCCAGGG
>JAKIXW010000041.1:471-19368 GCA_022708865.1 Acidobacteriota bacterium
CCGGAGCCGTCCAGGGCCGACGTCGCCGCCGCTGTCCGCCTCACCGCCCGCACCCTGGCCGCCGCCGCGCCCGGGGCATCCGTCGAGGTCCGGGTGCCGCCGTTCGTCGCCGTGCAATGCATCGCCGGCCCGCGACACACCCGCGGGACGCCGCCCAACGTCGTCGAGACCGATCCACGGACCTGGCTGCGACTGGTGACCGGGCTGACCACGCTCGACGAGGCGGCCGCCGACGGCAGCCTGCGGGTGTCCGGCGCCCGCGCTGCCGAGATCAACGCCTGGCTCCCGCTGGTTCCCCCGCCGTGATTTCGGTGCATTTTCCGTCGGCTGGCGACGGTGAGCGCACCGAAATCGCTCGAAAGGGGGGTGCGATTGTGATCTCGAGCACCACGAATGGCGCCGGCCACGCAGAATGGCGGTTCGGGGCCATACCGGGCGGTAACTGGCCGTAGACTCTGACGGGTCACCCGAACCCGCGAGGGAGCAGCCCATATCGTGACGACCGAGCCGATCGAACTCGAGAATTCCCCTCGCGAAGAATGCGGTGTGTTCGGCGTCTGGGCACCGGGCGAGGACGTCGCGAAGCTCACCTACTACGGCCTCTACGCACTCCAGCACCGCGGTCAGGAAGCGGCCGGCATCGCCGTGGCCGACGGCTCCCAGGTGCTGGTGTTCAAGGATCTCGGCCTGGTCAGCCAGGTGTTCGACGAACAGACCCTGGCCGCCATGCACGGACACGTCGCCGTCGGGCACTGCCGGTACTCCACCACCGGGTCCACCACCTGGGAGAACGCCCAGCCGGTGTTCCGCAACACCACCGCCGGAACCGGCGTCGCACTGGGCCACAACGGCAACCTGGTCAACACCACCGAGTTGGCCGCCCGCGCGCGTGACGCTGGTCTGATCGACATGCGCGGCGCACCCGCGGCCACCACCGACTCCGACATCCTGGGGGCGCTGCTGGCGCACGGCGCGGCGGACTCGACCCTCGAACAGGCGGCGCTGGAACTGCTGCCGACGGTGCGCGGCGCGTTCTGCCTGACCTTCATGGATGAGAACACGCTGTACGCCGCCCGCGATCCCCACGGGGTCCGGCCGCTGTCGCTTGGCCGGCTGGACCGCGGTTGGGTGGTCGCCTCGGAGACCGCCGCCCTCGACATCGTCGGCGCCTCGTTCGTCCGTGACATCGAGCCCGGTGAACTGCTGGCCATCGACGCCGACGGCGTGCGCTCCTCGCGATTCGCCAACCCCACCCCCAAGGGGTGCGTCTTCGAATACGTCTACCTCGCCCGCCCGGACAGCACACTCGTCGGCCGGTCGGTGCACTCCACCCGCGTCGACATCGGCCGCCGGCTGGCCCGGGAGATGCCGATCGACGCCGATCTGGTCATCGGCGTACCGGAATCGGGCACGCCGGCTGCCGTCGGATACGCCCAGGAGTCGGGCATCCCGTTCGGTCAGGGCCTGATGAAGAATGCCTACGTCGGCCGCACGTTCATCCAGCCGTCGCAGACCATCCGGCAGCTGGGTATCCGCCTCAAGCTCAACCCGTTGCGCGAGATGATCCGCGGCAAGCGCCTCATCGTCGTCGACGACTCGATCGTGCGCGGCAACACCCAGCGCGCGCTGATCCGGATGCTGCGCGAGGCCGGTGCCGTCGAGGTTCATGTGCGGATTGCGTCCCCGCCGGTGAAGTGGCCGTGCTTCTACGGCATCGACTTCGCCTCCCCGGCCGAACTGATCGCCAATGCCGCCAACGCCGACGGGTCCCAGGGCGAGATGCTCGATGCGGTGCGGCACGCGATCGGCGCCGACACGCTGGGCTACATCTCGCTGGAGGGCATGGTGGCCGCCACCGAGCAGCCGCCCACCCGGTTGTGCTGCGCCTGCTTCGACGGCGAGTATCCGATCGAGCTGCCCAGCGAAACCGCGTTGGGCAAGAACGTCATCGAACACATGCTCGCCAATGCCGCGCGTGCGAGCGCGGGTCCCGCCGGCGTCGTGCAGTCGGAGAACGACAACGCTTCCGCGTTGCGCCGTCCCTGATCAGCGGTAGCCGCACCCGGGATCGGGCGCGTCGTTCGACAGCGGGCTGCCCGCCGGATCGATGTAGAGCACCTGCATCACCAGCGGCGTGTCACCCAGGTTGCGGCCGATGTGCGGGTGATCAGGGCCGACTTCCTCGATGATCGGGTCCCCCGCCCGGTAGAGCCCGTCGAGTTCGCACCGCGAATTGTCGTGGGTCAGCGTGCCGGACTTGATCACGCCGTACAGCCGGCCCTGGTGCCAGTGCCACCCCGTCGAACCGCCGGGGGCAATGGTGATCTCCCGCATGACGTAGTCCTGGCCCTTATATGTCGCCTGCGACATCACCACCGCGCCGACACCGTCGGACGGGGTGGCGGAGACGGTCGAGGCCCCGGCCAGAGCCGTGACCGCTGACAGTGCGGCCGTACCCGCGGACAGTCGTGTTCCCATGAGCGGCAACGGTGTCACACCGCTCGGCATGCGGAGACCCACATGGCCAATGCCGCGCGTGCGGACCCCGTCCCGGCTAGCGTTGTGCAATCGGAAAACGACAACGCTTCAGCGCTGCGGCACCGGCAGTCCTCGCGGTGGCCGTCGTATCGGCCTGCGGGCTGGGACGTCCCGCCGACGCCGTCACCGGCACGTACCTGACCGTCGGCACCACCGACAAGGTGTCCACCATGGACCCGGCCGGGTCCTACGACAACGGGTCCTTCCAGGTGATGAACCAGGTGTATCCGTTCCTGATGAACTTCGTCCCGGGCACCGGCGCGCTCGAACCGGACCTCGCCGAGCGGTGCGGGTTCAGCGCGCCCACCACCTACACCTGCGTCCTGAGACCGGACCTGAAGTTCGCCAACGGGCACGACCTGACGTCCTCGGATGTGAAATTCTCCCTCGATCGGGAGCGGGTGATCGATGACCCGAACGGGCCGCAGTCGCTGCTGGCCAACCTCGACCACATCACCACCCCCGATCCGCGCACGGTGGAGTTCGCCCTGAAACTCCCCAACGACCAAACCTTTCCGCAGGTGCTGGCCACCAACGCCGGACCGGTGATCGACGAGGAAGTGTTCCCCGCCGACAAGTTGCTCGACGACAATGCGATCGCCGGTGCGGAACCGTTCGCTGGGCCTTTTTCCATGACCACCTACCGCAAGAACGAACTCATCGGACTGAAGGCGAATCCGGACTACCGCGGCCTGCTGGGAACACCGAAAACCCAACTGGTGGGCCTGAAGTACTACGCCAGCAGTGACAACCTCAAGATCGACATCGAGAACCGGGCCATCGACATCGCCTGGCGCAGCCTGTCGCCCACCGATATCGAAGGGCTGCGCCGCAACCCGCGGCTGGTGGTGCACGAAGGCCCCGGCGGCGAGCTGCGCTACCTGGTGTTCAACATGAACACCATGCCCGGTGCCACCCCCGAGCAGAAGCTGGCCGTGCGCAAGGCGGTGGCCACCGTCGTCGACCGGGATGCGCTGTCCCGCGACGTCTACAAGGGCACCTATGCGCCCGCGTATTCGGTTGTGCCGCAAAGCATCGCCGGCGCCAACGAGGCATTCAAGAACGTCTACGGGGACCGGCCCGACGTCGCCAAGGCCCGGCAGTTCCTCACCGGCGCCGGGGTCGCCGTGCCTGTCGTGCTGAACCTGCAGTACAACCCCGACCACTACGGGGTGTCGTCGTCGGAGGAATACGCCGCACTGAAGAACCAACTGGACCGCACCGGGCTGTTCCAGGTCAACCTGCAGTCCACCGAATGGGTCACCTATACCGCCGAACGGGTCAAGGACGCCTATCCCGTCTACCAACTGGGCTGGTTCCCCGACTTTCCCGACGCCGACAACTACCTGACGCCGTTCTTCATCCCGGACAACTTCATCGGCAACCACTTCGACGCGCCGGAGATCACCCAGCTGATCACCGCCGAGGCCACCGAACCGGATCCGGCCAAGCGGACCGCGTTGATCGGCCGGATCCAGGACGCCCTGGCCCGCGATCACATCTCGACACTGCCGCTGCTGACCGGTAAGCAGATTGCGGTGGCGAACAAGGACATCGACGGCATCCTGCTGGACAAGTCGTTCAAGTTCCAGTTCACTCCGCTGCGGAAGAACACATGACGGTCACAGTCGAGACGGGACCCACCGCCGCACCCGAACCGGTTCGTCGGGCGGGGCAGTCCCGCTTCGGTGCGCTGGCCCGGTACCTGGGTGTGCGCGCGCTGCTGATCATCCCGACCGCCTGGTTCCTGGTCACCCTGGTGTTCTTCCTGATGCGTGGCATCGGGGACCCGATCACCGCCGCGGCGGGCGGGCGGCTCACCCCGGCGCAGATCGCCGAACGCAAGGCCGCCGCCGGCTTCGACCGGCCACTGCTGACGCAGTACTGGGAATACCTGTCCAGATTGTTCCGGGGCGACTTCGGCACCACGCTGACCGACAAGCGGCCGATCACCGACATCCTGGTGGTCAATGGCGCGGCCACCCTGGAGTTGGCGTTCTGGTCACTGATCGTGGCCCTGCTGCTCGGAATTCCGTTGGGGCTCTATGCCGCAACGCACCGCGACCGGCTGCCCGACGTCGTGCTGCGACTGCTGGCCGTGCTGTTCTACGCGGCGCCGGTGTTCTTCGTCGGCATGCTGCTCAAACTGTTGTTCTCGGTCAAGCTGGGCTGGCTACCGGCCTCGGGCCGGTCCAACGCGTCCACCGAGATCGCGCTGTCGGGTGTGCATCCCCAGACCCACATCATGATCGTCGACGCCATCCTCTACGGCGACTCGACCTACGTCGTCGACGTGCTGAAGCACGCCGTGCTGCCTGCACTGGCGCTCGGGCTGCTCACCGCCGGGGTGTTCCTGCGCCTGGTGCGGGTCAACATGCTGCAGACCCTGCCCGCCGGATACGTCGACGCGGCGCGCGCCCGCGGGCTGCCCGAATCGGTGGTCGTGCGCCGGCACGCGTTCCGCAACGCGCTGGTCCCCGTCGTCACCGTGATGGGCATGCAGATCGCGATGCTGCTGGGCGGCGCGGTGCTCACCGAGACCACCTTCGAATGGAACGGGCTGGGTCTGCAGCTGGCGCACTATCTTTCGGCGCGGGACTTCGTCGCCGTGCAGGGCATCGTCACCATGATCGCGATCATCGTGGCGGTAATGAGCTTCCTCATCGACCTGGCGGTAGCGCTCATCGACCCGAGGGTGCGGTTCTGACATGACACAGGCAGCGGGAGTGGAGACCGTAGCGGTCGGCGTGCCCAAGCGGCGCGCGCTGCCGGCCATCGGGCTGCTGCGCTCCACACACGGATTGCAGCGCGCGACGCTGGTCGCCGGGCTGGTGCTGGTGGCCGGCTTCATCGTGGTGGCGGTGTTCGCACCGCTGCTGGCCCGCTACGGATTCGCCCAGACCAGCGCCGACGGAGTCGATTTCGTGCGACAGCAGGCACCGTCGGCCCAACACTGGTTCGGCACCTCGGTGCGCGGCGAGGACGTGTACTCCCGGGTGATCTACGGCGCGCGTACGGCGCTGATGGTCATCGTGCTGTCACTGGCCATCTCGCTGGTGGTCGGGGTGGTGCTCGGATTGGTGTCGGGCTATCTGTCCGGCTGGCTGGACCGGATCCTGGTGCTGGTGATGGACGCGCTGTACGCCATGCCGTCGCTGTTGCTCGCCATCGTG
This sequence comes from Acidobacteriota bacterium, assembly GCA_022708865.1. Lineage (GTDB taxonomy): Bacteria > Actinomycetota > Actinomycetes > Mycobacteriales > Mycobacteriaceae > Mycobacterium. Next base: position 6,183 of record JAKIXW010000041.1, read on the forward strand.
GTGTCGGTGGTGGTGTCGGCCGGCCAGTCCGGCACGCTGGGCGGCATCCTGTCGGCGGCCGTGGCGATCATGGCGGTGTTCGTTCCGCAGTACTTCCGGGTGGTGCGCAACGCCACCGTCGCGATCAAGGCCGAACCGTTCGTCGATGCCGCGCGGGTCACCGGGGCCGGCACCAGCCGAATCCTGTTCCGGCACATCCTGCCCAATGTCACCTCCAGCCTGCCGGTCATCATCACCCTCAACGGCGCCGAGGCCATCCTGACGCTGGCCGGGCTGGGCTTCCTGGGCTTCGGGATCGAACCGACCAAGGCGGCCGAATGGGGCTACGACCTGAACAAGGCGCTCTCGGACGTGTCCAACGGAATCTGGTGGACGGCCGTCTTCCCCGGCGCGGCGATCGTTCTGGTGGTGCTCGGTATGACGCTGGTCGGTGAGAGTGTCAACGAGGCGCTCAACCCGCTGTTGCGCACCAGGAGGGCCGACGCGTGACGGAAGCTCCAGTGGCGCAGGCACTTTCCTACCGCCAGTTGTCGGTCACCTTCGCCACCGATGCCGGATCGGTGCGCGCCGTCGACGATGTCACCTTCGACGTCCACCCCGGTGAGGTACTGGCCGTGGTGGGCGAATCGGGTTCCGGGAAGTCGGTGTCGGCCCGCGCGGCCATCGGCCTGCTGCCCGACACCGCGCGGGTCAGCGGCGTCGTCGAACTGGGCGGCCGCGACGTCGCCGGATTGTCCGATAAACAGTTCACCGCGTTGCGGGGCAAGGACATCGCGATGGTGTTCCAGGAGCCCGGCGCCGCGCTGGACCCACTGTTCACCGTCGGCTACCAGATCGCCGAGGCGGTGCGCGCGCACACCGACCTGGATCGCGGACAGGCCCGGCAACGAGCCATCGAACTGCTCCGGATGGTCCGACTGCCCGACCCCGAGCATCGCATCGACTACTACCCGCATCAGCTCTCCGGAGGCCAGAAGCAGCGCGTCGTCATCGCCTGCGCCATCGCGTGCGAACCGGCCGTCATTATCGCCGACGAGCCGACGACCGCCCTCGACGTCACCGTGCAGGCCGAGATCCTCGAGTTGCTGCGCGATCTGCGCGACCGTCTCGGTAGTGCCATCGTGCTGATCACCCACAACATGGGCGTGGTGGCGGACCTGGCTGATCGGGTGGTGGTGATGAACGCCGGCAAGGTGGTCGAGATCGCCCCGGTGGAACAGCTTTTCGCCGAGCCCGCCGACCCGTATACCCGCACCCTGCTCAGCGCGGTCCCGCACCTGGGCCAAGGCCGCCCGGAAGATTCCGGTCCCGGCACCGAGGGTGACCCGGTGCTCGTCGTCGACCGCCTGACCGTGGAGTTCCCCGGCCCGCTGGGCAGCGGACCGTTCCGGGCCGTCGACGACGTCAGCCTCCGGATCGACCGCGGCCAAACCCTGGGCCTGGTCGGCGAATCCGGTTCGGGCAAGTCGACGATCGGCCGGTGCGTGGCCGCGCTGCAGCGTCCGACCACCGGCACCGTCACCATTCTCGGGCGGGACGTCACCGAGCTCTCCCAGCGCCAATTGCGCCCCGTCCGAAGGCGATTCGGCTTCGTCTTCCAGGACCCGGCGACATCGCTGAATCCCCGGCGGCGCGTCGGTGACTGTGTCGCCGAACCGCTGATCGTGCACAAGGTGCTGGGCGGGCGGAAACTGCGCGAACGGGTGGCTGAGCTGCTCGACGCGGTCCGACTGCCCGCCGACACCGCTCAGCGCTACCCGCACGAACTGTCCGGCGGACAGCGCCAGCGGGCCAACCTCGCCCGCGCGCTGGCGCTGGGCCCCGACCTGCTGGTGGCGGACGAACCCACCAGTGCGCTCGACGTGTCGGTCCAGGACGCGGTGCTGGACCTGTTCGAGGAACTGCAGTCCGAATGGTCGTTCGCGTGCCTGTTCATCAGCCACGACCTGGCGGTGGTGGACCGGCTGGCCGACCAGGTCGCCGTGCTGCGCAACGGCACCCTGCAGGAGATCGGTACCCGTGACGAGGTGCTGCGGAACCCACAGACCGACTACACCCGCAGACTGGTGGCCGCGGTGCCGGTGCCCGACCCCGCCGAACAACGCCGGCGCCGGGCAGCCTCGGCGGGGCTGTTCGAATAGTCAGCCGGCCCAGTCGGGATCCGACGACAGCAGTTCGGCCGGTCCCTCCTGATCGAGAGCCAGCGCGACCGCCTTGCGGTACCAGGTCAGCCCACCTTCGGGTGGCGGGATGACGGTGTCGATGTCGCGCTCGGACACCACCGCGTCACAGTGCAGCGACTCCACCAGCGGCCGGGCCAGACCCGCGGGGATCGGGGTCACCAGGCCGACCCACCAACTCGCGATGGTCGGCGTCAACCACGGCAGCACGATGATCGCCCGTCTCCGCCGACCGGACACGTCGGCATAGATCTGCATCATGTCGCCGTACTCGAGGACGTCCGGTCCGCCCAGGTCCCAGGTGCGGGATCGCTCGATCGGCGCGGTCGCCGCGCCGGCCAGGTAGTGCAGAACGTCGGCGATGGCGATCGGCTGGATCCGGTTGTGCACCCAGCGCGGGGTGGTCATCACCGGCAGCCGGTTGGTGAGGTGCCGGATCATCTCGAAGGACGCCGAGCCCGCACCCACCACCACCCCGGCCTGCAGGACCATCGTCGGGACCCCGGATTCGCACAGGATCCGGCCGACCTCGGTTCGCGACCGCAGATGCCGCGACAGCCGGGCTTCCTCCGGATGTAGACCGCCTAGATACACGATGCGGCCCACGCCGTTGCGCCGGGCGGCGCCGGCCATGTTGAGGGCGCCGCGCCGTTCGGCGTCGGCGAAATCGGCGGCGCTGCCCATTGCGTGCACCAGGTGGTAGACCACATCGACGGGGTCCGAGTCACCACCACAGGCCCGCTCGAGGGAGTCCGGATCGGTCAGATCGCCGCGCACCACCTCGACGTCGGACCGCCATGGCACGTCGTCCAGCTTGGCCGGTGTGCGGGCCAGCACCCGGATCCGCATTCCGCGGTCGAGCAGTATCGGCACGAGCCGACTGCCGATGTAGCCGGTGGCGCCGGTAACCAGGCAATGCGGTGGTGCGGTTGTCTTGGGAGGCATGGTGTGGAATTCGTAGCCGCCGGTGCTCCGGGTGATACCTCAGCCGGTAGATTGTCACCCGATGACTGATCCTCATGACGAACAGGCCATCTCCTACGCGTCGGCGGGGGTTGACATCGAGGCCGGCGACCGCGCCGTCGAACTGTTCAAACCCCTTGCCCAGCGCGCCACCCGGCCGGAGGTGCGTGGAGGCCTCGGCGGCTTCGCCGGGTTGTTCGCGTTGCGCGCTGGCTATCGGGAGCCGCTGCTGGCCGCCTCGACCGACGGTGTCGGGACGAAGCTGGCGGTGGCGCAGGCGATGGACAAGCACGACACGGTCGGGCTGGATCTGGTCGCGATGGTGGTCGACGACCTGGTGGTATGCGGTGCCGAACCGCTGTTCCTGCAGGACTACATCGCCGTCGGCCGGGTGGTCCCGGAGCGGGTGCAGGCCATCGTCGCGGGCATCGCGGAGGGCTGCGTGCTGGCCGGCTGCGCACTGCTGGGCGGTGAGACGGCCGAACATCCCGGGCTGATGGAGCCCGACCACTACGACCTGTCGGCGACGGGTGTCGGCGTGGTGGAGGCCGACGACGTGCTGGGCCCCGAGCGGGTGCGTCCCGGCGATGTGGTCATCGCCATGGGCTCCTCGGGACTGCATTCCAACGGCTACTCACTGGCCCGCAAGGTGCTGCTCGAGATCGATCGGATGAGCCTGGCCGGACACGTCGAGGAATTCGGCCGCACCCTGGGCGAGGAGTTGCTCGAGCCGACCCGGATCTACACCAAGGACTGTCTGGCGCTGGCCGCCGAGACGCAGGTCCGGACGTTCTGCCACGTCACGGGCGGGGGACTGGCCGGCAACCTGGAACGGGTCGTCCCGGCCGGGCTGACGGCCGAACTCGACCGCGGCACCTGGACGCCAGCGCCGCTGTTCGGCCTGATCGCCCAGCGTGGACGCATCGAGCGCCCCGAGATGGAGAAGACGTTCAACATGGGCGTCGGGATGGTGGCCGTCGTGGCGCCGGAGGACACCGACCGCGCACTGGCGGTGCTGACCGCACGCCACCTCGACTGCTGGACCCTCGGAACGGTGAACAAGGGACGCAAGGGTGGGCCCCGGGCGGAAATGGTGGGACGTCACCCGCGGTTCTGAACCCGACGGGTCCGTGCGTCAGGGCCGCCAGTCCTCGTCGGCCCAGGCCTCGCTGTCCAGGTCGTCGTCGAACTGCTCGGAGTCACCGCCAGGCGACCCGGCCAGCTCCCGCTGGAGTTGGCTGAAGTCGGTCTGCGGGGAGCTGTACTTCAGCTCACGAGCAACCTTGGTCTGCTTTGCCTTAGCCCGGCCGCGGCCCATGGGGGAACCCCCTCGCGCAATAACGGAGCGGCCCAACGTGCAGGCGGCTCCGATCTGAGTGTGTTTATTGTCCTGGCGCTTACTCTACCGTGCTCCGCACCGCCGTGCGGATAGGCCCGGCGGCGGCGCACGTCACACGCCGCCGCCGGCACCCCGGAGCCGGTCCACGGCGACCCTTCCGGCGCCGGCGGTATCTGCCGCGGGCAGCGAGTCCGCGTCGATCGCGGCGTTGGTCGGATGCTCCCCGCCGGTGGTTAGCGGGGTATCCGCCGGCAGCCCGCGCTTGAGCAGTGCCAGCGCGATCGGGCCGAGGTCGACGTGGTCGACGACGGTCCCCAACCGGCCCACCTGCCGGCCGCCCGAGAGCACCGGATCGCCGGTCGCCGGGCGCTCGGCGGCGCCGTCGAGATGCAGCAGGACGAGCATCCGTGGCGGCTTCCCCAAGTTGTGCACCCGGGCGACGGACTCCTGGCCGCGGTAGCAGCCCTTGTCCAGGTGCACGGCGCCCTCGCCTGGGCCGCCGATCCAGGCGACCTCGTGCGGGATGGTCCGTTCATCGGTGTCGACGGCCAGCCGGGGGCGCAGCGCCGCGACCCGGTGCGCCTCGTAGGCCCAGGTCCCGGCCGGGCTGACCCCTGCGGCGGCCAGTCGATGCAGCCAGTCGGCGGCGTGGGCGCGAGGGACCAGCAGGTCGAACTCGGGATCCTGCGAGGTCTTGCTTCCGGGTGCCCGGCGGATGAACCCGCCGCCGGGCAGGGGCACCGCCGTCGCGACGGGCAGCGCGGGCAGCCCGAGGCACTCCAGTACCGCCGGCCCGGTCAGCCCGGGGCCCAGCAGCGTCAGCACGGCCAGGTCGGCCGGTTCCACGGCGACCTGGGCCCAGAAGATCATCTTCTGCAGATAGGACTGCAGCGGTTCGCTCCGCCACGGCTCGGTGTCCAGGTAGGTGACACCGGCCAGCTCGGTCTGGATCCAGTGGTCCTCGACCCGGCCCTGCCCGTCCAGGCTGAGGTTCTCGACGGTGGCGCCATCGGGCAGCGTCGCCACATGCTGGGTGGAGATGCTGTGCAGCCAGCTCTGCCGGTCCGGGCCGGTCAGCGTCAGGACGGCGCGGTGCGAACGATCGATCACGACCGCGCCGGTGGCTGCCGCGCGCTGTTCGCCGAGCGGATCGCCGTGATGCCAGATGGCGCCGGCGTCGGGACCAGGACTCGGGACGGGCACGGCGGAAGTGGACACGATTTCAACTCTACGGTGGGCCGGGACGGCCCCGACTACGCTGCATGTCCATGACGGTGCTGGTCACGCTGGACGGTGTGGTGCACGATCCGGACGTGCCGTTGCTCTGCGGCGACGACCTGGCGGCGGTGCGCGGCGACGGTGTCTTCGAGACGTTGTTGGTCCGCGACGGGCGGGCCTGTCTGGTGGAGGCCCACCTGCAGCGGCTGACCCATTCGGCCGGGATGCTCGACCTTCCGGAGCCGGACCTAGCGGCCTGGCGCGCCGCGATCGCCACCGCGGCGTCGCACTGGGCGGCGTCGACACCCGACGAGGCGGCCCTGCGCCTGGTGTACACCCGCGGCCGGGAGTCCGGCTCGGCCCCGACGGCATACGTCACTGTGCAACCGTTGGCCGATCGGGTGGCCGACGCCCGGCGCGACGGCATCTCCGCGGTGGTGCTGGATCGTGGACTGCCCAGTGCGGGCACCGACGCGATGCCGTGGCTGCTGGCCGGCGCGAAGACGCTGTCGTATGCGGTGAACATGGCTGCGCTGCGGCACGCCGCGCGGCTCGGCGCCGACGACGTGGTGTTCGTCAGCTCCGACGGCCACATCCTCGAGGGGCCGCGCTCCACGGTGGTGATCGCCAGTGATGACTGCCTGCTGACCCCGCCGCCGTGGTATCCGATCCTGCGGGGAACCACGCAGCAGGCGCTCTTCGAGGTCGCCCGGGGCAAGGGCTTTGACTGTGACTACCGCGCCCTCACGCTGGCGGATCTCTCTGCCGCCCAAGGTGTTTGGCTGATCTCAGCGATCACCCTGGGTGCCCGGGTGCACACGTTGGACGGCCGCCGGCTACCGCCCGCGCCGCTGTCCGGTGAGTTCGCGGCGCTGGTCGACGCCGCCGTCATCAGCGATCGCTGACCGCCGGAAAACCGGTTGTCGCCCCTGGTCGACGGGAGTACGGTCGGCGGTACACAGGGAAGGAGGTGGTCCACAAATTGATTGGCATATGGACATGTGAGTTGGCTGTCCGCTAGCAGCGCCAGGCGAGGAATCACCTGCCGCGCGCTAGGCGAATTCCAACAGCCACCCGGCCCCCGAGCCCCGGTTCGTCCAACCTGATACCAACGGCTCGGGGGCCGCTCCATGTCCGGGGCCTACCGCTGCGGCGGAGCGGGCGCCAGCGATTTGCAGGACTGCATCGCCGTGTCCCAGGTGCCCTGGTCAACCCAGAAGCTAGGTTCGCCGAATTTGCCGGCCGTAGCTGCCGGCTATGAGATTGCGGTGAGCCGGTTGTCAGGAAGCGGGGCCGGGAGCCACTGCGGCGCAGGCCTTTTGGGCCGACTCCCAGGCCGCCTGGTCGACACCGGGGGGCGGACCTGCCGGACCCGGTGCGGGACCGGCAGGGGCGCCGGCCGACACGGTCACCCCGTGTTCGGCGAGGCAACGTGCGAAGGCGCCGTGTTCGGTGGCCGCCGGGGCCGACGTGCCCACCGGAACCGGTTCGCTGGTGGCGCTGCAACCGGCCAACGTTGCAGTGAGTAGCCCGCAGGACACGACGAGGATGCGCAGCATTCGGTCAGCCCACGAACCGCGATAGCCGGGCCGACAGGTGCGGGACCAGGCCGCCGTCGGCGTCGACGCGCTCCTCGACATAACCCAGGTCGCCGCCGTCGACGATCCCGTAGAGGCGCTTGGCGCCGCCGACCAGCACGCCGGACTTGCTGCGGGCCAGCGCATCGGTGACCAGTTCCCACGACGACTGGGTCAGCGGCCGGCCGTAGAACAGCTCGACGTAGCCGGCCGAGTGCGCCAGCAGCAACTCGATCGCCTGGGACTCGTTGGGGTCGGCGGGGTCGCTGACGAACCGCCAGAATCCGGTCTCCCGAAGGCCGTGCGCCTCGAAGCCGCCGTCGTCGGTCAGCCGCCATGAGCGGGCTTCCCAGTTCAGATAGTCCCCGCCGTCGTGCGACACGACGATCTGCTGACCGAACCGGTAGTCGCCGTTCGGGCCACGCCCTTCACCCTCGCCGCGCCACACGCCGACCAGGGGGAGCAGGGCCAGCAGTGCGTCGTGCAGGTCGGCGCCCTCGCGCAGATTGGCGGTGTCCGGCGGCAGCGGAAGGTCGTCGAAGACGGGGATGTTGCGGGGTGCGGTTTCTCTGGCGCGTTCGGCGGCTGCGGCCACGGCCCGGTCGCCGGAACCCGGGTCGACTCCGGGGAGGTTTGCGTCGTCCGTCACGGCTCGTCGGTGATCAGCCGGTACAGCGTGTACAACGCGAACCAGGTGATGACCACGACGGCCGCGACAAGCATGAATTCGAAGAACAGAACCACGGGCTGCAGTCTAGTTCGTCGGTGCGGCCCAAGTCGCATCGGTGGGGCGTCGCGAGCATGCGTGAAATCTCACTGTTGACGGCGCGTCACCGGGATGGCACGCACGCTCGCGAAGAAAGCCCAGAAGCCTCGAGGCCGACTCAGGCGACTCAGGCGACCTTGATGTCGACCTCGTGGATACCCGCGCCCTCGGGGGCCACCACGGCGTCGCCGTTGCCGAGCTTCGACAGCGCGCGGACCCGCCAGGTGCCCGGCGCGGCGAAGAACCGGAAGTCACCGGTGGCCGACGCGACGACCTCGGCGGTGAACTCGTCGGTGCTGTCCAGCAGGCGCACGAACGCCCCGCCGACGGTCTGCCCGCTGCCGTCGATCACTCGGCCGGTGATGACGGTCTCCTTCTCGAGGTCGACACCCGCGGGGACGGCCTGCCCTTGTTTCGGTGCTGCGCACATAATCAACTTCCCAACTCGATCGGGGCACCCACCAGGGAGCCGTATTCCGTCCAACTGCCGTCGTAGTTCTTGACATTCCGGTGGCCCAGCAATTCCTGGAGAACGAACCAGGTGTGCGACGAACGCTCGCCGATGCGGCAGTACGCGATGGTTTCCTTGTCGCCGTCCAGACCGGCGTTGGCGTAGATCGTGGCCAGCTCCTCGTCGGACTTGAACGTGCCGTCCTCGTTGGCCGCCCTGCTCCACGGGACGTTGATGGCGCCCGGGATGTGGCCGGGGCGCTGGCTCTGCTCCTGCGGCAGATGTGCCGGCGCGAGGATCTTGCCCGAGAACTCGTCGGGGGAGCGAACGTCGACCAGGTTCTTGGTGCCGATCGCCGCGATCACCTCGTCGCGGAACGCGCGGATGGTGGTGTCGGGATCCTGGGCGCTGTAGCTGGTCTGCGGCCGCTCCACGGCGTCGGTGGTCAGCGGGCGGCCGTCGAGCTCCCACTTCTTGCGGCCGCCGTCGAGCAGCTTGACGTTCTCGTGGCCGTAGAGCTTGAAGTACCAGTACGCGTATGCCGCGAACCAGTTGTTGTTACCGCCGTAGAGGATCACCGCGTCGTCGTTGGCGATCCCGCGCTCGGACAGCAGCTTGGAGAACTGCTGGGCGTCGACGAAATCACGCTTGATCGGGTCCTGCAGGTCGGTCTTCCAGTCCAGCCGCACCGCACCGGCGATATGGCCGGTGTCGTATGCGCTGGTGTCCTCGTCAACCTCGACGAACACGGTGTTCGGTGCGTCGAGGTTGCTCTCGGCCCAGTCGGTCGAGACCAGGACGTCGGAGCGGGCCATAGGGGAGATTCCTTTCGAAATGCCGATGTGGGGTCAGGTGCCGGCCGGCGCGCGGCGCAGGCGGACGGCCAGGGGATAGAGCTGGCAGCCCAGGCAGATGCCGAAGGCGGCGTTGAGGAACGCGGCGAACAGGGCGAACGCGGTGGCGATCAGGCCGACGGTCGGTGCGCCGAGGGCGAATCCCGCGGTGCCGACGACCGCGAAGACCAGGCCGACCAGCTGTGCGAACCGCAACGGGGCCACCGGTTCGCGCTCCTGCACGGGCCCGAGGCGGGGTGCGACCAATGTCGCGAAGATCCGGCCGTAGGGGTGCTCGCGGGGACCGCGGACGGCGCCGGTCGCGAATACGACGGCCTGCAACCCCAGCACGATCGCCGCCGTCGTGGTGCTGATCGAGGCGAGCAGCAGGGTGGTGATCAACACTGCGGTGGTGACCCAGGCGGCGAACCGCGGGCCGCGAACGTCCACCTGGCCGGGGTTCGAGGTCGGCACCGCCGAATTGCTGAGCTGTGACATGTCGAGGGCTTTCTGTTGTTGTCGGATGGCCGGTGTGAGCACGCCGGAAGGCTGCCCGATGAGCGACGCGGAAGAGGGCGCGAACGACTCAGCAGCTACAACAACAACAGCAACAACCCGCAACGCGGCACAGATCCACTGCGCGGCGCTTGGTGAGCGAGAGCTCGAGGCGGGCTGACATGAGGCAGAGCTTACCCAATAGTGGCCGGGTCAAGCCAATAGCGGCTGCACGGCCGAGCGCAGGTCAGCCACCGTGGGGACGCCGGTGGTGCGATAACGGGGGTGGCCGGCGGCGTCGAAGATGATGGTCGTCGGCAGCGACAGCACCGACAGCCGCCTGGCGGCATCGGGGTTGGCGTCCATGTCGACCTCGACGTGGGCGACCTCCGGTAGGGCGGCGCACGTCTGGTCGACCACCCGCCGCACGGCCGCACACGGTCCGCACCACGAGGCGCTGAAGTGCAGGATCGTCGGGCCCGTGGTCGAAAGCCCGAGGTTCAGATCGCTGGTGTCGACGTGGGTGGCCGCATCGGCCGCGCGCAGCATGCCCTGCCGCAGGGTCAGCAACCGGCCGACGATGGCGCCCAGGCCGAGCACCCCGATCACGACGGCGACGACGACGGCCGTGGATGTACTCATGATTGTCTGAACCCGTTCAGTCGGACGGTTACTCCCTCGGTGATGCCCTCGATGATGACATCGGACCCGCGGGCGCCCTGGCTCGTCGGCGCGACCCCGAAGGGCAGCCGCTGGTCCGGCAGTTCGGCCCGGAACGCGGACAGGACGGCGGCCAACCGATCGCCGGGCACGTCCTGCTCGGCGGTACCCGGGCCGGTGAGCAGCCGGGTGGGGGTCATCACCAGGGTGGTGTGGTCGGCGCCGGTGACGGTCAGATCCACCGAGACGCTCACCCGCTTGTCGAATCCGGCGGCCTTCGGCGTGCCGGTGAAGATCAGGCCGTGGCTGTCCGAGATGCCCGACTCGGTGGTCAGGTCAGCGGCCGGATCGCCGGGATTGTTGATGTCCCGGGTCGGCGCCTCGACCACCAGGTCGGTGATTCCCATGAAGCTGCCCAGATGCCGGGAGTCGACGATGATGCGACTCTCCAGCTTGCCGACCTGCAGCTGTGCGTCCGGCCCGATCAGCCAGGTCGATTGCTGGAGATCGATGGAGTGCATGGTGGCCTCCAGCGATGCCTTGCCGACGTGCGCGTGTTCGACGTCGTTGGCCTTGATCTCGACCTCGCTGTAGTGCTGGGCGAGCGCCTGCGTCAGGAACGGGAAACCCAGGATCACCGCCGACGGGTCCCAGCCGAGCTGCGCCGCGGCGCGCACCGAGCGGGCCAGCCGGTACTCGGCGAAGATCGAGCTCCCGAAATCGACGGCAACGGCGATCGCGACGACGACGGCGAGCACCGCCGCGAGCCGGGTCAGGACTTTTCGCACGCCGACATTGTCGCCCAGGCTGGCTCTACCAGACAGCGGCCGGGCCGGTGGCTGCTGCTCCAGAGCGATAATCCGCAGGTTGCGCGATATCGTAAACAGGCTTGGTCGGACCTCGGTCGTAACGGCGATGTGTCGGCCATGAGTCAGCGAAGTTGAGCTTCGGTCGCTGGAGGAACCTGTTGGACCTATTGCTACTCACCGTCGACCCGCATCCGGAGTCGGTCCTGCCGTCGTTGTTGCTGCTGCCGCACAACGTGCGCACCGCGCCGACGCAGGTGTCGTCGTTGCTGGAGGCGGGAAATGCGGATGTGGCGATCGTCGACGCCCGCACCGACCTGGCCGCGGCCCGCGGTCTGTGCCGGCTGTTGGGCACCGCCGGCGCGACGGTGCCGGTGGTGGCGGTGGTCAACGAGGGCGGCCTCGTCGCCGTCAGCGTCGAATGGGGCCTCGATGAGATCCTGCTGCCGGGCACCGGGCCGGCCGAGATCGATGCCCGGCTGCGGCTGCTGGTCGGCCGCCGCGGCGGGATGGCCAGCCAGGAGCGCGCCGGCAAGATCAGCCTCGGTGAGTTGGTGATCGACGAAGGCACCTATACGGCCCGGCTGCGCGGTCGGCCGCTGGACCTGACGTACAAGGAATTCGAACTGCTCAAGTACCTCGCGCAGCACGCGGGCCGGGTGTTCACCCGCGCGCAGCTGCTGCAGGAGGTGTGGGGCTACGACTTCTTCGGCGGCACCCGGACCGTGGACGTGCACGTCCGGCGGCTGCGCGCCAAGCTCGGAACCGAGTACGAATCGTTGATCGGCACCGTCCGCAACGTCGGCTACAAGGCGGTGCGCCCCGCCCGCGGCCGGGCGCCCGCTGATGTCGGCGGCGACGGGGCGGCCGACCCGGACGGCGTCGACTCCTTCGGCGACACCGACGATGAGGCCGACCTGGACGGCCGGGCGGTGTCCGGCGCCCTCGCCGACCCGCTGCGCAGTCCGTGAGCCGACTCGACTGGTGCACCGGGCTTTCCGGTGAGCAGCGCCGTTCGGTTACTGAATTGGTCACCAAGGCAACACAATTCGATGGCGTGGCACCCGTGGGCGACCAGGTGCTGCGGGAATTGGGCAACGACCGCACCGCTCACCTGCTGGCCGTCGACGACGGCCGGCTCACCGGCTATCTGAACCTGACGACGGAGATGGCCGAGCTCGTCGTCGCCCCCGCGGATCGCCGGCGCGGCATCGGTAGCGCGCTGATCACTGCCGCACTCCAGCGCAGCGACGGCACCAATCAGTTCTGGGCGCATGCCACCTTGCCGGCCGCCCGGGCCGCGGCCGCGGCACTGACGCTGGTGCCGGTGCGTGAATTGCTGCAGATGCGGCGCACGCTGCGCGACGTTCCCGGCGTCATCGTCCCCGAGGGCGTGCTGATCCGTACCTACGCCGGCCCGTACGACGACGCCGAGCTGTTGCGCGTCAACAACGCCGCGTTCGCGTGGCACCCCGAGCAGGGCGGCTGGACGGTCGCCGAGCTCGCCGAGCGGCGCGCCGAGGCCTGGTTCGACCCCGCCGGCCTGTTCCTGGCCCTCGACACGGCCGACGGCCGGTTACTGGGCTTTCACTGGACCAAGGTGCACGGCGATCCGGCCGACGGACTCGGCGAGGTATACGTGGTCGGGGTCGACCCGGACGCCCAGGGTCGGGGCCTGGGGGCGGCCCTGACCGCCGTCGGTCTGCAACACCTGGCCGGGCGATTGTCGGGGGCCGCGGAACCGACTGTGCTGCTCTACGTCGAGTCCGACAACGCCGCGGCCGTACGGACCTACGAGAAGCTCGGTTTCACCGTGTACAGCACGGACACCGCCTACGCGGTCCACAGCTGACCACCGCTGCCCGCAACTTCCCGTTCATCTGGCTGTTCACCGGCGG
>JAKIXW010000420.1 GCA_022708865.1 Acidobacteriota bacterium
CCCGCCATGGCGGCGATGATCTCGTCACGACGCTCGGCCACCGCGTCGGCGTCACCGGCCACATCGTCGAGCAGGCGTCCACAGCGCGAAGCGGCGTTGTCGATCTCGTGGATGTCCGCACCGAGCTGGCTGCGCCCGGATGCCATGCCGCCCTGCGCTTTTCCGGCACCGACCCATTGATCGGTACCGGTGGTGTCGACGAGGAGTTGCTTGACCTGGGGTGAGGTGGTGGCCTCCAGGGTCGCCATCGCCGCGGTGCCCACCAGGATGCCGTCGACCGGCATCAGCGGGTAGTCGTAGTCGACCGCCCACCGGCCGGACAGGTATTCGGCGGCACGTTCGGGGGTCCCGATGCCGCCACCCACGCAGATCGTCAGGTTGGCCTGGCGGCGCAGATCGGAATAGGTGGCCAGCAGCAGGTCGTCGAGGTCCTCCCAGGAATGGTGGCCACCGGCGCGGCCGCCCTCGATGTGGACGATGATCGGGGTCTGCGGCACCTCGGCCGCGATCTTGATCACCGCCTTGATCTGGTCGATGGTTCCGGGCTTGAACACCACATGGCTGATGCCGACGTTGTTGAGTTCCTCGATGAGGTCCACGGCCTCTTCGAGTTCGGGGATGCCGGCGGTGACGATGACACCGTCGATCGGCGCACCGGCCTGACGGGCCTTTTGCACCAAGCGCTTTCCGCCGAGTTGGAGCTTCCACAGATACGGGTCCAGGAACAGCGAGTTGAACTGGATCTCCCGACCGGGCTCCAGCAGCCCAGTCAACTCGTCCATCCGGGCGTTGAAGATCTCCTCGGTGACCTGTCCACCGCCGGCGAGCTCGGCCCAGTGGCCCGAATTCGCGGCCGCAGCAACGATTTTGGCGTCGACCGTGGTGGGGGTCATGCCGGCGAGTAGGATGGGCGAGCGTCCGGTGAGGCGGGTGAACTTGGTCGACAGCTTCACCTCGCCGCCGGGCAGGGTCTCGACGGTCGGCGCGAACGTCGACCACGCGGGGTCCACGCTGGGGATGGCGCCCGGGGTGAACAGGCTGCGGTGGCCGGTGCGCGTCGCGGCCGGAACGATCCCGATGCCCAGGCCGCGGATCACCGGTGCGGTGACACGGGTGGCGACATCGCCGGGTCCGAGGTCGACGAGCCACTTGGCGCCGGCCTGGTGCAGTTCCTCCACCTGGGCGACCCAGTCCACCGGGTCGACGAAGATCTTGTGCGCCGCCCAGCGCCCCAACTCCGGGTCGATACCGCGGCAGCGGGCCACCCATTCTTCGACCAGATCGATCGCGCCCGAGAGCCGCGGGGTGTGGAATCCGACCTCGGTGAGGATGCGGTTGAACACCGGCCGGAACACCGCGCCGCCGCGCACCTTGGCCTTGCGGTCGGCTTCTTCCTTCTCGGTGATCTTCTCGCAATACAGTTCGAACCTGTTGAGCTGTTCCGGCGTGCCGGTGATGACCACCGAGCGGCGGCCGTTGCGGATCGAGAGCACCGGGGCCTGCACGGTGCGGACGTCCTGGCTGAATTCTTCGAGCAGTTCGGCGATGCGGTCGGGATCGGCGTTGGTCACCGAGAGCATGGGCGACTTGTCGCCGCGGCCGACCATGCCGCGGCGGCGCGAGATCAGCGATCCGGCGGCACCGATGATCTGACTCATTGCCAGCAGTTCGGCATCGCGGGCGCCGCCGGCCTTCAGGGATTCCACGCCGAGCATGCCCTGCGAGTGTCCGGCCACCGCCACCGGCGAGGCCGTGAGGTCCAGGCCCTGCCGGGTCAGCGCGCGGATGGCGGCCATCTGGGTCAGCGCGATGCCGGGGCCGGAGATTGCCACGGAGGTCAGCTGGTTCTGGCTGGGGGCCGGCTCTCCGGCGGCCAGGGCGCGCACCCACTGCACCGGCTCGAAGCCGATCGGACGGACCACGACGAGCTCGCGGGCAACCGGTTCCAGCAGTAGTTCGGCCTCGCCGACGATTTCGCTCAGTTCCGACTCGATTCCGGCCATGTTGACCAGTTCCTCG
>JAKIXW010000421.1 GCA_022708865.1 Acidobacteriota bacterium
CGACCACCCCGCAACTTTCGGAGTTCGTTGGCGCGCTGGCGGATTCGGTGGCAGCGGCCCAAGCGGCCGGTCCCGTGGTCGTCGATCCGGCGATGGTTGGCCTGCTGGCCACCCTCGATCCGGCGACGTTCGACGAGGCCACCCTCGGCGGGCTGCTCGCCGCCGCAGGGCTGACCGGCGCGGGCGGGGCGTTGCAGTTGCCCCGCCGGATGGCACCGATCCAAGCCCTGCTGGCCGCGTGCCCCCCTGCGCTGCGTGGCGTCCTGCTCACAGCGGTGGTCGAACGGCTCTAGAGTTCATGGTGAGTTCACCTTGAGGCGTCGGCGCGTGGGGTCGTCGTGCGTTCAGCGGACAACGGCGCCCGAGCCTGCGCCGGGTCCTCATCACCAGCACAGGCTCAGAGGCGAGCATGATGAACAGCGACTACGAGTTGGACACGACCCGCCGCGACGCGCCGCTGCGCATCTCGGCCCGCGGGCGCGCGGTGCTGGCCAACCCCATGACCAACCGCGGGACGGCCTTCACCGTCCAGGAGCGGCGCTACCTCGGCCTGGTCGGCCTCATGCCCAGTGAGGTGACCCCCATCGGCAACCAGGTGCGCCGGGTCTACCAGCAGTACCACTCGGCCCGGACCCCGTTCGCCAAGAACAACTACCTGGCCAGCCTCCGGGACCGCAACGAGGTGCTCTTCTACCGGCTGCTCGCCGACCACATCGAGGAGATGCTCCCGATCATCTATACGCCGACGATCGGCGAGGTCATCGAGCGGTTCTCCGTCGAATACCACCGTCCCCGTGGGGTGTTCATCTCCATAGACCGGCCGGAGGACATCGAGCAATCGCTGCTCGACCATGGCCTTGGCCCCGGCGATGTCGACCTCATCGTGGCGACCGACTCCGAGGGCATCCTCGGCATCGGCGACCAGGGCATCGGCGGCATCGAGATCGCCATCGGCAAGCTCTCGGTCTACACCGCGGCGGCCGGCATCCACCCGCGCCGGGTCATGCCGGTCGTCCTCGACGTCGGCACCGACAACCTCGGCCTGCTCAACAGCGACCTCTACCTCGGCGAGCGGCACGCGCGGGTCCGCGGCGAGCGCTACGACGAGTTCATCGACACGTTCGTCAAGACGGCCACTCGGCTGTTCCCCGAGGCGATGCTGCACTGGGAGGACTTCGGGGCCGGCAACGCCCACCGCATCCTGGAGAAGTACCGGCATACCCACTGCACCTTCAACGACGACATCCAGGGGACGGCCGCGGTCGCGCTCGCCGCGGTCCTCGCGGGGGTCAACATCACCGGTATGCCGCTCGCGGACCACCGGATCGTCATCTTCGGTGGTGGGACGGCCGGGATCGGTATCGCCGACCTCTTGCGTGATGAGCTCATCCGCGCCGGAGTGCCGCGCGAGGAAGCCATCGCTCAGTTCTATGCGCTCGGGAGCAAGGGGCTGTTCGTCGACGACATGCCGATGCTCCGGGAGTTCCAGCGGCCCTACGCCCGGTCTCGCGCCGAGGTCGAGCCCTGGAACCTGGTTGAGGGCTCCGCGCGCGGGATCCGGCTGGCCGACGTCGTCCGCAACGTCCGCCCGACGATCATGATCGGGACCTCGACGGTGGGTGGGGCGTTCAGCAAGGCCATCGTCAAGGACATGGCGGCGCACTGCGAACGGCCGATCATCATGCCGCTGTCCAACCCGACCTCCCGCGCCGAGGCCACTCCAGGCGACCTCATCGAGTGGACCGACGGTCATGCCCTCATCGCGACCGGCAGCCCCTTCGAGCCGGTCGACCACCGCGAGGTGCGCCACTTCATCGCCCAGGCCAACAACGCGCTCATCTTCCCGGGGCTGGGCCTCGGTGTCGCCGCGTGCCAGGCGACCCGGGTGACCGACCGGATGATCGCGGCCGCTGCGGAGGCGCTCGCCGCGCGGGTCAACACCTACCGCCCGGGTGCCGCGTTGCTGCCGTCGATGAGTGAGCTTCGGCCGGTCTCCTCGCACGTCGCGCTCGCC
>JAKIXW010000422.1:0-264 GCA_022708865.1 Acidobacteriota bacterium
TCCAGCCGGTCTAGAGAGGCCACCCCACATGTCCAACGACGTTGCGATCATCGGTGTCGGTCTGCACCCGTTCGGCCGGTTCGACAAGCCGGCCGTCCAGATGGGGGCCGAGGCAATTCGGTTGGCGCTCATCGACGCCGGGGTGGAATGGAAGGACATCCAGTTCGGCTTCGGCGGCAGCTATGAGGTGTCCAACCCGGACTCGGTGACCCGACTGGTCGGTCTGACCGGCATCACGTTCACCAACGTCTTCAACGCGTGCGC
>JAKIXW010000422.1:396-1990 GCA_022708865.1 Acidobacteriota bacterium
CAAGCTGGCCCTGCCGCAGTGGTACGCCGAGAACGGCCAGTTCGTCACCACCAAGTTCTTCGGTATGAAGGCCAACAAGTACATCCACGACCACAACATCAGCCAAGAGTCCCTGGCCCGCGTGGCCAACAAGAACTTCCGTAACGGCGCACTGAACCCGAATGCGTTCCGCCGCAAGGAGATCAGTGTCGAGGAGATCCTCAACTCACCGGCCCTGAACTACCCGTTGACGCAGTACATGTTCTGCGCCCCCGACGAGGGTGCGGCCGCGGTGATCATGTGCCGGGCCGACATCGCGCACAAGTTCACCGACAAGCCGGTGTATGTGCGGGCCAGCGAGATCCGCACCCGGACGTTCGGTGCCTACGAGGTGCACGCGACGTCGGCGCCGATCGACGAGGATTCCTCGCCGACGGTGTACGCCGCCAGGGCCGCCTATGAGGCCGCCGGCATCGGGCCGGAGGACGTGGACATCGCCCAGCTGCAGGACACCGACGCAGGTGCCGAGGTCATCCATATGGCCGAGACCGGTCTGTGCAAGGACGGTGAGCAGGAGAAGCTGCTCGCCGACGGTGCCACCGAGATCGACGGGTCCATCCCGGTCAACACCGACGGCGGCCTGATCGCCAACGGTGAGCCCATCGGTGCCTCGGGCTTGCGCCAGATGCACGAGCTGGTCCGCCAGTTACGCGGCGAGGCCGGCGAGCGCCAGGTGCCGGGGCAGCCCCGCGTCGGCCTCGCACAGGTCTATGGCGCGCCCGGCACCGCGTCGGCGACCGTCCTCAGCCTGTAGGCACGACCCAGTTCGGATAGCGTCACAGAAGACACCAATCGAGTGATCGGCTCGATTGGTGTCTCTGTCTGCAATTTCGCATTGTCTGCTAATTCTAGAATTTTGTTCTGAAACCTGTGTCAGGGTGCGTCCGATCACCTAAGCTGCGGTCAAGCTGTGTGGCGGCTCGTTGTTGTCGGCTACCCACGGCCTTGAAATGAGCACGGCCGTCGGGGAGCACGATGACAATGCGGTTGGTCCTACGCGGACCCAGCAGGTGTGGCCCGTCGATTCTCTTGCCGCCCCTGGGGTGAGCGGTGCAATGGCGATGTGGTCGGGGGACCGCTAGCCCGAACGAAGGGAACCCAATGTCTGCACGTCCGGCGAGGCACGACGCTGCCCGTATCAACGACGATTCCGGGGCGGGCCGGGCGTTCTGGGAGGCCAGTGACCTGGTTGCGGTCGCCGGGCAGATCGGTGGACGACGGCATGCGCGCAAGTCGCCGTCGAAGTACGCCGCCCACATCGGGCGGGTAGGTGCCCTGGCAGTGTTCCTCGGCGTGGGCCTCGCAGCAGCCAACGGCCCCGGAATCGCGGTGGCCTTCGCCAGTTCCGACGCGGATTCGTCGTCGGGCGCGAAGTCGGGTGGCGCCGGTGCCGGCGAAAAGTCCGACGCCGGAGGCGGGTCGGGAACCTCGGCCGGCGCCAGCGGCTCCGGGTCGGGATCGGATGCGGGTTCCGGTGACGCGGCCGGGTCGGGTGCGGCCGGCTCGGGTACGTCCGGCTCGGGTACGTCCGGCTCGGGTGATTCGGATGCCGGAA
>JAKIXW010000423.1 GCA_022708865.1 Acidobacteriota bacterium
AATCGGCGGTGCGCTTGACGGCCCAGTCCAGACCGCCGTTGCCGTTGAGCCAGTCCAGTTGCTCGGCCATCAGCACCAGCGTGCCGATGGCTGGGGTGTTGTAGGTCTGGTTCTTGGTGCTGTTGTCGACCGCGATCGGCAGCGACAGGAACTCGGGTACCCAGCGGCCGGAGGCGGCGATGCTCTCGACGCGCGCCAGCGCCGCCGGACTCATGATCGCGATCCAGAGTCCGCCGTCGCTGGCGAAGTTCTTCTGTGGTGCGAAGTAGTAGGTGTCGACGTCGTTGATGTCGACGGGCAGCCCGCCAGCGCCGGAGGTGGCGTCGATGACGATCAGCTTGCCGTCGGATCCTGCCGGTCGTTGGACCGGGACCGCGACGCCCGTCGAGGTCTCGTTGTGCGCCCAGGCGATCAGGTCGACGGAGGGATCCGACTGGGGCTCGGGCGCGCTGCCGGCGTCGGCCTTGATGACGACGGGATCACCGACGAACGGGTTGGCGGCGACGGCCGAGGCGAATTTCGAGCTGAACTCGCCGTAGGTCAAATGCAACGACCGCTGATCCACCAGGCCGAATGCGGCGGCGTCCCAGAACGCCGTCGAACCGCCGTTGCCGAGGACGACCTCGTAGCCGTCGGGCACGGTGAACAGTTCGCGCAGGCCGGTGCGGACGCGCCCGACGAGGTCCTTGACCGGGGCCTGGCGGTGGGACGTGCCGAACAGGGTCGCGCCCTTGCTGACCAGCGCGTCCAACTGCTCGGGGCGGACCTTCGACGGCCCACACCCGAAACGCCCGTCTGCGGGTTTGAGCGAGTCAGGGATCGTCAATCCTTCAGCCATGCCAGCAAGCCTAATGAGCGGCGTTCGAGCGGGGCGAATCGCCTGGTCGCAGTGCATTCTGCGGGGAATCGAACCGACTATGGCTTTTACCCGGTACCTGCGGTACCGTTGGACACCACGCACCTGTATGTAAACCTCAACTCGAGGCTGTGGAGGGCAACGAAATGGCTCGCACCAAGATGATCCGCCGCTGGCGTCGCAACATGGACGTCACCGATGACGAGGTATACGTCGACAAGCTGATGACACTGTCCGAAGGTTCGGTGCGGCGCAACTTCAACCCCTACACCGACATCGACTGGGATTCCCCCGAGTTCGCGGTGACGCCCAACGACCCCCGCTGGGTGTTGCCGGCCACCGACGCCTTCGGCCAGCACCCCTGGTATCGGGCCCAGCCGCTGGAGCGTCAGATCGAGATCGGCATGTGGCGGCAGGCCAATGTCGCCAAGGTCGGCCTGCACTTCGAGTCGATCCTGATCCGCGGTCTGATGAACTACGCGTTCTGGGTGCCCAACGGCTCGCCGGAGTACCGCTACTGCCTGCACGAGTCGGTCGAAGAGTGCAACCACACGATGATGTTCCAGGAGATGGTCAACCACATCGGGGTCGACGTCCCCGGCATGCCGCGGCTGCTCAAGTGGGTCTCGACACTCATCCCGATGGCCGCCGGGCCGGCGCCCATCCCGTTCTTCTTCGGCGTGCTGGCGGGCGAAGAGCCCATCGACCACACCCAGAAAGCCGTCCTGCGCGAGGGCAAGACGCTGCATCCGATCATGGAGCGGGTGATGGCCATCCACGTCGCCGAGGAGGCCCGGCACATCTCCTTCGCGCACGAGTACCTGCACAAGCGGGTGCCGCACCTGCCGCGCCGCAAGCGATTCATGCTGTCGCTGTACGTTCCGGTCGTGATGCGGGTGCTCGCCTCGGCGATCTTGGTGCCGCCGCGCGCGTTCTGGAAGGAGTTCGACATCCCCCGTTCGGTGCGCAAGGACGTGTTCTTCAAGTCGCCGTCGTCGCGGAAGTGGTTGTCGGACATGTTCTCCGACGTTCGGATGCTGTGCCACGACACGGGATTGATGAACCCGCTGGCCAAGGTGATCTGGCGGATCTGCAAGATCAACGGCGCGCCGTCGCGGTTCCGCAGCG
>JAKIXW010000424.1 GCA_022708865.1 Acidobacteriota bacterium
AACCGGCGGCCTGACGTTCGCGTAACCCCCGGAATCAGGAGAGGCACGGATGCCCGTTGTCTGCACCGAGAAAATCGATTCCCGCCAGGTCACCGACGGCCAGTCGGCCGAGCTGATCTACAAGATCACCGGCACGGCCGACGAGGCGACGGCTATCGCCACGCTCAAGGCGACCGCGCCGACGGTGCTGCACAACATGAAACGCCAGCCGGTGACGGTCGAGCCGGTCCACGTCGACACCACCAACCCCGACAAGTGCATCTGGACCGGCACGGTCAACTACGCGCCATTCGAGTACCAGGAGCCGCCGGAGACCGGCGACTCGTCCTTCAGCTTCGACACCGGCGGCGGCACGCAGCACATCACCCAGTCGCTCTCCACCGTGCATCGCTATGCCGCGTCCGGCACGGCCCCTGATTTCAAAGGCGCGATCGGCGTCACGCACGACAACGTCGAGGGCGTGGACATCACCGTGCCGGTCTACAACTTCTCCGAGACGCACTACCTGTCGGCGGCGACAGTCACCACGGCCTACAAGGGCACGCTCTTCCAACTCACTGGAAAGGTCAACAGCGGGTCGTTTCGTGGACTGGCTGCCGGGGAGTGCCTGTTCCTGGGCGCATCCGGGTCGCGTCGCGGCACCGGCCCCGACGACGATTGGGAGATCACCTTCCGATTCGCCGGGTCGCCCAACCGCACGGGCATCACCGTGGGGCCGATCAGCGGCATTGCCAAGAAGGGTTGGGAGTACCTGTGGGTGCGCTACGCCGACGCGGAAGACACCGGCAGCAACACGCTGGTCAAGCAGCCGGTCGCGGCCTACGTCGAGAAGGTCTATGAAGACGGCAACTTCGCGGCATTGGGGATCGGATCATGAGCAACGCGCAGGTGATCTACTCTGCCTCGCGTTTCTCGATGGCGTGGCAGCATATCCGGCCACAACGTGAACATCGACCGATGGTGCATTTCTTCCAGGAAACTGCGCCGAGCCGAATGCCGTACTTTCCCCACGGCTCAGTGAAGCCGCACCGCTTGCACCGAACAACCCAGCCCGAAGCGCGACGTTCATACTCTGCTTGTTTGCTGGCGTCATCTGGCTCGGCCATATCAATCCTCCCGGTCATTGGACTGCATTTTACCTCGGAAATCGGTGGGAAGATATGAGTGACTCCCTCAAGAAGGTCCAGTCCGGCCAACCGCTGGTCATCCCGGCCAGTGCCTACAACGCCTTCATCGACGCGGCGCTGGACTTTCGCCAGCGCACGGCCCACCTGGGACAAGGGGCGCAACCGTCGTTCTCGCAGGCCAGCATCGTGCTGGTCCGCAACGACAGTGGCTCGAATCAGAACCGCATGGCGGTCCTGGGCGTCGATACGCCGATCATCGATCCGTCGGCCAACGAGGAGGAGTTCAAGAATCGCGTGGCGCTCTCCTGCGTCGCGCCCGCCGCCGACACCCACGAGGGCAAGTTCGTCGTCCTGGCCGAACCCATCGCCAGCGGCAAGATCGGACGCGCCTACGCCGCCGGTGTCTGCCCGGTGAAGATCGACGTGCCCGACGAAGACCACGAGTGGCGCTACGCCGAGATTGCCGACGGCATCACCGCCAACCTGAAGGTGAGCATGCAAGGGTCGGCGGGCATCCTCTGGCGCGTGGGCGGGACCGGCGTGCAGTGGGCGGTGGTGCGCCTGGGCAAGCCCATCCCGATGCATGTATTCCCGGTGGACCTCACGCAGTACGGGGGCGAACAGGGTGACGAGGAGAACCCGGCGACCTGGACCTATGACGTGCTGGATGTGGTGACCGGCGAAACGTTGGAGAGCGGCGTCGATCCCGTGGCCGCGCCGCACAAGTGGCAACGCCCCGGCGTCGGCCAGATGATCCCGGCCACGTTCGGCTATGCCCATTACGACAAGGACGACCAGTTGGTGCTCGGCTGGATCAACGAGATGGTAGACCA
>JAKIXW010000425.1 GCA_022708865.1 Acidobacteriota bacterium
CGCCCGCCGGAAGGCACGAGTCATCCCATGAGACTAGCCGGGGTGTGGAACGTGGCAGCGTGAACCGGCACGGCCCGGTCATTTCACCACTGACTGTTTATTACTGCCGATTCGGCGAAAAGAGGCCGCACCGAGTCGGTTTCGCGTCGCCGTTTTTGTCGGACCCTGCTGGTTGGATGGGGTTATGTCTTCGAGGGTTGCGGTTGGTACTGGCACTGGTGGTGTGGTGCGTCAGTCTGATCGTCTGGATGCGTTTTTCGAGGAGTTGGCGGAGTTGGCGGGTCAGCGCAATGCCATTGATGGGCGTATTGCGCAGATCGCTGCCGAGATTGACCGCGCCGAGCTGTGGGGGATCACCGGGGTGAAGTCGTTGGAGGGCCTGCTCGCGTGGAAGTTGGTGATCCGCCCCGGCGTGTCGGGAGGTTCTCTTATCTGAGTGCCTCCTCGGTATGAGGGTGCCGCTGGTGATGGTAGTAGAGCGCTTCGGCCCGGTCAGGTGTCAGGTCTTGGCAGTAGCCGTTGGGTCGATGCCGGTTGTAGAAGGCCACCCATTCAGCGGTCGCCAGCGACAGCTCGGTGGCGCCCGGGTAGGGCGGCTGGTGGTCGATGAGTTCGGTCTTGTAGCTGCTGTTCACTGATTCGGCCAGAGCATTATCGAAACTATCGCCCACTGATCCCACTGACGGCAGGATGCCTTCGGCAGCCAACCGTTCGGTGAACGCAATCGCGGTGTATTGAGAGCCCGCGTCGCTGTGGTGGATGAGTTCCTCCAAATCGGTTGCACCAGAACGTTTCCTGTTGTCGATCGCATGGTTGATCGCGTCAGTTACCAGCTTTTGGGTCATCTCCGTGGCGACCTTCCAGCCCACGATCTTGCGGGCATAGACATCGGTGACGAACGCGGTGTAGGCCCAGCCGGCGCGGGTGCGGCAATAGGTGAAATCGGCCACCCACAAGCGATCGGGCGCCTCGGCAACGAACCGCCGCTGGACCCGATCCGGAGCCCGGGTCGCCGCCGGGTCGGCGACGGTGGTGCGCACCCGGCGCCGCTTGCAGGCACCGCGCCATCCCATCTCTCGCATGACCCGCTCCACGACACACCGTGAGACATCGAGTCCGTTGGTGCGCAATACAATCCATGTCTTGCGGGCACCCAGAACCCGATACAACGCATTAGATTTACGAAGCCGGTAGATCGCATCGATCACCTGCGCGTCGGCCCAATCGGCTTTCGAGGGGCCGCAGCGGGCGCGGTGGGCGTAATACGTCGACGGGGCGATCGTGACGCCGTACTCACTGAGCACGGCGCACATCGACTCGACACCCCACTTGAGACCATCAGCGCCCACCCGGTGTCCCTGGTGGGCGCTGATGAACTCCACGACTACTGAGAGGGCCGGTCGAGCTCGGCAGCGAAGAAAACCGACGCCGCCTTCAGGATCGCGTTGGCCCGCTTGAGTTCGGCGTTCTCCCGGCGCAGCTTGCGCAGCACCTCGGATTCCTCGCTGGTCTGCCCCGGCCTCGAGCCGGCGTCGATCTCGGCCTGGCGGACCCATTTACGCACCGTTTCGGCGGTGCCGACACCCAGCAGGTCAGCGACTCGTCCCATCGCTTCCCACTCCGAGGTCGTGTCGCTGCGCAGATCGGCCACCATCTGTACCGCCCGCGCCTTGAGCTCTTCTGGATACCGCCTCGATGACTTCGATCCCACGTGCCCATCCTTCCCAACGGAAGAACTCTCCGGACACACCGGGGCGGATCATTCATCTGTCTCTTCGTGATCAATGTGCTGATGACTGCCATCGGCGTCCGGGTTCTCGACTGATGAGTCAGCTGGGAAGCTACGACGTCACCCTGCGCCTGCGGCGGGTGCTGGGACGGCTACCCCGTGCCGTCGACTCATTCGGCGAGCAGGCGCTGTTCTACGGCGAATCGATCCG
>JAKIXW010000426.1 GCA_022708865.1 Acidobacteriota bacterium
GTAGGCGGGTGGGTCAGTGCGTGTTACTGGTTGGGGCGCCGGTTGCGATCGGGGTTTTCAACCAGTTCGGTACGCCCACCGGCTTTCCCGGACCGAAGGGTCACCACTAGCCTCTGTGCCATGCCCGTACGCAAAGTTGCTCTGCTCACCGCCGGGGGCCTGGCCCCGTGTCTGTCGTCGGCCGTCGGCGGACTCATCGAGAAGTACACCGCCGTCGACCCGGAGATCGAGATCATCGGGTACCTGAACGGCTACCACGGCCTGCTGCTGGGGAACTCCGTGCCAGTCACTCCGGAGGTTCGCGAGAACGCGGCACTGCTGCACAAGTTCGGCGGCAGCCCCATCGGCAACAGCCGCGTCAAGCTCACCAATGTCGACGATTGCGTCAAGCGCGGTCTGGTCCAGCCCGGGCAGGACCCGCTGAAGGTGGCCGCCGATCAACTCACCAAGGACGGCGTCGACGTTCTGCACACGATCGGGGGCGACGACACCAACACCACCGCCGCCGACCTCGCCGCGTTCCTGCACGAGAACGGCTACGAACTCACGGTGGTTGGCCTTCCCAAGACGATCGACAACGATGTGGTGCCGATCAAGCAGTCGCTGGGCGCCTGGACAGCTGCGGAGCAGGGGTCCATCTTCGCGCAGAACATCATCGCCGAACACACCTCGAACCCCCGCATGCTGATCATCCACGAGGTCATGGGCCGCAATTGCGGCTGGCTCACTGCGGCCACCGCGGTGAAGTACCGGGAGTGGCTGGACACCCAGCAGTGGAACCCGGGCATCGGCCTCGACCGCCGCGGGTGGGACATCCACGGTGTGTACGTCCCCGAGATGGGCTTCGACATCGCGGCCGAGGCCGAGCGCCTGCGCGCGGTGATGGACGAGGTCGGGTGCGTCAACATCTTCTTGTCCGAGGGCGCCGGAGTCGCGGAGATCGTGGCGGAGATGCAGGCCCGCGGCGAGGAGGTCGGCCGCGACGCGTTCGGGCACGTGAAACTCGACACGATCAACCCGGGACAGTGGTTCGGCAAGCAGTTCGCCGCGATGCTGAACGCCGAGAAGACGATGGTCTGGAAGAGCGGGTACTTCGCCCGTTCCGCTGCCGCCAACGACGAGGACCTCGCGCTCATCAAGCAGTGCACGGATCTTGCGGTGGACGCGGCGCTGCGCGGTGAGTCCGGTGTGACCGGGCAGGACGAGGACGCCGGCGACGAACTGCGCGTCATCGAGTTCCCGCGGATCCGCGGCGGCAAGCCCTTCGACATCGACCAGCCCTGGTTCGAAGAGTTGCTTTCCGGGATCGGGCAGGCCAAGGGGAGCAAGGAGCACGTCGAGCACTGAGTCCGATGGATTCCGAGCTCCAGCACAACCGCGCCCTCTGGACGCTGCTCAATCACCGGTACACCGGTGATGCCGCCCTGCGGATGTGGCGCCGGGAGGGCATCCGCTGGGGTCTGTTCGGCATCGCCGACCGCTGGTTGCCGCCGGTGTCCGGCAGCGTCGCGGTGGAACTCGGCGCGGGGACCGCGTTCTTCTCAGCCGCGTTGGCGCGGGCCGGCGCACGGCCGATCGCAGTGGATCTCAACGAGGACCAACTCGCCACCGCACGGCGCTGCCAGGACGAGACCGGCCTGCACTTCCCGCTGGTCCAAGCCGACGCCCAGGCGGTCCCGCTGGCCACCGGCAGCGCCGATCTGGTCGTCAGTGAGCACGGGGCCAGCGTCTGGTGCGATCCGTGGCGGTGGTTGCCGGA
Organism: Acidobacteriota bacterium; assembly: GCA_022708865.1. Classification (GTDB taxonomy): domain Bacteria; phylum Actinomycetota; class Actinomycetes; order Mycobacteriales; family Mycobacteriaceae; genus Mycobacterium. The sequence continues at coordinate 1,760 of JAKIXW010000426.1, forward strand.
GGCGGCTCGGCTGCTGCGGCCCGGGGGTCAGCTGGTCTTCCTGGTCAACAGCGTGCTGTCGACGTTGTGCGTTCCGGATGCCGGGCCTGCGACGTCGACCCTGCAACGAGGCCACGCCGACCTGGGACGGATGACCTTCGACGGCGTCGAGTACCACCCGTCACATGCA
>JAKIXW010000427.1 GCA_022708865.1 Acidobacteriota bacterium
CCCTCGAGGAATGCTTCCTGCGACTGAGTCGAATAAACCCGGTGGATCGCCTTCCCCGAGTGAGAGAGCCGGAACACTGTCCGTGGCCATGGAAAAGTCCCCGCTGGTGGCCATGTGAGGTCCCCGCTGGTGGCCAAGTGAAAGTCCCCACCCTCTGCTCGTGTCGTCCGTGAGCTGAGCCCCTGGACGGTGAACGGTGGCGGTGTCTAGCCAGTCACCGCACCGCCCAGGGGAGCTCCATTGAAGAACATGAGGGAAGAGTTGGACATCATCACCGCCTACGAGAACGTGGGCACCTACCGTGGCGCGGCGCAGGTGTGCGGCACGACTCACAAGACGGTCAAGCGGGTCGTGGAACGGCACGCCTCGGGCGAGGTCCGCCCGGGGCGGGAGCCGCGGCCGGCGAACTACGAGTGCGTGCGTGACCTGGTTGCCGAGGCCGTCCGGTCGGCGCGGGGCCGGGTCAGCGCCAAGCGGCTCCTGCCCAGGGCCCGCGCGGCTGGCTATGCCGGGTCGCCGCGGAACTTCCGCCGCCTGGTCGCGGCGGAGAAGAAGACCTTCCGGGCCGAGCGGGGACACCCGCGTCGTCCGGCGGTGTGGACTCCGGGTGAGCACCTGGTCATCGACTGGGGTGTCGTTGCCGGCGTCCACGTCTTCTGCGCGGTCCTGGCGTGGTCACGGTTCCGGTTCGTCCGGTTCGCCGCGGATGAGAAGGCGGCCACGACGATGGGCATGCTCGCCGAGTGCTTCGAGGTGATCGGCGGGGCCTCGAAGGTGGTGCTGGCCGACCGGATGGGCTGCCTCAAGGGCGGCGTCGTCGCCAACCGGGTCGTCCCGACGAGTGAGTACGTCCGGTTCGCGACGCATTACCGGTTCCGGCCCGACTTCTGCGAGGCGGCCGACCCGGCCTCGAAGGGGATCGTGGAGAACCTGGTCGGGTATGGCAAGTCCGACCTGCTCCGGCCACTGCTGCTGGAGCACGCCGAGCGGCTCGGCGACGAGACCGCCGCTGCCGCAACGGTCTTGGCCGACCTGGCCGCGGCGAACCGTGCCGCGGCCGAGTGGTGTGAGCAGGTCAACGCGACCGAACACTCCGAGACGTGCACGGTCCCCAAGGAGCGGCTGGTCACCGAGGCGGGGCTGTTGACGCCGTTGCCGTCGCTGAGGCCGCGGATCGGGCCGGCGCCGGCGACCCGGAAGGTCGACAAGCTGTCCACGATCCGGTGGGGCTCGGCCCGCTACTCCGCGCCGAAGGCCCTGGTCGGCGCCCAGGTCGCGGTCATCGTCGACGGGGCCCGGGTCCTGCTGATCGACCCCGCCACCGGTGTCGTCCACGCCGAGCACCCGCTCCTCGGGCCGGGTGCCACCTCGATCCTGGACGACCACTACGGCGGCCCGCGCCCGGCCACCCCAGTGCGTGCGATCCGCCCGAGAACCGTTGCCGAGCAACAGTTCTGCGCGCTCGGACCCGCCGCGGAGGCGTTCATCGCCGGCGCCGCCGCCGCCGGCCACACCCGCCTCGGACCGGAGCTGGCCGACCTGAATGCCCTCACCGCCGCCCACGGCGAAGCCGCGGTGACCGCAGCGCTGGAACGAGCGGTCGCGTTCGGACGGTGGAAAGCCAGTGACGTCCGCTCCATCCTGCAGGCCGGCCTCGGCGTGGCCAGCCCGCGCTCGGCCGGGGACGCCCTCGTCGTGGACCTCCCCGTCGCGCACCCGCGATCATTGACCGAGTACGCGCCGACGGCGGTGTCCTCGTGAGCGCCGCGACCGTCCCGGCCCTGGACGCCGACCTGACCGCGGGCCTGCGCCGCCTCAAGCTCGCCGCGATGCGTCAGCTCGCGCCCGAGCTGCTCGTCACGGCCAAGACCCAACGCTGGACACCCGAAGAGGTGCTCCGCGCCCTGGTCGAGGC
>JAKIXW010000428.1 GCA_022708865.1 Acidobacteriota bacterium
GGGTCGGCAGCGCGAGGGCCAACGCCGCCATCTCGTTCTTGGTCCCATTGCGGATCAGCAACCCTCGGATCGGCTCCAATTTCGGATTCCAGGTCCTCGACCCCGAGTCCGGGGAGGTGCTCTACGACCGGCAAGGCACGACGTCGATGCGCCCGGCTTCCAACATGAAGATCGTCACCGCGTTGAACGCCCTGCACGTGCTGGGCCCGACGACCCGCATGACGACCGACACCGTGGTGCCCGAGAAGGGTGAGGTGATCCTGCGCGGAGGCGGCGACACCACGCTGGGGACCGACGACCTCGCGGCGCTGGCCAACGACACCGCCGACTACCTCAGCAGCAAAGGCCTGTTGCCCGACCCCAAGCCCGGCCGCAAGAAGCGCCAACCAGTGCAGGTCTTCGTCGATGACTCCCTCTACGGCACGCCCAAGACCGGCCCCGGATGGACCTCGTCCTACCAGCCGTACATCGTCCGGCCGGTGCGCCCACTGGGCAGGTTGGGCGTTTACCGCTGGGACAGCGCACTGGAGGCAGGCGACGTCTTCGCCGCGGCCTTGCGCTCGGCCGGCGTGGCGGCCAAAGTGATCGGACACCAGGACGCCGCTGACGACGCGCCAGCTGCAGCCAGCGTGCAAGGCGACACGGTGGCGACCCAGGTCAAGTACATGCTGCAGGTCAGCGAGAACAACATCGCCGAGATGCTGTTCCGGCAGGTGGCGGTGCAGCGCGGGTATCCGGGTACGTTCAAAGGCGGCCGGCTCGCGGCTGCGCAGACTCTGACGGAGCTGGGCCTGGACACCAAGGGCCTGCGCCTCAAGGACGGCAGTGGGGTGTCCCGTGACGACCGTCTGACACCAAAACTGCTCACTGGAGCCCTGGGTCTGGCCCTACAGACCACCAAGTTCCCGCAGTTCGAGACGTTCCTCCAGGCCCTGCCGGTGGGTGGGCGAAGCGGAACCCTGTCCGCCAGCACCGGGCGGTTCACGACGTGGCCGAGTCGCTGCGCGGCGGGCCGGGTCTTCGCCAAGACCGGAACGCTGTTCGACACCATCGGACTGTCCGGGTACGTCTACGGTCAGGACGGCAAACTGAAGGTCTTCTCCGCGCTGGTCAATGACCGGCCGTCGCGCTACAGCCCGCTGTCGACCCGGCAGGCCGTCGACGGCCTCGTGGCGACGGTCAACGGCTGCTGGGGCCCGGACAGTAAGACCGGCCAGCCGCCTGCCCAGTAGGTCAGCGCAGCCGGGAAGCGATCGCATCCCGGGCCGCGAGCAACTCGCCAAGGACGCTGTCGTCGGGCGCCTGCAGGAGGTACAACCCGACGACCGCCTCGATGCCGGGCACGGAAAGTGCTGCTGCCGCCGACGCCGCCGAACCCGGCCCACGCGGTGGGCTGACCACCGGCCGACTGTCCCCGCGGCGCGCCAGCAGCACCGCCTGGCCGGCCGCACTGTCTTCCAGACCTGAGCGGGAACCGACGCGTACCCCGACGAACACATCGGCGCGCGGGGGTTCCGCCACGGCCACCACGACGAGCCCGTCGGCGCCGTCGGTGATCGACAGATGGGCGGTCGAGGTCGTGGTGTCGGCCAGCCGGCGCAGCGGCGGCAGGGCAGCCTCCCGAAGCAGCGGCTGTACCTGCCACCAGCCGATAGACGACGGTGCGGCCGATCCCCAGCTGGCTGGCGATCTCACTGACCCGCAGACCCTCGGGATGATCGGCCAGCAGGGTGAGCAACGTGAGCCCCCGGTCCAGAGTCTGGGAGGTTTCCGCAGTCATACATCCCACCTTCTCCCCGAGAGCCTGGTTCGTGGTGCATGCGAGTTCGGAGTGTCGCCGAAGTCTTCGTGGGGCATATATCCGGTTCGCGGAGTTTCAACCCCCGCTATTCGCTGTCGTTGTCTCGA
>JAKIXW010000429.1 GCA_022708865.1 Acidobacteriota bacterium
CTAGCCGCAACCCGCCGACTTGCCAAACCCATTCCCCTACCCCGGCAAGGGCAGTAGCGTCCACGGGCATGGCCCACATCGCGCGCGAGCACCTTCCGATCCCCGACGCCCAGCACGTCGGGCTCACCACCTACGACGCCAAGGATCCCGACACCAGCTATCCGCCGATCACCGAGCTGCGGCCACCGCAGGGCGCGCCCAATGTGCTGATCGTGCTGATCGACGACGTGGGTTTTGCGGCCAACCCGCCAGGCGATGCTGACCGGCCGCAACCACCACTCGGTGGGCATGGGCGCCATCACCGAGATGGCCACCTCGGCGCCAGGCAACAGCAGCATCCGCCCCAAGGACAAGGCTCCGATCGCCGAGACGCTGCGGCTCAACGGCTATTCGACGGCCCAGTTCGGCAAGTGCCACGAGGTGCCGATCTGGCAGGTCTCCCCGGTCGGGCCGTACGACCAGTGGCCCACCGGATCCGGTTTCGAGTACTTCTACGGGTTCATCGGCGGCGAGGCCAATCAGTACTATCCCGGCCTGTACGAGGGCACCACCGCCGTGGAGCCGCCCCGGACGCCCGAAGAGGGCTACACGCTCACCGAAGACCTGGCCGACCACGCGATCACCTGGGTGCGCCAGCAGAAGGCGCTGATGCCGGACAAGCCGTTCTTCATGTACTTCGCGCCCGGCGCCACCCACGCCCCGCACCACGTCCCGGCCGCGTGGTCGGAGAAGTACCGGGGCAGGTTCGACGAGGGCTGGGATATGTTGCGGGAGAAGATCTTCGCCGAGCAGAAGAAGTTGGGCGTGATCCCCGAGGACGCCGAGCTGACGCCGCGCCACGACGAGATTCCGGCCTGGAACGACATGGCCGACGAGCTGAAGCCGGTGCTGGCCCGGCAGATGGAGATCTACGCCGGTTTCCTGGAGCAGACCGACGAGGAGATCGGCCGGGTGATCGATGCCATCGACGACCTCGGCGTGCTCGAGGACACCCTGATCTACTACATCATCGGGGACAACGGCGCCTCGGCAGAAGGCACCCCGAACGGGTGCTTCAACGAGATGGCGGTGCTCAACGGCATGCCGGGCATCGAGACCACCGAGTTCTTGCTGTCCAAGATCGACGATTTCGGTACGCCGAACGCCTACAACCACTACGCCGTCGGCTGGGCGCACGCCCTGTGCACCCCGTACCAGTGGACCAAGCAGGTGGCCTCGCACTGGGGCGGCACCCGCAACGGCACCATCGTGCACTGGCCGGCCGGGCTCAGCGACAAGGGCGCGATCCGCAGCCAGTTCCATCACGTCATCGACGTGGCGCCCACCATCCTGGCGGCCGCCTGTATTCCGGCGCCATTGAGCGTCAACGGGATTCAGCAGGCCCCGCTCGAGGGGGTGAGCATGTTGCCGATGCTGCAGGACGCCGCGACGCCCGAGTCGCATGTGGTGCAGTACTTCGAGATGTTCGGCAATCGGGGCATCTACCACAACGGCTGGACGGCGTGCACCAAGCACCGGACCCCGTGGAAGACCGACACCCCGCCGCCGTTCGACGCCGATGTGTGGGAGCTCTACGCGCCCGACGACTGGACCCAACGCCACAACCTGGCCGCCGAGAACCCGGAGAAACTGGCTGAGTTGCAACGGCTCTGGCTGATCGAGGCGGTCAAGTACAACGTCGTCCCGCTCGACGATCGGGGGTTCGAGCGGATCAATCCCGACATTGCGGGACGGCCGCAGCTGATCAAGGGCAACACCCAGCTCTTGTTCTCCGGCATGCGGGTGGCCGAGGGATGCGTGTTGTCGGTCAAGAACAAATCGCACGCGGTGACGGCCAATGTCGACGTCCCCGAGTCCGGGGTGGCCGGCGTCATCGCGACCCAGGGCGGCAGTGCCGGCGGG
>JAKIXW010000042.1:0-12120 GCA_022708865.1 Acidobacteriota bacterium
GGATCGAACCGGAATCCGACGTCGACGAGTTCGAGCCGACCGCCGCGCGGCGTCTCGGCGCGCGGGCCGTCGGTGATCTCCACCGGTGCGTCGAAGATCTCGGCGACCCGGTTGGCCGCGGTCATCGACTCCTGGGTCATCGACAACAGGAACCCCAGCGACGCGATCGGCCACACCAGCGACAACATCATGGTGATGAAGGCGACCAAGGTGCCCATCGTCACCAGTCCGTGCCCGGCCGCGTAGGCGCCGAACCCGAGCACGACGATGAGCGTGAGATTCGGGATGACCTCCAACAGGGTCCAGAATCGCGCGGACACCGCGACCTTGCGGACCTGGATGTCGTACAGGTCGGTCACCTGCTGGTCGAACCGGTCGAAGACGTAATCCTCGCGGCCGAACGATTTCACCACCCGCACAACCAGCACCGCCTCCTCGACATGGGTGGCCACCACGCCCGACTGGTCCTGCGCCTGCCGGGACAGCCGGGTGAACTCACGCTCGAAATGCAGCACCGTCACGGTGATCGGCAGCACGGACAGCAACACCACCACGCCGAGCGGCCAGTACATCGCCAACAGGATCGCGGTGACGACGGTGATCTGAATCCCGTTGAGCACCAAGAAGATCAGGCCGAACGACAGCAACCGGCGAATGGTGGCGAGGTCGTTCATCACCCGCGAGAGCAGCTGACCCGACTGCCACCGGCCATGGAAGGACATCGGCAGGATCTGCAGCCGCGCATAGAGGTCCTTGCGGATGTCGGCCTCGACGCCCATCGTCGAGCGGGCCACCAGCCAGCGCCGGATGAACCACAACACCGCCTCGGCGACGCCGATGGCCAAGGCCGCGGTGCCCAGCACCCAAAGGCCACGCTGGTCCTGATGGCGGACCGGTCCGTCGATGACGGCCTTGGTCATCAGTGGAATGCCGATGGTGGCCAACACGCTCAGGAGGGCGGCGACGATCATCGCGATCCAGCGGGTCCGGTACGGCAGCAGGTAGGGCAGCAGCCGCGCCAGATCCGACCACCCGCGGGAATGCTGCGGCGGAGCGGCGATCGCAGGCCGCCGCGATTCACCACGCATCCGTTTCACCTGCCGTCGAGATTCGATTCACCCGGGAGGGGCAACAAGACCGTCGATACCCGCATTCCGATGTTCGCATGCCGGGCAACCGGATATCGCGTCGACGAGCGTGCATGGAATCTCGTCCCGGACGGCGTGTCGGCGGACCAACACGCACGTTCGGCAGCGCGACGGCGTCAAACGATGCCGAAGTAGCCGAGCAGGCCGGCGGCGGCCACCAGATACAGCGGATTGAGCGAAGTCCGCACGAAGATGACGGTGCAGATGGCGGTCACCAGATAGGCCCGCCAGTCGTGATCGGCGGCGCGGCTCATCACCAACGCGGTCGCCATGATCAGGCCGACGGTCAACGGCGGCAGACCCTTCTCCACCGCGATCCGCCACCGGGACTGCTCGGCCTTCTGCCAGTACAGCGTGATGACGTAGGTCAGCGACATGGCCGGCAGGATCATCGACAGGGTGGCCACCAGGCCGCCGAGGATCGCCCACTGCACCCCGCCCAGGTGCAACCCGGCGCCGTAGCCCACCAGCGTGACGATCAGGATGCTCGGCCCGGGCGCCGACTGCGAGATGGAGAACAGGTCGGCGAATTGTGCGTTACTGACCCAGTGGTTGCCATTGACCGCGCGCAGGTGCATCTCGGGGAGCACCACGTTGCCGCCACCGATCGACAGCAGCGACAACATTCCGAACAGACCCGCGAGCTGCAGATAGGTGCTCACGCGGGGCTGCTCCGGCGCCTGGGCCAGGCCCAGAACAGACACAGCGGAGCGAGCAGCGCCAAGGTCAGCAGCAGCGGCCAGCGCAGGACTCCGTTGAGCACGAACGCAGCCACGAACAACGCCACCGGCACTACCCCGGTGAGGCATTTCCGCCCGGTCTTGATGACCATCGCCACGGTGAGCGCCACGGCGGCCGTCGACGCCCCGTGCAGCACCCCCTTGACCGCCGGCACCTCCTTGAACCGGAAGTAGAAGAAAGCCGCGGTCAGCATCAGCAATACCGGCACACAACACAGTCCGAGGACAGCGACCACCGCGCCGGGACCGCCGCGCATCTTGGTCCCGGTGAACACCGCCATGTTGATCTGGTTGGCGCCGGGCAGGATTCGGCACATCGTCATTGCCGAGAGGAACTCCTCTTCACCCATCCAGTGCTTCTCCACGACGATCACCTCACGCGACCAGGCCGACAACCCGCCACCGAACGAGGCCAGGGCAATGTGGTTGAACGTCAGCGCCAGCTCGAACAGCGAGACGCGCCGGACGGGTTCACTCATGGACGAGTTCGGGATCGTGCGGGAAGTCGTTCTCGGTGTGCTTGGCCGGGTCCAGTGGGTCCGGAGGTTCGTAGTGGTGCGACATCTCCCAGTCGGAGTCGAACACCTGCTTCAACCGGGTGACCACCCCCGGCTCGTCGAGCGTGATGCCCAGCTCGCGGCGCAGATCGAAGGCGCTGCGGTCGATGTTCATCGAACCGACCAGGGCCCGTGCGCTGTCGGCGATCAACAGCTTGGCGTGCAGACGCAGGTTCTTCTGCTTGTGCACCTTGACCCCGAGCCGACGCAGAGTGCGCAGCGAGGCGAAGGTGTCCAGGACATCCCAGTCGCTGATGCCGTGCTTTCCCCCGCAGAGCACGTGCACTTTCACACCGCGCTCGGCGGCCTCGGCGATGCGATCCAGGATTGCCACGTCGACGTACTTGGGGTGCTGGACATCGAGGCGGTGCTGGGCCGAGTCGATGAACTGCGCCATGTGATAGCGCGAATTGGAGTTGCTCCACAGCAGACCCTCGTAGGCGCGCGGCTGCCAATCGTCCTGCGCCCAGTCGGCCTCGAACACCTCGATGATCTGCCCGACATGTTGCGGCTCATGGGTGATCACACCGTAGTCACGGGTCAGCGTGAAGTACTTCTCACACAGATTGAAGGTGGCGACCAAGGCCGACCTTCCGTCGACGACGATTGACTTTTCGTGGGTCACATAGAATTTCGGGTTCGACCAGGCGACGTTGACCCCGGCGTCGGACAGTCGGGCGAACGTCTCGTCATTGGCGCGGTCGCCCCCGGAACGCGCGGGGTTGAGCATGACGCGAACGTCGACGCCGGCCCGCTGCCGGTCGATCACGGCGTCGACCAGCCTCGCTTCGGTGAAGGTGAACTGCTTGATCAGCAACGAGTGCTGCGCCGCACGGATGAACGTCAGGACGGGGGTCACCCCGTCATCGGGTTCCACGATGAGCTGCGGCGTATTGGGCTGCACAAGCCACGGACGCTAGCACCGTGGCGGCCCCGTTGCAGCCCAAAGGGCGGTGACTCGCGCCTCCCGCGTCCAGCAGCATCGATCGGGCAAGATGGCGCTATGGACAGTGCCACCGGATCGACCCGGGTACTCGTGGTCGATGACGATCCAGACGTGCTCGCCTCGCTGGAGCGTGGGTTGCGACTGTCCGGCTTCGACGTGACGACCGCCGTGGACGGCGCCGAGGCACTGCGCAGCGCCACCGAGACCCGTCCGGACGCCATCGTCCTCGACATCAACATGCCGGTCCTGGATGGCGTCAGCGTAGTGACCGCGCTACGCGCGATGGACAACGACGTGCCCGTTTGCGTGCTCTCGGCCCGGTCCTCGGTCGACGACCGCGTCGCGGGCCTCGAGGCCGGCGCCGACGACTATCTGGTCAAGCCGTTCGTGCTGGCCGAATTGGTGGCTCGGGTCAAGGCGCTGCTGCGGCGACGGGGCGCCACGGCGACGTTCTCATCGGAGACCATCACCGTCGGCCCGCTCGAAGTCGATATTCCGGGCCGGCGGGCCCGGGTCAACGGCGTCGACGTCGACCTGACCAAGCGCGAGTTCGACCTGCTGGCTGTGCTCGCCGAGCACAAGACGGCCGTGCTCTCACGTGCGCAGCTGCTCGAGTTGGTGTGGGGCTACGACTTCGCCGCGGACACCAACGTGGTCGACGTCTTCATCGGATATCTGCGCCGCAAGCTCGAGGCGGGCGGCGCCCCACGGCTGCTGCACACCGTCCGCGGCGTCGGCTTCGTCCTACGTATGCAATAACTTCCAGCACCCGCCGAACAGCATCGGCCTGACCGTTCTGACTAATGTTGTCCAGCAACAGATTACCGTCCACCCGCCCGGCTAGGACGCCATCAGCGCAGCGACGAGTTCGCGGCCGGGCGCGTCGTCGATACCGTCGGGGTTGGCCAATTCGTTCTCGGTGTACCAGGATTGCGGCGCCTCGGGGTGCGGTCCGACGAGAGCTATGCGGCCGCGTCCCGACGGCGCCACGAACGCCGCGATGGCGTCGTTGGTGTACCGCGCCAGAACCGTGGATGCCGGTGCCGTGAAGTATGGGCCACCTTGGAAGTACATCTGCCGGTCTCGTCCGCCCCACCGGACCGGAACAAGCACGTCCGCGTCGGTGTGGATATCGGCGTTCGGCATGCCGCTGTACTCTTCGATCTCGCCCGGCCAAAGCCCGAAGCCGTTGACGGTTCCGGCCAGGAAGGCCCCCATGCAGATTCCCAGATAGCGGCCACCGCTGTTCACGTAGTTGGCAATGGCCGGGGCGTACGAATCCATCTGCCGGCGCGCCAACTCGACATCGTCGCCGCCGCCGGGCTGAACGTACAGCGCTGCCGCGGCCAGGGTCGTCGCGTCCAGCGCAAGGTCGCCGTCCGGGCCGACATATCTGACCGTGAATCCTCCCATCCGGTTCAGCAGCGCGGCCGCGGCCTCCGGACAGCCTTCGCAGGCGGCATCGCCGCGATAGACCAGGGCCAGACGCTCGGGACCGGCGCTCGAGGCGGGACTGCTGCCCACACCTCGGGCACCGCAGGCGGACCCGAACAGCACCGCGGCAATCAGCATCGGCGACATCCAGCGCGCCGGCCGGCGCCATCCACGTACCTTCGGGGCTTTCACGGCCTCAGCCTGCCAGGCGCCGCGTGAGGAATGCATGAAGGCTATCGCGGCCCCGCGGGCGGCAGGGTGAGCCGTGCAATGGTTCCGCCGCCGATCGCTGGCTCGAGGGTCGCACTGCCGCCATGAATGTCGGCGACCCAGCGGACGATCGACAGGCCGATGCCGTGACTGCCGCCGGGGCCGGCGCGCCCGCGCTCGAACGGGTCGCCGATCGTGGGGTGCACCCCGGGTCCGTGGTCTCTGAGGGTGACGGTGCCGTCGCCGACCCTGACCTCGAGCGGGGCGGCGCTGCCGACGCCGCCGTGTCGCACGCCGTTATCGACGAGATTGCGGATGGCGAGCGCGAGCAATTCGGGGTCGCCGATGACGATCGACGGCGTGGTGGTGATGACAATCGTTGCGGCCGCGTCATTCTCGTCGACAACCATCTCGACGATCTGATCCAGGCGCAGCGGCACGCGTTCGATCGGAACGACCCCGGATCGGGCTCGGGTGCGGGCCAGTAGGCCGGTGACGAGTCGGCCCATCCGGTCGGCGAGTTCGCGCGCGCTGCGCAGGGCGGGCACCGCTTCGGCCTCCGAGCGCAGGCCGGCCTCGGTGACCAGACGCAGGTTCGCCAGTGGCGTCCGCAGCTCATGGGCGGCGTCGCCGAGGAACTGTTCCTGGTCGTCGAGCAGCTGCAGGGCCGATCGCATGCTGCGGCCCGAAATCAGGTGCCCGGCAACGGCGGCGATCGCCACCAGGGCCGCGCACGCCAGGGCGATCGCGAGTTCGAGCCGTTGGTGCGCACGGAGGCTCGGGGCCGGATCCACGGCGGCGAGAATGACTGCGTCGACGTCCTCGTCGTTGGCAACTACGGCAGCGGCAACGCGCACGGCGCGGCCGTCCGCGCCGTTGCCGGTGGTGAGGATCGGTTCATCGGCATCAATCGTCCGGGCGGCGATGTCGCTGATCGCCGCCCGGTCAGGCAGCGCCGAGCGTAGGTGTTCGAACCGTGGTTTCCATTGCCCCTCATCATCTTTCACGACAACTGCAACGGCGACGGTGTCGTGGGCCAGCTCGTCGTCGCCCAGGCTCTCGATGTTGAGTGTGCCCCCGTCGACGTAGACGTCGCGGCTCAGCGCCGTGACGACTCCACTGACCCGGTCGTCGACCTCCCGTCGTCGTGAGCGGTCGTCGGTCGCGGTGGCGAAGGTGCCCAGTGCCACCAGGCACGCGGCGGTGATCGCGGTGAACAACGCTGTCAACAGCCACCGGGTCCGCCGCAGCCGGGCGACGGCGGGCCGGTCATCGGCGCGCTGGTTCACGGCGTCACGGTGAAGCCGGCGCCACGCACCGTTTCGACCAACGGAGGGGGACCCAGTTTGCGCCGCAGGCCGGCGATCACCGCATCGACGACGTTCGAAGCTGGTTCGGCCATTTCGTCCCAACAACACTCGATCAGCTCCGACCGGGTGACGACCGTACCCGCCCGGATCGCCAACAGCTCGAGGACGGCGAATTCCTTGGGCGTCAGGGCCAACAGGACTCCGGCGCGCTGGACCCGCCGTCGCGCGAGGTCCACCACGAGGTCGCGGATCTCGATGAGTGGTGGGGCCGGCTGCTCCTGACGGCGGCACAATGCCCGAGTTCGTGCCGTCAGCTCGGCCATCACGAAGGGCTTGACCAGGTAGTCGTCGGCGCCGTGGCTGAACCCATCCAGTCGGTCGGCGACGCGATCACGCGCCGTCAGCATCAACACGGGCGTCCGCATGCCCGAATCACGTTTGGCGGCAACCAAGTCCAGCCCATCTCCGTCGGGCAGGCCGCGGTCGACCACCAGGCAATCGTATCGATTGACCTCGATCTTGACATCGGCATCGGCCACGTCGGCGGCCAGATCGACGGCGAATCCAGCCGCACGCAAACTGGCGGCGAGGTTTGCGCCGAGCATCGCATCGTCTTCCACCACCAGGATCCGCACATCGTCATCTCAGCACAGGAATGATCCCGGGAATGGGTTTGGGCCGGCCCGGCAGTACCAGATCCGCCGGTACACCGAACCACGATTCGGCCACCGTTGCGTAGAACTCGGTCATGTTCGCAGTGGCCACCAGGTTGCCGTCCGCGTCCAGGCGGCGCAGCGACGGTGGTTCACCGAACACCCCCGTCCTGGTCGGCCCCATCAACATGGCCACCGAAGCGGTGCCGTGGTCCAGGCCCGACGATCCGTTGTCGGCGACGCGGCGCCCGAATTCGGTGAACACGGCGATCAGTACCTGATTGTCGAGAGCGCGCCGCTGCAGGTCACGCCGCAGCGCGGCGACGGCATCGTCCAGATCGGTCATCAGGGCGCCGAAGCGCGGCAGGTGGTCGTCGTGGGTGTCGAAGTCGGCACCGACCGGGACGTGGACGACTCGCAGGCCCAGTTGATCATCGGCCAGCAGTCGCGCGGTCAGGGACAGCTGGGCGCCGAGGTCCGACTCCGGGTAGCCGGCGGACGCGGGCGGGAGGTTTGCCGCGACGTCGGTGAACCGCAGCGCGGCGCCGGCCGCGGACCGCGTGGACACGAGCATCGGCGAGTCGGACCGGTCCGGGTGCGCCATTGCGCGTTGGGCCGCCAGCCAGGCTGCTTGCAGTGCGCCGTCGGTGTCGGGCACCGGGAACGCGCCCGCGGTACCCGCATCGATCGACACGGTGGTCACGCGCTCGCAGGCCAGCGGCTGGGACGCGCCCAACCCCAGCGATACCCCCACTGCCGGCGCCGCGGGATCACCGATGACATCGCAGATCCGGCCCAGAAACCCGGTATCGGGGCGGGTTCGCCCGTCCGGATCACCGGTCCACCATCGCTGCAGCATCTCGAAATGCGAAAGGTCGGGGTTGGCAACACCGACGCCGGTGACCACGGCGGCCCCCATGGCCGACAGCTGCGGCAATGCCGGATGAAAGCCGAACACGTCGTCGATGCGATGTACCTGCGCCGGGTCGATCCCGGTGCTGCGCCGCTGCGCACGGTATTGATCGTCGGCGTAGGGCACAACCATCGACAGCCCGTCGCAGCCACCGGCCAGTTCGATCACCACCAGTCGCCGGCGATCAAGCGACGCCGGCCGGGCGGGTAACGCGACCGGGCCGCGCGGGCCGGACAGTTCGCATCCCACGACACCACCGGCCACGGCCACCAGACCCGCGCCGAGCCCGAACCGGAGCAGTGTTCGTCGATCCACCGGGGTGCTCATGCGAGGGCGAACTCCGGCGTCGACACCACCAGGCCGATGAGTGCCGCCGCGGTGACGTCGGGCGGTGCGCCGGTGACCCGCTGATGGAATCCGCGTACCGCAGCCTCCGTGCGCGCCGACGGCGCGTAGATCGCCGCGCGTTCGAACGCGGCCGCCACCGGGTCTGCGGCCGCACCGACGGCATCCACCGCCGGCGCATCGATCGCCAATGCCGCTCGGGCGATCGCGCCGCCGGGCGATACCCGCTGTCGTCCGGTGGGCCATCCCGCCACGTTCGGTGGCAGGAACGGCGTCTGGCCGAGTGCGGTGACGGCATCGAGCGCACGGCCCGGATCATCGATCCCGAACACGCCGAGTGCGGCGACGACCCACTCCACGGGGTACCGCGCACGGCTCTGCGACTGAGGCGCAGACGTGAATGACGGGTCCCGCACGATGGCTTCGACCAGTGGCCGGATCTGGAGTCCGGACCGGGCGAACACCGCCGCCAGCCCATCCCGGCGCGCGCGGTCCGGGTCGGCGCCGGTCAGGAAGCGATGGAGTTTCGTGACGATGAACGGCGCACATGCCGGGTGATCGCAGATCGCATCGATGACATCCGCGGCGCTGCGAACGCGGCGCCCCAGCAATGTGACCGGACCGGGCGCTGCGGCCTCCGGGTCGAAATACACCGCACTGTCGTCGTCCACGTACCAGCCCGCGAGCGCCGTCGCCGCGGCACGCACGTCGGCCTGGGTGTAGGGACCCCGGCCCAGGCTGAACAGCTCCATCAGTTCACGCGCGTAATTCTCGTTCGGCTGCGCCGCAGTCGAATCCGCACCGTCGAGATACTGCAACATCGCCGCATCGACGGTGACGGCCTGCAACATCGCCCGGAAGTTGCCCAGGGCATGCTCGCGCAACAACAGGTGCTGGCGCCACATGATGTCCCATGTGTCGACCTTGTCGTGGCTCGACGTGAGATGCCCGTGCCAGAACCAGACCATCTTCTCGTGAATGCCCGCCGCCGGATTCGACATCAGTTTCATCCATTGGAAGCCGGGCCCGTCCGGGCCCGCATCGTCGTCCTCGTCGAACACCGGGTGTCCTGGCGTCAGCGGCGGTGCTGACAGCACGGCGTCGGCGGCGCCACCCAAACCGAGGGAACCAAGTTCCTCGCACTGCCCGGGGAACGGGCCGAACGTGGTGCGGCGCAACAGGTGTGCAATCGCTATGCGTTCATCGGGCATGTCCAACACGATCTCGAATCGACCGTGAGAACTTCATGAACCCACTCGTCACGAAAGCCTCATCGACCGCCCGCATCGGTCGCGGCAGGTGCTACTTGTACTTCTTGAACCCGGCTGCCTCGGCGGTCGCCTCGTCGACGAACCAGAGCTCGGCGATGGTCACGTCGTAGGACGGACTGGCCGGGGTGTGATACAGCCCCGAATCCGCGTTGCCCTTGATCGTCCATCCCGCCGGGCCCGCACCGCCCTCGCCGGACTTGGCCGAGCCGAGCCCGTAGGGGCCGTCCTCGGAACCCGCGACCGACGCCACCGCGGCCGCATCCCAGCGCAGGAAGCCGGCCCGCTCCGCGGAGTCGGTGTCCTTGAACCACACCTCGGCGCCGACCTTCTCGTAATCCGGGCTCTCCACGGTGAAATACCGCATGGTGTCCTCGTCGCCCTTGATCAGGTACTCCGCTCGCGGCGGGGCCACCGACTTGGCGAACCGCACCGAGCCCGCGCCGTACGGCTCGTCCTTGATGAGCTTGGCCACTACGGGGGCAGCCGCCGCAGCGGCGGCCACGGGCGCGACCTTCTTCACGTCGACGTCGGGCGCTTTCACCTCCACCGCGGGCTTCTTCACGTCCACCGCAGGCTTCTTCACGTCCACCGCAGGCGCCTTGACCTCGACCTTGGGCCCGCGGCCCAGGGCCGCATAGATCGGCACCTCACGGGTGACGCGGCGGATCATGAAGAGGAACGTCAGCACCAGTCCCAGCAGGAACGACAGTGCCATCAGCCACCAGTTCACGTCATGCATCATCGAACTCCAATCTCACGTGAGCCGGGGAGGTCGGCGATGGCCTCTTCTTCGGTGGTCCGCTTGATGGAGACCACCGTGATGATCCACGCAACCGCGGACCCCACGACGAACGCCAGCAGGTACCACAACCATTGGGCTAGAAATGCCATGTCGAATTCTCCTTAGCTGACTGCGATCTCGACGCGACGGTTCTGAGCCTTGCCCTCCGGCGTGTCATTGCTCGCGATCGGGTTGGCCGAGCCGAAACCCTGCGAGGTGACATTGCCCTCGGCGATACCCTGCGAAACCAGGAAATCCGCAACGGCTTTCGCGCGGCTCTCGCTGAGCGGCAGGTTGATCGCGTCGTTGCCCGTGTTGTCGGTGTAGCCCTTGACCGCAACCTTCGCGTCGGGGCAATCCTTGATCTTGGCCGCGATCTGGCTCAGCATCTGCTCAGAGCTGTCGGCCACGGCGTACCCGTCGGTGACGAAGTTGATCGGCGTCTTCAGGATGTCGTTGATACCGGCCTGAACGTCGGCGCACCGGTTCGGAGCCGGGCTGGTGCCCGCACCCGCGCCGGCAACCACGATCTGGTTGTCGATCTTGGCATCCGGCCACGCGGTCTTGGCGGCGGCCCCGGCCGCGGCCTTGACATCCTCCGACGGCGCGGTGCCCGTCAGCGTGATGGTGTCACCCTCGACCTTCCAGGCGAAGTCGGGGATGTTGACGTCCGGCTCGAGTGCGGCGGCGATACCCGACAGATCCGGGACGCTGGCGCCGTCGCGGACCGTCAGGTTGTCGATCACGTTGACCGACGGCCCGAACAAGCCCTTCACGGCATCGATGAACGACGTCTTGGCGGCGTCGTTCGGCAGCACACCCGTCAGGGTGAGGTCGTTGCCGCTGCGCAGTACGGACAGCGCGCCCCAGGATATGTTGGGCACGTTGACGTTCGGCGCTGTCATCTCCGGCACCGTCACGGTGGGACTGACAGTGGGCAACGTCAGATCGACGTCCTTCTTGCCCTTGTCGAGCACTCCCCAACCCAGCAGGCCGAGCAGCAGTGGGATCGCCAGCAACGCGAGCAACCAACCCAAACCCGGTGTGCGCCGGTAGTACCTAGTGGCCTGGCGCCATCCCGTAATTGTGCGAGTTTCATCAGAACCCGGCATGAATCCTCCATCTGATGATCGAATTCAATCGATCTTGCGAACTCTTCGAGCCTAGAACAGATACGCGGTGGTAGGGCCGGATTGTGGCACCCATGCCGCATTGGCCAGAGCCACTCAGCGGGTGGATCCAGAGCTAACGCACACCGAGCAAATCGATGACGAAGATCAGTGATTTCCCCGCCAGTCGATGCCCGGAACCGGCGGGCCCATATGCCTGCGCGGGCGGAATGGTCAGTTTCCTGCGGCCCCCGACGCGCATTCCGGGAATTCCGTCCTGCCAGCCCTGGATCAGGCCACGGAGCGGGAACTCGATCGACTCGCCCCGATTCCAGGAGCTGTCGAACTCTTCCCCGGTGTCGTACTCGACACCGACGTAATGCACGGTGACGGTTCCGCCGGGTACCGCTTCAGCGCCATCGCCCACCACCACGTCCTCGATCACCAGGGCATCGGGCGCGGGGCCGTCGGGGAATTCGATCTCAGGTTTTGTCGTCACAGGGCGAGGCTAGTTGACGACACCGGCTCGTGGTACCGCGCGCGCCAAACCCGCGGCAGGACGCGCGCACTCGGGCAGACTGGCGCCATGCGCCCCAGCGATGACGTCGACGTCGCGGTCGTCGGCGGTGGTCACAACGGCTTGGTCGCCGCCGCCTATCTGGCCCGCGCCGGGCTCCGTATCCGGCTGCTCGAACGACAGGAC
>JAKIXW010000042.1:12130-12394 GCA_022708865.1 Acidobacteriota bacterium
GTCGGCGGCGCGGCGGTGTCGGCCGAAGCCTTTTCCGGTGTGGCGGCGCGCTTGTCGCGGTACTCCTACCTGGTCAGCCTGTTCCCCCGGCGTATCCTCGACGACCTCGGGGTTCCGCTCGAGCTGGTGCGACGCCGATATTCCTCGTACACACCGGATCCGTCGACCGCGGGGCGGACCGGACTGCTGATCGGGCCGCGGTCGACCTTCGACGCCATCGGTGCGCAGTCGGACGCCGACGGGTTCGCCGACTTCTACCGGCGG
>JAKIXW010000042.1:12501-18923 GCA_022708865.1 Acidobacteriota bacterium
TGCTCGCCGGTGGTGTTGACGCCGCCAGCGCCTGGGCGGGCATTGTCGAGACCCCGATCGGTTCCACGATCAACACAGCGGTCGACAACGACCTGGTGCGCGGCGTGCTGGCCACCGACGCGTTGATCGGGACGTTCGCCCGCACCGACGACGAATCGCTGGGTCAGAACATCTGTTTCCTCTACCATCTGCTCGGCAATGGAACCGGGGACTGGAACGTACCGGTTGGCGGCATGGGCACCCTGACCACCGGACTGGCCGCGGCAGCCCGCCGCCATGGTGCCGAGATCCAGACCGGAACAGATGTTTTCGCGATCACGCCCGACGGTGAGGTGTCATACCGCCACGGCGACGACGAACACCGGGTCCGCGCGCGGACGGTGCTGGCGGGCGTCACACCGGTGGTGCTGGCCGAACTGCTCGGCGAACCGGCCCCCGCCCCACGTCCAGGGCGCGCAGATCAAGGTCAATCTGATGCTGCGCAGGCTCCCCCGGCTGCGCGACGGCGCGGTGACGCCGGAGCAGGCATTCGGCGGCACGTTCCACATCAACGAGACGCTGACCCAGCTGGACGACGCGCACGCACAGGCTGTCGCCGGCCGGATCCCCGCTCCGCTGCCGTGTGAGATCTATTGCCATTCACTGGCCGACCCGAGCATCCTGTCCCCGCAGTTGCGCGCCGCCGGCGCGCAGACCCTCACCGTATTCGGACTCCACACCCCTCATGCCCTGGTGTGCAACGGCGATCACGACCGGATGCGGGCGGCACTCACCGATGCCGTGCTCTCGTCGTTGAATTCCGTTCTGGCCGAACCCATCCAGGATGTCATTCTGCAGGACGCCGACGGTAGGCCGTGCGTGGAGGCCAAGACCACCCTGGACCTGGAGAACACCCTGCGCATGACGGCGGGCAACATCTTTCACGGCGCCCTGCAATGGCCCTTCGCCGACGACGGGACACCCCTGGACACCCCGGCGCAGCGCTGGGGGGTGGAGACCGAACACGAACGAATCCTGTTGTGCGGATCCGGTTCT
Source organism: Acidobacteriota bacterium (assembly GCA_022708865.1). Lineage (GTDB taxonomy): Bacteria > Actinomycetota > Actinomycetes > Mycobacteriales > Mycobacteriaceae > Mycobacterium. Next base: position 13,537 of record JAKIXW010000042.1, read on the forward strand.
CGCCGTGGTGGCGCGGTCTCGGGGATCGGTGGCCACAACGCGGCGATGGCGGTCCTGGAGGCGCGCTAGCTCTCGGCCGCCATGATCTTGGCGACCAGGACGGCCAGGTTGGCCAGGTCGTCGTCGGCGAGGCCGGTCAACGCGGTAGGGGCCGGGTCATCGATGGCCTTCACCGTATCCACCAGCGCACGGCCGGCATCGGTCAGTGAAACCAGTTTGCTCCGCCGGTTGTTGGGATCGACCTCGCGCAGCACCAGACCGCGGTCTTCGAGATCGTTGACGGCGACCGTCGCGGCCGGGGCGTCGATGGTGGCCGCCAGGGCAACCTCTTTGACCGTCATGGGATTTCGCGCCAGCCGCAGCAGGATGCGGATCCGGCTGAACGGCAGCCCGGCCGCCGCGACGGCCGCGCGCCGCCAGGTGTCCTGGTTGTCCAGCACGATACGGGTCAGATCGGCCCACACCTTGTCGGCGAGGCGGTTACGCGTGGACGTCGGCATGGCCCCTCCCTGGGTGACCGAACAATGACGCCAGTCGTTCTGCGGAGCGTAGCGCCCGCGGCGTGGTCGAGTACAGCCCCAGGCCGAGCACCAGCAGACCCCGTGCCGCGCACACGAGCGACAACGGTCGCGCGTCGGCCACGAACGACGAGTTCGGTGCGGCGATGGCCGAGGCGGCAATCGAACCGCACAGTGCCACAACAAGACTGACGCCCACCTGCCGGCTGGTGGAAGCCACCGCCGAGGCCGCACCCGCCCGGTCCAACGGCAGGAAGACGACGAAGGCGGCAGCGGTCAGCGCCAGGATGACGGGCTTGCGCCCGCGCGTCAGTTGGTCAACAGATGCATTCATACAACTATTGTCAATCTACAACTGTTGCGTCAGCAAGTGCCCGTTGCCCGAAACCTGCGTTTCAGCGTGGTGGGGTCAGCGGGCGCCGATGGCGGTGTAGTCGCGCTCGGTGTAGCCGGTGTACACCTGCCGCGGCCGCCCGATCTTGCCCGGCTCGGAATGCATCTCACGCCAGTGCGCGATCCACCCCGGCAGCCGTCCGAGCGCGAACAACACGGTGAACATCCGCGTCGGGAAGCCCATCGCGCGGTAGATCACGCCGGTGTAGTAGTCCACATTCGGGTACAGCTTGCGCTCCACGAAGAAGTCGTCGGTGAGCGCGATCTCCTCGAGTTCCTTGGCAATGTCGAGCAACTGGTCGTCGCCCCCGAGCTTGCTCAGGATCTTGTCGGCCTGCTCCTTGACGATCCGCGCCCGCGGATCGTAGTTCTTGTAGACGCGGTGGCCGAAGCCCATCAGCTTCACGCCGTCCTCGCGATCCTTGACCCGGCGGACGAACGTCTTGACGTCGTCGTTACCGGTGCGGATCTTCTCCAGCATCTCGAGCACAGCCTGGTTTGCGCCGCCGTGCAGCGGCCCCCACAGCGCGTTGATGCCGCCGGAGATCGAGGTGAACAGGTTGGCCTGGGAAGATCCCACCAACCGGACTGTGGATGTAGAGCAGTTCTGCTCATGATCGGCATGCAGGATGAACAGCATGTCCAGCGCCCGGACGATCTCCGGATCGAGCACATAGGGCTCGGCCGGCACCCCGAACGTCATCCGCAGGAAGTTCTCCACCAGCGACAGCGAGTTGTCCGGGTACAGGAACGGCTGCCCCTCGGACTTCTTGTAGGCGTACGCCGCGATGGTGGGCAGCTTGGCCAGCAGCCGGATCGAGGAGAGCTCGACCTGTTCCTTGTCCAGCGGGTCGAGCGAATCCGGGTAGTAGGCGCTCAGCGCATTGACCGCACTGGAGAGCACCGGCATCGGGTGCGCGTTGCGCGGGAAGCCATCGAAGAACCGCTTGAGGTCCTCGTGCAGCATGGTGTGCCGCTGGATCTGGTCGGTAAAGGTGGCCAACTGCTCGGCGGACGGCAGCTCACCGTAGATGAGCAGGTAGGAGACCTCGATGAAGGTCGACTTCTCGGCCAGTTGCTCGATCGGGTATCCGCGATACCGCAGGATGCCGGCGTCGCCGTCGATGTAGGTGATCGCCGACTTGGTGGACGAGGTGTTGACGAATCCGCCGTCGAAGGTGGTGTAGCCGGTCTTGGCCAGCAGGGAGCCCAGCGCGATCGCATCGGAGCCCTCGGTCGCCTTGACGATGTCGAGGTCGATCGATCCCCCGGGATACTGGAGAGTCGCGGTCTCGTCTGAGGAAGAACTGCTGGCCACGGAAACCCCTTCTGAGCGATACGAGCTTGCAATAGGGAAGGTAGTCGCTAACTCATCCGCGCGCCTGCGGGGGGTTGGTCACCCGTCAGGGTGCGATGGTCGCGAGCGCCCTGAACTGGTCGTAGGACTCGCTGATCCGCTGAGCCATGAGCTCCGGGCCGAGCGGGCCGGAGGTCGTCTCGGGGGTCAGGTCGCCGCACGCGGTCACGATGATCGCCGACCACACCGCGTTGACCATCCGCAGGCGCCGATTGGTCGGGTCCACACCCATCCGGTCGGCCAGCGCGCCGAACACCACGGGGTTCTGGATCTGACCGGCGGCCAGTTTGAGGTCGTCGGTCGAGTTGAGGACCTGCAGCGTCAGCGCCACGCCGTTGCTGTTGAGCCCCGGCACCCCGCCGGACCTGACCTTCCCCAGGGTGGTCAGGTGGGCGTCGCGCAAGGCCCGCAGCGCCGACACGTCCGACGGGATGGTCTTCAGCTCGGCGGCCACCCCCTGGATGAGCGCGTCCAGCAGCGCCAGGTAGACGGCGTCCTTGGTGGCGAAGTACCGGCTGAATGTGCGGGAGGAGACATCCGCGGCGGCGGCGATCTGATCGACGGTGGTCTTCTCGTACCCCTGCTCCAGGCAGAGTTGGACGGCGGCATTGATCAGCATCGCGCGAGTGCGCTGCTTCTTACGCTCCCGCAACCCGAGTTCGGACCCCGCACCGACGTCGATCACATCGGTCATCGTAGCGGCCCTGAGTGCTCGCGCTGCCGTATTTTTTCAGCGACTGTCAAGAAATATCGCCGGGGCCCGTCGCGCCACGCGGTAGCGCACGAATACCGGCACGGCCAGGCTCGCGATGATCACGCCGACGACCATGAGAACACCGCCGCCCGCCAGGAACACCACCGCCACCCACCGCCGCCGCGGTCCATCGCATCGGCCCAGGCGCCGCCCCACAACCCGAACACGACCAGCGGCACCAACCCGAGACTCCGGCCAGGCCGACGTAGGCCGAACTCTCGGTCAAGGCGCACAGCTGAACGGGGACGGCGAAGATGGTCAGGTTGACCCCGGTGACCGTCGGGATGCCCGCGCACCACAGGCGCCGGAAATCAGGTTGTTGCAGCGGTGTGGTGTCGGCGAACAGCCGCCTCACGGTTGGAGGCGTTCGGGATGCCCCACTCCCTGCGACGGGAAGACCCGAATCCTGTTGTGCACCCGGTTTTCCCGGCCCTGCCAGAACTCGACGACCTCCGGCGCGACGCGGTAACCACCCCAGTTCGGCGGCACCGGCACGGCATCCTGGCCGGCAAAGCGCTCGGTGACCTCGGCGAGCCGATCGAGCAGCGCCGCCCTGGATTCGATGGGCTCGGACTGCTGCGACGCCCAGGCCCCCAACTGGGAACCCCGCGGCCGCTTCGACCAGTACTCGGCCGTCTCCTGCGGCGTGACCTTCGTCACCGGACCCCGCACATGCACCTGCCGGCCCAGGCCGTACCACGGGAAGGTAACCGCCGCCTGGGGCGTCTCCGCGATCTCGGCGCCCTTGGCCGAGTCGTAGTTGGTGTAGAAGGTGACCCCGTTCTCGTCCACGCTCTTGCACAGCACCGACCGCGTAACCGGCCTGCCGTCGCGCACCGTGGCCAGCACCATAGCATTGGGTTCGGCCAGACCCGCGCGATGCGCATCGTCAATCCACTTGTGCAGCAGCACAAGCCAGCCGTCCGCCAACCAGTCGACGTCGAGATCGGCACTCCCGTCCTTCTCCACCGAACCGTATTCGACGCGCATGCCCGCCAGATCCGCCCTGCCCGGTTCCACCATTGGGCCAACGCTACGCCGGGCGGTTGCCCGGGGGCCGCCGGACCCGACAAGCTCGGGTGCGAGAATCCACACCATGACCGCGATCCCCAAGGACTTCGCCCCGGGCCTGGCCGGTGTGGTGGCATTCGAGACCGAGATCGCCGAACCGGACAAGGACGGCGGCGCACTGCGCTACCGCGGCGTCAACATCGAGGACCTCGTCGATCTACGGGTCACCTTCGGCGACGTCTGGGGTCTGCTCGTCGACGGCCGATTCGGCCACGGCCTGACGCCGGCCGAACCCTTCCCGCTACCCATCCACACCGGAGATGTGCGGGTCGACGTTCAGGCCGGCCTGGCGATGCTGGCCCCCATCTGGGGCTACCAGCCGTTGCTCGACATCACCGACGACACCGCCCGCGATCAGCTGGCCCGCGCATCCGTGATGGCGCTGTCCTACGTCGCTCAATCCGCGCGTGGCATCTACCAACCCGCGGTGCCGCAGCGCATGATCGACGAATGCTCCACGGTCACAGCACGATTCATGACGCGCTGGCAGGGTGAACCAGACCCGCGTCACATCGAGGCTATCGACGCCTACTGGGTGTCGGCCGCCGAGCACGGAATGAACGCCTCCACGTTCACCGCTCGCGTCATCGCCTCCACCGGGGCCGACGTCGCGGCTGCGCTCTCCGGTGCGGTCGGCGCCATGAGCGGACCGCTGCACGGCGGCGCGCCCGCTCGGGTGCTCCCGATGATCGCCGAGACGGAGCGGACCGGTGACGCCCGAGCGGTCATCGCCGGGATCCTCGACCGGGGCGAGAAGCTGATGGGGTTCGGCCACCGGGTGTACCGCGCCGAGGATCCCCGCGCCCGGGTCCTGCGCGCCGCCGCCGAGCGACTGGGTGCACCGCGCTACCAGGTGGCCGCCGCACTCGAACAGGCCGCGCTCACCGAACTGCGCGAGCGGCGACCGGACCGCGCGATCGAGACCAACGTGGAATTCTGGGCCGCGGTGATCCTCGACTTCGCCGGCGTTCCGGCGGCGATGATGCCGGCGATGTTCACCTGCGGGCGGACCGCCGGCTGGTGCGCGCACATTCTCGAGCAGAAGCGACTGGGCAAGCTGGTGCGCCCGGCGGCCATCTATATCGGGCCCGGTCCGCGCAGTCCTCAGTCTGTCGAAGGCTGGGACGAGATCGCGCACGCGTGAGTGCGGATCCCTCCGTGATCTAGCGAAGACCGGCCAAGATCCTTTCCCGCACAGTCGGTTTCGGAGCCATCGCCGCAGCGGTGAGCATGTCGGCGACCTCGGTGAACTTGTTGCGGGGCCGCCCGGTCGTCGCGCCACGGGCGATCTCCG
>JAKIXW010000430.1 GCA_022708865.1 Acidobacteriota bacterium
GTCCTGGTTGCGATGGCCACGATACCCAACGCAACCAGGACTTCGATCAGGGTGAAACCACCCGCTGGACGGGCGCCTGTCATGGTCTGCTACCCGGCTGCACGGAGAAGGGGCGCAGCCCATCCGTGGCGACGCGCAGCCGGCGTTCGGGCTGGCTTGTACTGAAAAGCAACACACCTTGCGGTTCGATCAGCGGTTCCGGGCCGAGTTGCAGAGTGGCCGTACCCTGGACGGCGGTGTCCGTCCCCAGCCAGTTCGTGGGCAAAGCGTCGCCGTCCACTGCGGAAAACTCGAAGCCCCGCTCTTTGGCCCGCCAGACCACGACTCGGCCCGATGCCCGCGACAGCGCGCGTCCGGACTCCAGCAGTGCCGCCAGGCGTTGTGCCTCCCGCTCAAGCGAACTTGTGCTGGCGTCGCGCAGGGCCAGGCTGACGCCGGCCGTTCCGATGGCAATGATGGCCACCACCACCAGCAACTCCAACAGGGTGAATCCTGCGCTTCGCCTTTGGCACGCTCGAGGAGCCTCTGCGACGGACACTGCCGCAAACGATGTCGCCAGCGTGGGGACTGGCCTACTGCCAGCTGCCAATATCCGCATCCTTGCCTTCGCCCCCGGGTTGACCGTCGGCACCGAAAGACATCACATCGATCTCGGCCTTGACGCCCGGGTTGAGGTACTGGTAGGGGCGGCCCCAGGGATCGTTGGGGAGCTTTTCGAGATAGGGCTTCCAGTTGGGTGGCACCGGATTGGCCGTCGGCTTGGTGACCAGCGCCTGCAGCCCCTGCTCGGCCGTCGGGAAGCGCTGATTGTCGAGCTTGTAGAGCTTCAGTGCTTGCATCAGGTTGGCCACATCGGTTCGCGCGGCGGTCGAGCGCGCATCGTCCGCCCGGTCGAGCACGTTGGGGACGATCAGCGCGGCCAGCACACCGATGATCACCAGCACCACCATGAGTTCAATGAGGGTGAAGCCACGGGCGACCAGCCGGACGGCCGGCGAGCGTGAAAGGGATCGGTTGCAAAGGGTCATGACGTGGTCTTGGCGGCAGCAGTTCGCTTCAATCATAATCATTCCATGGTGATCAATTCGCAAAGCAGGTGGACCGCCCGTCTCGTGACGCTGGTTCTGTGGGCCTTGGCGGCTGCCAGCCTGGCGTGGTGGGGGTTGGGCTTGTGGGGCGGTGCATCCAGTACTTCGGTGGGCACAACGCCCTCCGTCGTGGCGCCAACGGCTGCGGCTGATCCGGCGGCTGTGGCGCGCCTGCTCGGCGCTGCTGCACCCACTGCAACCGCGGCGCCGGTCGCAGCGAGCCGGTTTGTCCTGCTCGGTGTGATGGCTAGCCCGTCCAGCCGCGGGGCGGCGCTGATTGCGGTCGACGGCAAGCCGGGCCGCGCCTTCCGGGTGGGCAGCAGGGTCGATGAAGGGCTTGTTCTGGAGGCCGTCGAGCCCCGCAAAGCCCGTCTGGCGCAGGCGACGGGTGGGGGTGAATCGATGGTTCTGGAAATGCCAGCGTCCCGTAAGTGATCAATGGCTCGCGCCGAGCCGCGCTCAGCGCAGTTCGCCGTATTGGGTGGGGCTCAGCGCCGGATAAGGCGGGTCGTCGTCGAGCATTTCGGTTTCGGCGATCTCGGTGTCCGGCAAGCGGGATTCAATGATCTCCGTTTTCTCGAAACCGGTGAGCTTGGGAGCATGAGGATCGCCCACCTGAGCCTGCGCACCAGCGGCCGCGGGTGATGCACCGGCCGCCAGCGCCTGCTTGAGCGCACTGATTTCGGTGGTCAGGACCGGTTCGAACGCAGGACGATTGGCGGGCGAAGGCGTCGGGGAGGCGCTTTCGGCCACTGCCGCTGACG
>JAKIXW010000431.1 GCA_022708865.1 Acidobacteriota bacterium
GTCGTCGCTGTCCTCGAGCGCGTCGACCAGCTTGAGCACCTTGCGGGCAGCCTCGAGGTCGACGGGCACGGTGACCGACGGCTGGAACGACGCCTCGGCCGAATCGTAGTCGATGCCGGCGTCCTGCAGCGCGGTCCGCACGGCCACCAGATCGGTTGGCTCGCAGACGATTTCGAACGCAGTGTCGAGGTCGTTGACCTCCTCGGCGCCAGCCTCCAGGACCGCCATCAGCACGTCGTCCTCGCTCAGACCGCTCTTCTCCAGCGTGATCATGCCCTTGCGGGAGAACAGGTAGGACACCGAACCCGGGTCCGCCATGTTGCCGCCGTTGCGGGTCATCGCCACCCGGACCTCGCCCGCGGCCCGGTTTCGGTTGTCGGTAAGGCACTCGATCAACACCGCGACGCCGTTGGGGCCGTAGCCCTCGTACATGATGGTCTGCCAGTCGGCGCCGCCGGCCTCTTCACCGGCGCCGCGCTTGCGGGCGCGCTCGATGTTGTCGTTGGGCACCGACGTCTTCTTGGCCTTCTGGATGGCGTCGTACAGCGTCGGGTTGCCGGCCGGATCCCCACCACCGGTGCGGGCGGCGACCTCGATGTTCTTGATCAGCTTGGCGAACTCCTTGCCACGCCGGGCGTCCTTGACCGCCTTCTGATGCTTGGTGGTCGCCCACTTGGAATGGCCGCTCATCTGCCTGTTACCTCTTGTTCTCGCCGTATGTGACCCGCCGAGTCTACCCAGCAATAATGCGGAGTCAGGCACACCCGCCGCTGGTGGAGCTCACGTTGACGACCGGGCCGGATCCGGCGCCGACGGGGTGCCACCGATGAGGTCGTCCCAGTGCCGCCGGATCGGCGCCCACCGCTTGTCGAAGTCGTCGGCCCGGCGCTGGGCACGGTCGAGCTTGTCCCCGTGGTACCACTTGCGCGCCCACGGGGAGGTCGGGCGGGCCAGTCGGATCGCGGCCACCCAGGCGACCGGGGAGACGAACAGGGCGATCAGCGCCGTCGGGTACTTACCCTTCAACGCCACGACGGCCACCACCACGAAGTGCAGCAGCAGGGCCACCACCGCCGCATAGCGCCAGGCGGCGACACCCGCGGGCAGATCGGCGGTGTGGATCGGCGACACCCCGGCGGCGGCCAGGCCCACACACGCGCCGGCCAGTGTCACGATGTTGACCGACAGCTGGCCCTCCTGGGTCCAGTAGACGTCCTGCAACCGGAAGATCATCGCGAACTCGTCGAGCACCAGCGATGAGCCCACGCCGACCAGCAACGCCGCCAGGTACAACCACACCGACAGCGGCGGGCAGCCCACCGCGGTGAACGCGCCCGCGATCAGCAGGATGATGCCCGGCGTCGAGTGGTGCATGTGCACTCCCCCGGCGCTGACGTTGTGGAACGGGCCCTTGCCCGCCCGGATCATCCGGGTGATGGTGCGGGTGGTCAGGAAGGTCACGACGAACGCGACGAAGCTCAGCAGCAGCGGACCCTTGTAGCCGTTCACGACGTCGTGCTGCCACCATTGCGAAACCCATTCCACCGCCCGGATTCTAGCGGCGAACCTAGACTCGACTCCGTGTCGGGAGCATCGGGATCAGCGGCAACCATCTACGTCGGCGCCGAGGTCGTCACCGTCGACGACGACAACCCGACCGCTGAGGCCGTCGCGGTGCGCGGCGGCCGGATCACCGCCGTGGGGACCCGCTCGGACGTGCTGGCCGCCCACCGTGGCCCCGCGACCACCGTCGTTGAGCTGGACGGCGCCACCCTGGCGCCGGGGTTCGTCGACCCGCACAGCCACTACATCAACTCGCTGAGTGTCGCCAAC
>JAKIXW010000432.1 GCA_022708865.1 Acidobacteriota bacterium
ACAAAACATACACATAATGCGCGTTATTTGCCGTCTCAGACACCCTGTCGTGCAGGTAGACGCCCGATTACAGCACCTAAGCCTCGATCCACCGCTGTGAGGTGACGGCGGCAGTCGCGGCGTGGTGATCGCCGGTTTGGTAGTGGTTCAGGTGGTGGGCGTGTTTGCCCGGCCGGTCTGTCCGGCTTCTCCTGGGGGTCCTCAAGTCGTGGGGTCGGGCGGGGGGTGGGGTCAGGTGGTCATGACCGCGGTCCAGAGTTGCTGCCAGTGCGTCGCCCAGGTCCAGTCGCGCGGTAGTCGCAGCCTGAGTCTGCGCGCTGAGCGGGCGATGCGCGCAGGCAGGTTGATGATCCGTGTGCGGATCGTCGCGGTGGTGGCCTTGACCAGGGTGCCACCGGCGATCACGCCGAGGGCGCGGGTGAGGTTGAACGCCATCGCCGCGCAGACCAGCCAGGCGGCGTTGGCCGCGAACCGTCCCGACGGCAGATGCGCCAGCGCGGAGCCCTTGAGGTCGGCGATGACCTGCTCGATGATCGCGTGCCCCCGATGGGTCGACTCGGCCTGCACCAGCGTGGCGGTGCTGTTGGTGAACAGGGCGTGGAACCGGTACGCGGGGAACAACGGGTCCTGCAACTTCGTGGCGTTGCGTTCCGGGATCCGGCGCACGATCAGCCGGGCCGTCACGTGCTTTGCTGGCGGCCGGGACGCGAACGCCGTGAACGGTATCTCGGCGATCTCCGCGGCCGAGATCAGCTCACCGGTGTCGGGGTCCGGGATCGCCCACGGATACTCGATGCGCACCCACGCCGCCTCGTCGATGCCGGTGATCGCGGCGCGTACCCGGGAGTTCAGCGGCATCCCGACGGAGAACTCGGCACCGGCCTTCGCTACTGCCTGCAGGATCGACGAGGAGCAGTACGCCGAGTCCGCCCGCACCAGAATGTTGTCCCCGGCTCCGCACCGGCGGGCGGTGGTGATCGCATCCCGGATCATCCGTACCGCGCCCTGGGATGAGGGGGCCGCGCCGCGGCGCAGCCGGGTCGCGGCGATCACCGGCGCGGCGTCCGGGGTGCTGACGATGGCCAGCTGGGCGTTGAGCCCGCGGATCTTCGTGTAGCCGAACTCCGCGCCCTGCTTACCCGGGCCATAGACACCCTTGACGGTGTCGTCGATATCGATCAGGCAGGTCTGCTGGATGCCGGACAACAGCGGCGCTTGGGTGGCCAGTCCGGACAGGGTGCGGGCGGCGACCGCATCCAACTGCCGCACATGCCCGAACGTGAACCCGCGCAAGAACGTGCCCAGCGTCGACGGGGCCCGCACCCCCGTGAACACCCGTGCCGCCCCGGCGCGGCGCAGCACGTCCAGATCGTCGATGCTGTCCGCCCCGGCGGCCATCCCCGCCACCAGCGACATCACCTTCGCGCCCGGGTTCGCACCAACAGTCACATGCTCGGTAGCCAGGTCAGCAAGGCCGACCTTCTCGGCCAGGCGTATCGCCGGGACCAGACCAGCCGACACCAACAAATTCGGTTCATCGAACGACGCCGAACACCGCGCCGGGGTGTGAGACAGTTGCATCTACGAGATGCCCCTCTCCTGGTGATCGTGGAAGCGTGAAGAACTCCCATTCTCCCCAGGAAGCGGGGCATTTCTACGTCACCGCGCCGACCCACCCAACAAGATCAACGGTGGATCGAGGCTTAGCAGGGGCGACGTTCTGCCCCGTCGGGCACGATCCGTACGCCGCTGTGGAGGCGGTCGTCACCGCCGCCGAGCACGTGGATCCACCGATCTCCCCGGACACCTCCGCCCTGATTGCGGAGAG
>JAKIXW010000433.1 GCA_022708865.1 Acidobacteriota bacterium
TGCGGCGCCTGCCGCATCGAGATCGACCGTGGCGAACTGTCCCGGATCGCGGCCGCTGCCGACGACGACGTGTTGCGCTGCCCGGAATGCGGCGCAATTCTGTTGCGCGTCAAGGGAATTGGTTCGTGAAAGTTCTGATTGAGGCGGACGGCGGCTCCCGCGGCAATCCCGGTCCGGCCGGCTACGGCGCGGTGGTGCTGACCGCCGACCGCGCCACGGTGCTGGGCGAGCGCAAGCAGGCGATCGGGATGGCGACCAACAACGTCGCCGAATACCGCGGCCTCATCGCCGGCCTGACCGAGGCGGTTGAACTCGGGGCCACCGAGGTGGCGGTGTCTATGGATTCCAAGCTGGTCGTCGAACAGATGGCGGGCCGCTGGCGGGTGAAACACCCCGACCTCATCGAACTCAACCGCGAGGCCCGGGCGCTGGCGGCGCGCTTCGAACACATTGCCTTCAAATGGATCCCACGGGAACGCAACAAGCATGCCGACCGGCTGGCCAACGAGGCGATGGATGCCGCCGGAACGACGATGCGGGCGCCGAGTGCGCCCGAGGAGGAGTCCGGCAATCAGCATGCGGCCGTCGTCGACACCGATCCCCCGGGTGAGTCCGCCGAGAAGGCCGCGGCGCTGACATCGCCGGGATGGACGGGAGCCACCGGCGCTCCGACCCGGATGCTCCTGCTGCGGCACGGGCAGACCGAACTGTCGGTGCAGCGACGTTATTCGGGCCGGGGGAACCCGCCGTTGACCGAACTGGGCCGCCGTCAGGCCAATGCGGCCGCGGCCTACCTGGGCGGCACGGGGGGCATCGCCGCGGTCGTCAGCTCACCGCTGCAGCGGGCGACCGAAACCGCTGGCGCCGCCGCCGCCGCCCTCGGCCTGCCCGTCACCGTCGACGACGACCTGATCGAGACCGACTTCGGCTCCTGGGAGGGGCTGACGTTCGCCGAGGCTGCCGCCGCCGACCCCAAGATCCACGGGAACTGGCTGCGCGATACGTCGGTCATCCCGCCCGGCGGGGAGAGCTTCGATGCCGTGCACGCCCGGGTGCGGCGCGCCCGCAGCCGGATCATCTCCGAGTACGGCGGGTCGACGGTGCTGGTGGTCTCGCACGTGACGCCCATCAAGACGCTGTTGCGGATGGCCCTGGATGCCGGCCCGGGGATGCTCTACCGGCTGCACCTGGATCTGGCGTCGTTGTCGATCGCCGAGTTCTACGGCGACGGTGCCGCGTCGGTCCGGCTGGTGAACCAGACCGCCTATCTGTAACGGCGGTGAACGCTGATCAGGTATTTTTGACGACGCGAACGAGTTGGCCGGGCGGCCGCGGAGAAATTCGAGGAAAGTCCGGACTTCACAGAGCAGGGTGATTGCTAACGGCAATCCGAGGTGACTCGCGGGAAAGTGCCACAGAGAACAGACCGCCGCCTGAGCCCTTGTGGCACAGGGGGTAAGGGTGAAACGGTGCGGTAAGAGCGCACCAGCGCCCCGGGTGACCGGGGCGGCTGGGCAAACCCCACCCGAAGCAAGGCCAAGAAGGCCGCGCCCCTGGCGCGGCTGCGCAGGCGTTCGAGGGCTGCTCGCCCGAGCCTGCGGGTAGGCCGCTCGAGGCACCCGGTGACGGTGTGTCCAGATGGATGGTCGCCGCGGGGGTTTCGGCCCCCGGCACAGAATCCGGCTTACAGGCCAACTCGTTCGCCCCGACTAATGGGCTTTGCGCACCGACTTGGCAAGCTTCTTGAGCGCGCTGTCGAGTTGCCGGCGCGCGTCGATCGCCAACTCGTCCTCCTGCGCGTACAGCAGGCCGTAGGTG
>JAKIXW010000434.1 GCA_022708865.1 Acidobacteriota bacterium
CAGGCCGGCCGATCCGGGGGCGACCAGGTGGTCGCAGACCGATATCCCGCCCGCGGACTGTCCGGCGATGGTGACCCGGTCGGGGTCGCCACCGAACGCGCCGATGTTGTCGTGCACCCAGCGCAGGGCGGCCTGCTGGTCGGCCAGGCCGTAGTTGCCGGGTGGCCCCAGTGCGGGGTGGGCCAGGAAGCCCGGCGCCCCGAGCCGGTAGTTCACGGTGACGACGACGATGTTGCCGCGGGTCGCGAGCCGGCGCGCGTCGTAGATGTCGGCGCTGCCGTTGGCGAAGGCGCCGCCGTGGATCCACACCATCACCGGGCGCCCGCGCGCCCCCGTCGGCGACCACACGTCGAGGGACAGGCAGTCCTCACCGGCCGGTCGCCCGTAGTCGGGGTCGCGAGTGGTGTCCTGCACGCACCGGGTTCCGGGCGCGGTCGCGTCCCGCACGCCCGGCCACGGCGCGACGGGTTGCGGCGGCTGCCAGCGCAGCGGCCCCACCGGCGGTGCGCCGTACGGAATCCCTTGGAAGAGAACATGATCCGCGGCCGCGGTGCCACGCACCGCACCGGCACGGCTGTGCACCACACCGTCGGGCCCGGCGCCGTGGGCGCAACCGGCGAGCATCAGGACGGCGATCAGCGCGGCGCGGGCGGCCCGGGACGGGACTGGCCGGATCGGTCCGGTGAGCACGCCCAACGAGGTTACGGCACGGGATTCCCGGATTTCCGGGCCGAAAGCCACTTGGCATAAGTACTGTTATGGAACACACTGAAACCTGACACCCGTCAAATCCGTCCTCCGACAGCCCCCAGGAGTGCCATGACCGTCCCCACGGACCGCAGGACCAGCGACGCCGCCACGGTGCTCGCCGACCCCAGCGCCTACGCCGACGACGAGAGACTGCACGCCGGCCTGACCTGGTTGCGGGCCAATGAGCCGGTGGCCTGGGTCGACGGAGTCGTTGACGGCAAGGCCGTCTACCTGCCGTTCTGGGCGATCACCAAACACACCGACATCATGGACATCGAGCGCGACAACGCGCTGTGGCTCAGTGCCCCTCGCCCGCTGCTGATGCCGGCCGACCTCGACGAAGCCCTGATGGCCGACCGCAAGGCCGGCACTGGCCTCGAGACCCTGATCCACATGGACGACCCGCACCACCGCGACGTCCGCAAGATCGGCGCCGACTGGTTCCGGCCCAAGGCCATGCGCGACCTGAAGGTCCGCGTCGACGAACTGGCCAAGCGGTATGTCGACCGGATGCGCGACATCGGACCGGAGTGCGACTTCGTCGAGGAGATCGCCGTCAACTTCCCCCTCTACGTCATCCTGTCGCTGCTGGGCCTGCCCGAGGACGACTTCCCCCGAATGCTGAAGCTGACCCAGGAGATGTTCGGCGGCCAGGACGAGGAACACCAGCGCGGCGGCACCCCCGAGGACATGCTCGCGGTGCTGATGGACTTCTTCATGTACTTCGCGAGCACCCGACCGACGACCTCGCCTCGGCGATCGCCAACGGCAAGATCGACGGTGAACCGATGTCGGACATGGACACCGCGTCGTACTACGTGATCGTCGCCAGCGCCGGTCACGACACAACCAAGGACGCCATCTCCGGGGGCCTGCGTGCCTTGATCGAGAACCCCGATCAGCTGCAACGGCTGCGCGAGAACCTGGATCTGATGCCGCTTGCGGTCGAGGAGATGATCCGCTGGGCCACCCCGGTCAAGGAGTTCATGCGAACCGCCGCCGAGGACACCGAGGTGCGCGGCGTCAAGATCGCCAAGGGCGAGA
>JAKIXW010000435.1 GCA_022708865.1 Acidobacteriota bacterium
CCCAAGCCGCATGTGTCGAGCAATCGGGGCCGGCGCTGGTCGCACGAGCTGGTCGACATGATGACCGCGGGGATGACCGTGGCGCTGCGTCGCGGGGACGAGATGGGCGATGCCATCACCGCGCGCGGCGGCACCGGCCAGATCGCGGCCGCGCCGTCCGGCCCGAAGCTGCGGGACTGGGTGGCGCTGTTCGTCGTGTTCGCGGTGTGCGCGGTGGCACTGGGTCTGCAACTGACCGTCTTCGCCCGCTGACCCGCTCGGCGCCCGCGGCGCGTCAGTTCGGGTTCGCCGGCGGCAGGATCTGCAGGCCGTCGAGAATCGTCTTGCTGTCCCGCTGCCACACCGGATTGTCGGGGTCGGTGGTCTGCAGCACCACGGTGATGACGTAGGTGTTGTTCCCGGAGTTCAGCACCGCTTCGCGCATCACGCCGGGGTGTGGCCCGACCGACGGCGGAATGGTCCCGGTGTAGTGGATCGTCTGCCCGGGGAAGCCGCACACGGTGTCCTGCGTGACCACCAGATCCTTGGCCCCGCCGGTCTTTTCGAGGCCGTCGCGTTCCTGTTTCAGCGCCCTGCTCGCGTCGATGTTGCCGGGGAGCTTGTCCAGCGTGTAGACCGCGTTGGGGGTGAAGCCGTTCTTCATCAGCGACTTGTTGATGATCGCCAGGCGGGCGACCCCGGCGTCCATGCCCACGTAGCGTTCCCAGCCGTCGGGCACCGGGAGCTTCACGCGCGGTTCGCTGTCGTAGTTCGTTCCTGCATCCATCAGCGGTGCGTCGACCTTGGTGCAGGCGGCCTCGCCGGTGGGTCCCTGCGGTCCGGACTTGCCACAGCCGACGAGGGCGAACAGGAGTAGGGACGCCGCGGCGAGGACTCGAAGCATGGCGTCATTAAACCGTGGTGATCGTCGCGGCATAGGCTCGGCGACGTGATCACCCTCGACCGGCTGGTCAACGTCCTGGGCGGCTACGGCGTGGTGGCGCGCCTCGGTTCGGTGCCGCGGACGGCGGAGCTGCGCCGCGTCGTGATCCCCGAGCCGGGGGTCACGGGCGACGTCGTGCTGGCCATCGGCGCCGACGCACCCGCACAGGCGCTGGGCTGGGCGCGGGAGGCCGGCGCGGTGGCCGCGATCGTGCGCATCGACGTGGCTGACGATGTCGATGACGTTGCGGTACTCACCGTCGACCCGGCGGTGCCGTGGAGTGAATTGGCCGCGGTGGTCTACGGGCTCGTCCTCGAGGGTCGGGAGACCGAGTCCGGCCGCGGGCCGACGGACCTGTTCGCGCTCGCCGACAGCCTGGCCGCTGCGATCGGCGCGGCGGTGGTCATCGAGGGGCGGCGCGCGCAGGTGCTGTCCTATTCGCAGCTTGGCGACGACGCCGACGACGCCTGGGTGCAGACCATCCTGGCGCGCTGCGCACCGGACGCCGTGCGCGAATCATTGGAGCGTCGTGGGGTTTTCGTGCATCTGAACGCTTCGGATGAGCCGCTGTTCGTACCACCCGATCCGGCGTCGGGCTCGGTGGGCCGGATGGTGGTGGCCGCGCGGGTGGGCCGCGAACTGCTGGGGTCGGTGTGGGTGATCACCCCCACGGAGTTGCGCGGACCGGCGCTGGCCGCGTTGCGCGACGGAGCCCGCACGGTGGCGCTGCATCTCTTGCGCTCGCGCGCCAGCGCCGACCTCGAACGACAGGTCGAATCCGAGGCGGTCCTATGTCTTCTGGACGGTGCGGCCGACGCGGTGACGGTAGCCAGCCGGCTCGGGCTGGCCGGTGGCCCGCTGCGGGTGAT
>JAKIXW010000436.1 GCA_022708865.1 Acidobacteriota bacterium
CCCGCCACAGCGGCGAGGACAGGAACCGCAACATCTGCCGGGCCCGCGCGTCGTCGACCATCAGCCAGCGCCGAAGGAACGCGACGACGTCGTCGACGTCACGATGCTCGTCGTGCAGCATCAGCGCTGCATCCTGCCGGACGTCGGCCAGCGTCGCCCGCGCCACCGACACCGCCTGGGCATGTTCACCGTCGAAGCGCAGCCCGAGGTCGGCGTAGATCTCCTGGGCCCACGCGCCCCAGCTCTCGCCGACCACCGCGTACAGCGCGAGATCGGCCAGGCCCTCGGCCATCAGGCACTGCGGGGTGTTCACCAGGAACAGCGTGTGCTCCTGCTGGTCCTGCCCCGCCACCAACCGCTCCTCCTTGCGGCAGTGCTCGGTGTGGTGCCCGGGGTAGGACTCGTGGGCGACCAGCCGCGGCAGGTTGGACATCTGCTGCTTGAGGTCGGCGTTGACGGCGACGGTCGAGGTGTAGTCGCCCTCGTAGTAGTTGAAGCCCGACCAGGGCTTGTCGGTGACGATCTCGTACTTGATGGTCTCGCGGTCCGGCAGCGGGTACTCGGCGCGGACCTTGTCGCGCAGCGCGCTGGAGAACGCCTCGATGCATTCGGCCAGGCGCTCCGGCGGGATCTCGTCGGCGACGCGGTCGGCCTCCATCCGGTCGGCCAGCGCACCGGTGCCGGGCAGCACGGCGGCCAGTTGGCGGTGCGCCTCGCGGTAGCGGTCCTCGTCGCCCTTGGCGATGGTCACGTCGAAGTACTCGCGGACCTCGTCGACGAACCCGACGTCCTCGCCGGCGAACTTGCGGCCGGCACAGGCCAGCGCGCGCAGGTGCGCGGCGATGAAGGCGGCGCGGACGTCGCCGAAGTCCTGCGAGCGCGGTACCGCGGGCAGCGCGTCGAGCAGCCGGTTCGCCTGCCGGGTCAGATCGGCCGGGTCCGGGGCGGGTTCGTCGGCCACCGCGCGGCGCAGCGCCGGGTCACCGGTGAAGGAGTCGACGTAACCCTCCTCGATGCGGTCGAACCGCAACCCGAGCATCAGATACTCACGGATCAGGGCGGCTGGCTCCATGCCGACCAACGCTACCTGTCACACTTACGGCCATGGCGAGGCTGAGCGAGCCGAGTCCCTATGTGGAATTCGACCGGGGGCAATGGCGCGCGCTCCGGATGTCGACCCCGCTGAAACTCAACCAAGAGGAAGTCGTGGGCCTGCGCGGCCTCGGCGAACAGCTCGACCTGCTCGAGGTGGAAGAGGTCTACCTGCCGCTGGCGCGGTTGATCCACCTGCAGGTCGCGGCCCGGCAACGGCTGTACGCCTCCACCGCGGAGTTCCTCGGTGAGCCGCAGCAGAATCCGGACCGGCCGGTGCCGTTCGTCATCGGAGTGGCCGGCAGCGTGGCAGTCGGCAAGTCGACCACCGCCCGCGTGCTGCAGGCGCTGCTGGCCCGCTTCGGCGACCACCCGCGGGTCGACCTGGTGACCACCGACGGCTTCCTGTATCCGAATCACGAGCTCACCCGGCGAAACCTGATGCACCGCAAGGGCTTTCCCGAGAGCTATGATCGGCGAGCGCTGATGCGGTTCGTCACCACCGTGAAGTCGGGCGCCGAATCCGCTTGCGCGCCGGTGTATTCGCACCTGCTCTACGACATCGTGCCCGGCGAGAAGCACATCGTGCGGCACCCCGACATCCTCATTCTGGAGGGCCTCAACGTCCTGCAGCCGGCCCGGGTCCGCAACGACGGCCGGCAGGGCGTCACGGTGAGCGACTTCTTCGA
>JAKIXW010000437.1 GCA_022708865.1 Acidobacteriota bacterium
GTGTCGGTGATGAACGCGGTGACGCGCATCCCGTCGGTGTCGGTGAACCGCAGCTGGGCGCCGGGATGCGGTCTCTCCTTGCGCAGGATCAGCCGGGTGCCCGGCGGCCAGCTGTTGAGGTTGACCAAGGTGGTGGCCTCGGCGACCCAGGCGCCGTCGCGCAGCCCACCGTCGGTGTCGATGGCCGGGTACCAGCCCTCGGCAAGGTTGAGTGTGTCCACGGCGTCTTGGACGCGGGCGTCGACGGGGTAGCCGAAGGAGAATCCGACTCCCTGCTCGCGGCAGGCGTCGGCGAATCGGTGGGTGGCTCCGGCGGTGTCGCAACGCACCAGCACCTGGGGCCGGTCGGGATCACCGCCACGACTCGAGTCGGGCCGCCACGGCGCGGGCAGCGCTGCCAGCGCCTGGGCCAGGACGATGATGTGGTCGCTGGCGGTGTTGGAGCCCGCGTTGCCGCTGCGCAGCAGCCCGGCCAGGGCTTCCCCGCCGGCGATCTCGGGGCGGTCCAGGAACGCCAGCAGCGGATGGTGCCCGAACGACTTCTTCCAGGTCGGCGTCGCGCCGTGTTTGTTGTCGGAGTGATCGATCACCAGGGTGGCGTCGATGTCGATGTGCAGCCAGCCACCCGGTTCGGGGGCCGCACCGGCGGCCCAGGTCGCCGCCCGCGCGCTGGCGCGGGCCGCGCGCACCGCGGGCAGGTGTGCGGCGTCGATGCGCTCATTGACCAGCCGCCACATCGTGGTCGTGGAGGCTTTCGCGCCGAACGCGTGCTCACGGTCGCCGCACAGTTGGCCGACCCCGTCAATGCAGTCCGCGCCGTCGGCGACCGCCGCGGCCAGATCGGCGAACACCTCGCCGGGTGCGTAGCTCCACGGCCCGCGGTAGGTGTCGGCCAAAGCGCCGGTGACCTGCGCTGATAACCCGGTCCGGTCGGCCAGTTCCCGCAGTAGGCCCATCCCGGCGTGCGACACGACCCCGTGGCCGTCGGCTGACACTTTCACCCGCGATGCGGCCGCGATACTCTTCACCTGCGAAGTGCCTTCCCGTCAGGATGGTTGAACCCTAGAGAAGTCCAATTATCCCTTGCAGGACAGGCACTTTCGCTTATCTACACGCCGTCACCAGCGATAATCCGCGAAAAATCTGGGCTAGCCCGGATTTTTCGTCGATGGTGATGGCGGTGGATCTGTAGGGCGTGATGGTTGGTCGGGTGACGTCTGCGGTCACAAGGCATGCTGGGGTGGTCCCGTGTCGCCGGGTGGGGCGGGCTTTCCCAGGGCCGGTAGGTCTTTCGTGATCGATCGGTCAGGAGGCCGGCTGTTATCCGAAGGCGGTGCGGATCGTCTGCCAGGCGGTCGCGATCGAGGTGGCCCAGCGCCAGGTGGCGTCGATGCGCAGCCGGAGTTGGCGGGCGCCGCGGGTGATGCGGGCCGCGACGTGCAGCACGCGGTAGCGGAACGTGGCGATCTCGGCGCGGGCCAGCGTCGGATCACTGGTGAATCCGATGAGTCGTGCCCAGGTGACCAGGTCGGCGGCGGCCAGGACGATCTCGAGCCAGGCGGCGTTGGCCCAGAAGCCGTGACACGGCAGGTTGCGCAGGCCGGTGTTCTTGAGTTCGCGGATGCGGTCCTCGACGCGGGCGTGCTGGCGGTGCCGCAACTCCAGGCCGGCGACTTGGCCGGCCACGACACCGGTGGGTGTGTCGGTGATGAACGCGGTGACGCGCATCCCGTCGGTGTCGGTGAACCGCAGCTGGGCGCCGGGATGCGGTCTCTC
>JAKIXW010000438.1 GCA_022708865.1 Acidobacteriota bacterium
GGATTGACGCGGCGCAGCGACATGGCGTCGTCAAATTTGACCATTGCGAAGGTCCCGTCGCGATATTGAGCAATGATCAGAACCTGTGGATGAGCCTCGGCGAGGCGGCGTAGGAAAGGGCGCACCTTCCCGAGGATGATCTGAATGTCGAAGGTCTGATCAAGAGCCGGCGTTGGCGCGCTGGTTCGGGAAGGTACGCCCATGCTCACGGTAGTTCACGATGCGGATTCATCCAACGAGGATGCTGGCTCGTCGCGGTCGTTGCTCGATGAGATTGTCCGCGACGGTGCCCGCCAGATGCTGGCCGCAGCGTTGCGGGCTGAGGTCGCCGCCTACATCGAGGCTCATGCCGGTGAGCTTGATGAGAACGGGCACCGGCTGGTGGTGCGCAATGGCTATCACCGCGAGCGCGAGGTGCTCACCGCGGCGGGCGCGGTGAGTGTGACCGCGCCGCGGGTCAATGACAAACGTGTTGACCCGGACACTGGTGAGCGGCAACGGTTTTCCTCGGCGATCCTGCCGGCGTGGGTGCGCAAGTCGCCGCAGATGACCGAGGTGTTGCCGTTGCTGTATCTGCATGGCTTGTCGACCAGTGATTTCGGTCCGGCGTTGGAGCAGTTCCTGGGCTCGGGTGCCGGCTTGTCGGCCACGACGATCACCCGACTCACCACGCAGTGGCAGGACGAGGCCAAGGCCTTCGAGGCCCGTGATCTGTCGGGCACCGACTACGTCTACCTGTGGGTCGACGGCATCCATCTCAAGGTGCGCCTGGAGCAGGAGAAGCTCTGTTTGCTGGTGATGATCGGTGTGCGCGCTGACGGCCGCAAGGAGCTGGTCGCGCTCACCGACGGGTACCGGGAGTCGGCCGAGTCGTGGGCTGATCTGTTGCGGTCGTGCCGACGTCGCGGGATGACCGCACCGGTGCTGGCCGTCGGCGATGGGGCCCTGGGGTTCTGGAAGGCCGTGCGTGAGGTGTTCCCGGCCACCGGCGAGCAGCGGTGCTGGTTTCACAAGCAGGCCAATGTTCTTGCCTGCCTGCCAAAGTCGGCTCATCCGGGGGCGATCGCGGCGATGCGGGAGATCTACAACGCCGAGGATATCGACCACGCGCAGGTGGCGATCAAGGCGTTCGAGGTGGACTACGGCGCCAAGTACCCCAAGGCGGTCGCCAAGATCGTCGATGACGCCGATGTGCTGCTGGAGTTCTATAAGTACCCGGCCGAGCACTGGGTCCATCTGCGCACTACCAACCCGATCGAATCAACGTTTGCCACGGTACGTTTGAGGACCAAGGTGACCAAGGGGCCGGGTTCACGCGTCGCCGGAATGGCCATGGCTTACAAGCTGATCGACGCCGCGCAAGCCCGCTGGCGAGCCGTCAACGCACCGCACCTGGTCGCTCTGGTCCGGGCCGGCGCGATCTTCCACAAAGGCAAACTGCTCGAGCGACCCACCGACATCACCCCGTCGGCGGACTCGGCACCGACCGAATCAACTGGAACGGAGGTCGCCTGAAACAAGCCGATCCACAGGTATTGACAATTCCTCCTTGCCCTTATCAGCGGAGTCCTTGCGGAACTCTGTAGGCAACCTCATCACCGAGTCCGTACCCCACTGCAGCGGCAGCCTCTCGTGCGGCACGACGTCATGCCAGTAGGACTCGATCCTGAAGTTATCGTCGGTTGGCACCAAGATGGCATCGCAGGCGAGTTTGGTGAGGTCGCCGTTGATGATGAACAGGTGCCCGTGGTCGAAGTTTCTGTGCACCATGTCTC
>JAKIXW010000439.1 GCA_022708865.1 Acidobacteriota bacterium
GACGACTGCCCCGATTCGACGCTGGCGGTCAAGGGCCTGACCAACGAGCCGCGCTACGTCATCGGCGATCAGCCGAAATTCACCATGGTGGTCACCAACATCGGTCTGACGGCCTGCCAGCGTGACGTCGGCGCGGCGGTGCTGGCGGCCTACGTGTACACCCTGGACAACAAGCGGCTGTGGTCCAACCTGGACTGCGCGCCCTCCAACGAGACCCTGGTGAAGTCGTTCAATCCCGGTGAGCAGGTGACCACCGAGGTCACCTGGACGGGGATGGGCTCGGCCCCGCAGTGCCCGCTGCCGCGACAGCCCATCGGGCCCGGGACGTACAACTTGGTGGTCCAGCTGGGCAATCTACGGTCGGCGACCGTGCCGTTCGTGCTCGCCGAACCGTCGGCCGATGCCCCGGCCCCGCCACCGGCTCCGGACGCACCAGCCCCGGCGCCCGGTCCCGACGCTCCCGCACCGCCCCCGGCCGGCTGAACGCGGCTCAGACCAGCCGGTCGGCGATGGTCGACTCGGCCAACTGGGACAGCCCCTCGCGGACGTGTCGGGCCCACATCGCGCCGATCCCGTCGACCGACTGCAGATCGGTGGCGCTGGCCGCCAACAAGCCCTGTAGGGATCCGAACGTGCGGACCAGCAGGTCGACATGGGCGAACTGCAGGCGTGGGATGCCGGCCATCGCCCGGTAGCCGCGCGAGTTCAGCGCCGAGTCCTGGGCCTCGACGGTGGACGGATAGCCGAATACCTGGGCCAGTGCGGTGAAGTCCAGCAGGTCGACATCGGACAGGGTGTCGAGGGCCTCCAGGGTCTCGGCCACCTCGGTCTCCGACGGGGCGTCCGGGTTGGCGTGGTAGTCGCGTACGACCAGTTCCCGGGCGGTGTCGTTGCCGCCGAGCAGTTCCTCCAGCTGCAGCCGGAGCTGGCGGCCGTCGGTGCCCAATTCCACTGTGTCAGAATCGATTTCGAGTCCGATGCGACGGACCATCTCCAGCCGCTGGACCACGGTCATCACATCGCGCAGCGTGACGAAATCCTCGATCTCCCCGGTGGACAACTGCCGGCTGACCTCGTCGAGGCGGGCCTTGTAGCGCTCGAGGGTGGCGATGGCCTGGTTGGCCCGCGACAGGATGGTGGCCGAATCGGCCACCACGTGACGTTCACCGGCCACGTACACCGTGACGATGCTCATCGAATGGCTCACCGAGATCACCGGAAAGCCGGTCTGGATGGCCGTCCGTTCGGCCGAGCGGTGCCGGGTGCCGGACTCGTCGGTGGGAATGGACGGATCCGGGACCAGCTGGACGTTGGCGCGGACGATCCGCTCACCATCGGTGGACAGCACCACCGCGCCGTCCATCTTGGACAGCTCGCGCAGCCTGGTGGGCGCGTACCGGACGTCCAGCGCGAAGCCGCCGTCGCAGATCCCCTCGACGCGCTCGTCGTACCCGAGCACGATCAGCGCGCCGGTGCGGCCGCGCAGGATCCGTTCCAGGCCGTCGCGCAGCGCGGTGCCGGGGGCCAGGCGTCCGATGGTGTCCCGCAGGGTGGGGCCGGTGGTGCTGGGTGTCACGACCAACTATTGTCCCCTGTGTCGTCCGCGGGCGGATGCCGGTCCACGACTTTGAGGTCCGGCCGGGTGGGCGGTTCGACCACCGGCGGTGTGCCGGCCGGCCGGACGGCGATCTTCATCAGGGTGGCCAGTGCGTCCCGGATGGTGGCGACCTCGTGCAGGCGGATGCCCGGCGGCGGTTTGGTGACGCCGGGC
>JAKIXW010000043.1:0-3407 GCA_022708865.1 Acidobacteriota bacterium
TGCGTGCACCACGGCCCCGCCCCGATTGCCCCGGCGCACCGACACCAGCCCCTCGGTCTCCAGAATGCGCAGGGCCTCGCGGACAGAGACCAGGCTGACGTTGAAGTACTCGACGAGTTGCTTCTGACCGGGCAGGAGGTCGCCGTCGCGGAGTCTGCCGTCGACGATCTGTTGACGTAATTCGTCGGCGACGATCTCCGCGGTCCTGCGTGACGACAGTCGACGGTGTGCCTCAGCCCCGATCCCGAGCATGGTCCCGTGCCTTCTGCAGCTGACGCGGTGAGTGCTTCGGAGCGCTGCCGACCGGACGCACTGTAGTTGTGAGTGGCAATTTTAACACTGATAGAGCCCTCGGGGGTGGTCCCGCACGGCCTTCGGGGACCCGGCGATATGTAGCTCTGTTTTTATATAAATAGCTATAGTGGCAACAATGGTGACCCAGGGTCGACCGGGCGCCGCTCCATCGAGAGGCGGGCCCCCCGCGATGAATGTCAATGACATGGTTCTGGTCAGCGTCGACGACCACGTCGTGGAACCACCCGACGTCTTCGAGGGACGTGTCGCGGCGAAGTACCGCGAGCACGCACCCCGATTCCTCACCCGGGACGACGGCGCCAACGTGTGGGAGTACAACGGCGAGACGGTCGGCAACGTGGCGCTCAACGCGGTCGCCGGGCGCCCCAAGGAGGAGTACGGGATCGAGCCGACATCCTTCACGCAGCTGCGGCCCGGCACGTACGACCACAACGAACGGGTCAAGGACATGAGCGCCAACGGTGTCCTCGGGTCGTTGTGCTTCCCGTCGTTCCCGCAGTTCTGCGGTCAGCTCTTCGCCCGCACCGCGGACAAGGACATCGCCCTGGCGATGGTGCAGGCCTACAACGACTGGCACATCGACGAGTGGTGCGGCAGTCACCCCGGGCGTTTCATCCCGTGTGCGATCCCGGCGATCTGGGATCCCGAGGTGATGGCCGCCGAGATCCGCCGGGTCGCCCAGAAGGGCTGTCATGCACTGACATTCAGCGAGAACCCGTCGAAGCTCGGTTGGCCGTCGATCCATTCGGAGCACTGGGACCCGGTGTGGCGGGCCTGCAGTGAGGAATCCGTCGTGGTGTGCATGCACATCGGATCCTCCTCGCAGCTCACCATCACCTCACCCGATGCGCCCATGGACGTGATGATCACGCTGCAGCCGATGAACATCGTCCAGGCGGCCGCCGACCTGGTGTGGTCGACCACCCTGCGCAGGTTCCCGGATCTGAGGTTCGCGCTGTCCGAGGGCGGAATCGGCTGGATCCCTTACTTTCTGGAGCGTATCGACTACAACTACGACCGCCACCACGCCTGGACCGGACAGGATTTCGGCGACCGACTGCCCAGCGAGGTGTTCAACGAGCACGTGCTGACCTGCTTCATCGACGACAAGTTCGGGATGCTCAGCAAGGACTCGCTGGACATGGACATGGTGACCTGGGAGTGCGACTACCCCCACTCCGACTCGAACTGGCCCGAGTCACCCGAGATCTTCGCGGCATCGGTGAGCGGTCTCAGCGACCTCGAGATCGACAAGGTCGGCCACCTCAATGCGATGCGGCACTTCCAGTACGACCCGTTCCCGATCCTCGGCGGGCGGGACAACTGCACCGTGGGCGCGCTACGCGCCCAGGTCGAGGGCCACGACGTCACCATCAGATCGCAGAAGCGCGCGGGCCAGGGGGGCGGTAGCGCCGCCACCGCCGCCGCCGATCTGGTGAAGATGGCGGCCCGATCGGGCTCGGGCACGTAGCGCCAGGCGGGTTCGGCGAGCGGTGCAGTTTCGCGAGCACGAGGCCCGACGACATCGGAACCCGCTCAGATATCGTGTGTGCCGGTCGAATTCGGGTCCCGGGGTCCGAACCGTTCGATATAGGAGTCGTGGACGTGGGCCCTCTTCTCCCGATCCCGCTGATCGACCAGGCTCGGGTCCAGGCCGTGCTTGCGCAGCACATTCCGGCGCCAGACCTTGTTCTGGGAGTGCGAGAAATAGATGAATGGGATCAGGATCGGCACCGTCATGCTCAGGTGGACCACGAAGCTGGCGGGGATGAACCAGAACGGCAGCAGGATCAGGAATGCCGGGATGACCATGCGGACCATCAATCGGGCGATTGCGCCCTTGCCAGTGACGTCCTCGGCCACCCAGTCGCGCATGGAGTCCGGCAGCCGGCCGCCGTAGCAATACCTGAGATACTGCCAGGGATTCGGCCGCGGCTGATTCTGGTTTCCCACTAGAACTTCCGGTTGACCGACGGGACCACGGCTCCGGCCAGTGCGCGTACCACACCCTTGGCGGCATCGAAGATGTCGAAGTAGTCGCGCCACAACGCGATCCGGCCGTCGCGCACCTCGAACACGCCGCACACACCGATCAGGACGCGCACCCGGCCGACCCTGATGACGTCCGTCCGCTCGTTGAGGACGTTGTCGCCCTCGGCCACGTTGCGGTGGAACTTGACATCGAATCCGATGCTGGGCCGTTCCATGACGCGCAACATGTTGGCGATCCGGCGGCTGCCGCGCGCGCGGGTGTAGCCGTAGTTCTCGTAGACCGCGTCGTCGGCCAGCATGGACTCCATGGTGTCGAAGTCCTTGTCCCGAAGCGCGTAGAGGAACTTCTCCACGATCGCCGTGTTGAGATGGGTGACTTGCTCCGTCATGCGGCCAGCCTAGACCTCGTGACCTGTGGCACGCTGACCCGATGCGCGTCACCGTGGTCGCCGGTCCCGATCCGGGCCACGCCTTCCCGGCCATCGCCCTGTGTCTGCGTCTGCTCGCGGCCGGCGACCGACCCACCCTGCTGACCGGCGTCGAATGGCTGGTCACCGCCCGTTCGGCGGGGGTCGATGCCGCCGAACTACTGGGTCTGGATCCCGACGACTCCGACGACGACGCCGACGACGGCGCCAAGCTGCACCGGCGCGCGGCGCGGATGGCGGTGCTCAACGCGCCCGTCATCCAGGAGCAGGCGCCGGATCTGGTGGTCTCCGACGTCATCACGGTGTGCGGTGGCCTGGCGGCCGAACTGCTGGGCCTGCCCTGGGTCGAACTCTGCCCGCATCCGCTGTACCGGCCGTCGCGAGGACTGCCGCCGATCGGCAGCGGGCTGGCACCGGGGACGGGACTTCGCGGGCGGTTGCGGGACTTGCTGATGCGGGCGATGACGGCCCGGTCGATCCGTCTGGGCGACCGGCAGCGCGCCGAGGCCCGGCTGGGCATCGGGCTGCCGGCCCGGGATCCGGGACCGCGCCGCCGGCTGATCGCCACACTGCCCGCCCTCGAGGTACCGCGGCCGGACTGGCCGGCCGAGGCCGTCGTCGTGGGCCCCCTGCATTTCGAACCGACGGCCGCGGTGCTCGAGGTGCCGCCGG
>JAKIXW010000043.1:3417-18807 GCA_022708865.1 Acidobacteriota bacterium
CTGGTGGTGGTGGCACCCTCGACGGCCACCACCGGAACCGCCGGGCTGGCCGAGCTGGCGCTGCAGAGCCTGGTGCCGGGGGAGACGCTGCCCGCGGGCGCCCGGCTGGTGGTGTCCCGGCTGGCTGGATCGGATCTGACGTTGCCGCCGTGGGCCGTTGTCGGCCTGGGCCGCCAGGACGTGCTGCTGCGCGGGGCGGATCTGATGATCTGCGGCAGCGGGCACGGCATCGTGTCGAAGACGTTGCTGGCCGGCGTGCCGCTGGTGCTGGTGCCCGGTGGTGGTGATCAGTGGGAGATCGCGAATCGTGTTGTGCGCCAAGGCTCTGGCCGGTTGATCCGGCCGCTCGGTGGTGCCGCGCTGGTGTCCGCCGCCACCGAGGTGCTGTCGTCGCCGCGGTACCGGGAGGCGGCCCGGGCGGCCGGGGAGTCGGGGGCCGGGGTGACCGATCCGGTACGGGTGTGCCACGACTGCCTTCTCTAGGAGTGGGTAGGTTGGACCCGTGCGGCTGACCGAATTCCACGAGCTCGTCGACGGCCGGTTCGGCACGATGCGGGGCCGTTCCCTGCTCGTCGACCACGTGCTGACCGGGCTCGGCGGGCGGACCGCCGCGCAGGCCATCGAGGACGGTGTGGAGCCCCGCGATGTGTGGCGGGCGCTGTGTGCCGACTTCGACGTGCCCCGCGACCAATGGTGAGTGCCGGCTGCTGACACGGCTCGACACGCGGGCGGCGCGCCTCCTTGCGTTCGAACATCTGTTCGCTATCGTGGTGAACGTTCGACCGCGCCAACTTGACTCGGACTTGTCGGACCCCTGTTTTACTGTCGGGCCCAACCGACCGGAATCCCGGTCACCGACTACCTGGAAGAGGTATCAGCATGGCTCAGGCTCCCGATCGCGAAAAGGCCCTTGACCTGGCGATGGCCCAGATCGAGAAGAATTTCGGCAAGGGTTCGGTGATGCGCCTCGGCGAAGAGGTCCGCCAGCCCATTTCGGTCATCCCCACCGGATCCATCGCCCTGGACGTGGCGCTGGGCATCGGGGGTCTGCCGCGCGGCCGCGTCGTCGAGATCTACGGCCCGGAATCCTCGGGCAAGACCACCGTCGCACTGCATGCGGTGGCCAACGCGCAGGCCGCCGGCGGCATCGCGGCGTTCATCGACGCCGAGCATGCGCTGGATCCCGAATACGCCAAGTCGCTCGGTGTGGACACCGACGCGCTGCTGGTGTCCCAACCCGACACCGGGGAGCAGGCCCTCGAGATCGCCGACATGCTGATCCGCTCGGGCGCACTCGACATCCTGGTCATCGACTCGGTGGCCGCGCTGGTTCCGCGCGCGGAGATCGAGGGCGAGATGGGTGACAGCCACGTCGGCCTGCAGGCCCGCCTGATGAGCCAGGCGCTGCGGAAAATGACCGGCGCACTGAACAATTCGGGCACCACCGCGATCTTCATCAACCAGCTGCGCGAGAAGATTGGCGTGATGTTCGGGTGCTTTTCCTATGGCACCCGGGTCCAACTGGCCGACGGCAGCACCGAGAAGATCGGCAAGATCGTCAACCAGAAGATGGACGTCGAGGTGATGTCCTACGACCCGATCGCCGACCAGATCGTGCCGCGCAAGGTGGTCAACTGGTTCAACAACGGCCCTGCCGAACGGTTCCTGCAGTTCACGGTCGAGAAGTCCGGCGGTAACGGCCGCTCGCAGTTCGCAGCTACGCCGAACCATCTCGTCCGCACTCCGGCGGGCTGGACGGAGGCCGGTGAAATCATCGCCGGTGATCGGGTGATGTCCTCCGAGCCGCATCTGCTCAGCGAGCAGCAATTCCAGGTGGTGCTGGGTGCGCTGATGGGTGACGGTAACCTCTCACCGAACCTCCGGGGACGCAACGGCGTCCGGTTCCGAATGGGCCACGGCGCCAAGCAGATTGACTATCTGGAGTGGAAGACCGAGCTGCTGGGCAACATCAAGCACTCGGTCCGCGAGAACGACAAGGGTGCGAAGTTCGTCGACTTCACCCCGTTGCCCGAGCTGGGTGAGCTGCGTCAGGCGGTCTATCTCGGAGACGGGAAGAAGTTCCTCTCCGAGGACTATCTCAAGGCGCTCACCCCGTTGGCGCTGGCGATCTGGTACATGGACGACGGTTCCTTCGCCGTGCGGTCCAAGGGCCTGCAGCAGCGTACCCAGGGTGGCAGCGGCCGCATCGAGATCTGTGTGGAAGCCATGAGCGAGGGGTCGCGCGAGCGGCTGCGTGACCATCTGCGCGACACCCACGGCCTGGATGTGCGGCTGCGCTCCGCCGGTACGGCCGGCAAGGCAGTGCTGGTGTTCTCCACGGCGGCTACGGCCAAGTTCCAGGAATTGGTGGCGCCTCACATGGCGCCGTCGATGGATTACAAGCTGCTGCCCCGGTTCCGTGGCCTCGGCACGGTGGTGCCGGAGTTCGCCGAGCCCGCGCAACGGCTGGTGCCAGCCCGGGTGCTGGATGTTCACGTCAAACCGCGTACTCGGTCGATGAACCGGTTCGACATCGAGGTTGAAGGTTCGCACAACTACTTCGCCGACGGTGTCATGGTGCACAACTCGCCCGAAACCACCACGGGCGGTAAGGCATTGAAGTTCTACGCCTCGATCCGCATGGACGTCCGCCGCATCGAGACGCTCAAGGACGGCACCGACGCGGTCGGCAACCGCACTCGCGTCAAGGTGGTCAAGAACAAGGTCAGTCCGCCCTTCAAGCAGGCCGAGTTCGACATCCTGTACGGCAAGGGCATCTCCAAGGAGGGTTCGCTGATCGATATGGGCGTCGATCAGGGATTCATCCGCAAGTCCGGGTCGTGGTTCACCTACGAGGGCGAGCAGCTGGGGCAGGGTAAGGAGAACGCCCGCAACTTCCTGTTGGAGAACGCCGACATCGCCAACGAGATCGAGAAGAAGATCAAGGAGAAGCTCGGTATCGGCGCGGTGATGACCGATGAGGCACCCGGTGAGCCACTTCCGGCGCCCGTCGACTTCTGAGGCCGAGCCGGCCGAGTCGGTCGATCCGGTCAAGCGTGAAGAGCAGGCGCGGGCACTATGCCTGCGTCTGCTCACCGCGCGGGCCCGGACCCGCTCGGAACTGCAGACTCAACTGGACAAACGGGGCTTTCCGGGCGACGTGAGCACACAGGTGCTCGACCGTCTCACCCAGGTCGGTCTGCTCGACGACGCCGACTTCGCCGAACAGTGGGTGCGCAGCCGCCGGGTCAACGTCGGAAAGGGCAAGCGCGCGTTGGCCGTCGAACTCCGCAACAAGGGCCTCGACAACGACGTCATCGACCAGGCGCTGGCCGATATCGACGCCGGGGCCGAGCGGCAACGGGCCGAGGAACTCGTCCGGGCCAAGCTGCGCCGTGAGCGCCTCGACGACGGCGACCACCAGAAGGTCCTGCGCCGACTGGTCGGCATGCTGGCGCGCCGCGGCTACGGCCAGGGCATGGCATTCGAGGTGGTCAGCGCGGAGCTCGGCGCCGAGCGTGAGCGGCGCAGGGTGTGACCCGAGCTGGTTTCTCAGCTGATTCATGGGTTTGGCATCGGCGCAGCTCATGTCGATGAGCGACACTCGTAGATGAGTAACGCTGAAAGCAGCGGGAGGACACATGAGGACGAGGACCAGGATGGCGCACACCACGGCAACCGTTGTTTCTCTCGAATCCCACCCCATCCGGCGCGCCGATCGACGGCGCTCCAATGACATCGCGGCTGCGATGCGCAGGCACCCGTCCTGGTGGGGTATGGACACGGCCGCGACGCCAGTTGCCGACGTCCTGATCCTGCCGGATCGCGGATAACGACCACCAGACCGGCTCTGAACCGGAGCACTTCGTTGACCAACACTCGCTTCTGGTTCCGGTAGTTGATGACGACAATGTCAATACCGGCGTAGACGCCGACGACGGTGAAGTGCAGATCGGGAATCCATTGCAGCGCAACCTCCCAGTAGTCGCGTAGGCCGG
This sequence comes from Acidobacteriota bacterium, assembly GCA_022708865.1. Classification (GTDB taxonomy): domain Bacteria; phylum Actinomycetota; class Actinomycetes; order Mycobacteriales; family Mycobacteriaceae; genus Mycobacterium. Next base: position 7,416 of record JAKIXW010000043.1, read on the forward strand.
CCTTGCCCCGCACCGCTCCACCGGATTCGGGGAAGAACTCGGCCAACACGGGAGAGGTGAAGAACACTTCGTCGGAGAAGTGGGCGAGTACGGCTTCGATGTCGTGCGTGTTCCACGCGTGTTCCCAGTCCCAGCTGAACCGGATCGGATCGATACGCATAGCGGTGAGTCAACGCGCAGGCGATCCGGGGTGCAACGGAATCTCCGTCCGCCGGCGAGTAGATTGCGGCCATGCTGATCTCGGTCAAGCTCGCGCCCACCTACGACTACCCGGTACTGGCCGAATTCTGGCGAACCGCCGATCAGCTCGGCTTCCACGGCATCTGGGACTACGACCACTTCTACGGTCTGGTCGACCCGCAACAACCCACCTATGAGGGCTGGACAACGCTGGCCGCGATGGCGGCGCAGACCAGCAATAGCCGGGTCGGTTGCCTGGTCGGGTCGGTGACCTACCACAACCCGGCGCTGCTGGCGAAGATGGCCGTCACCATCGACCACATCAGCGGCGGCCGAGCGGAGTTCGGGCTCGGCGCCGGCTGGCACGAACCCGAACACCTCGGCTATGGCATCGACTTCCCGGCTCCCGGCGCGCGGGTGGAGATGCTCGACGAGGCGCTGACCGTCATCAAGCGGCTGTGGAGCGAGGATTCCGTCACCCACGGCGGCCGCTTCTTCACCCTGCGGGACGCGGTGGCCAACCCGAAGCCGCTGCAGCACCCACACCCGCCGATCGTGATCGGCGGATCCAAGCCCAAGATGTTGCGGGTCATCGCGCGGCACGCCGACGAATGGAACATGGCCGGTGGCCAGACCCCGGACGAGTGGGCCAAGGTGAGCGCCGACCTGGACGCGGCCTGCGCCGAGGTCGGTCGACCCCGAGAAGAGATCCGCCGCGGCGTCCAGTTGTTCCTGCACCCAAAGCAACCCGAGCAGATCGACAAGGAACTCGACACCCTGGCCGCGTACGGCAAGGCCGGCTGCCAGCACGTCGTGCTGTCGTTCTACCAGCCGCCGGACGCCGCACTGCTGCAGCGCTGCGCAACCCTGATCTGAGGGTCAGTCGGCGCGTTTGACCCGCGCGCCCGGCGCGCCCTCCTGTTCGATGGCCTGGGCATCCAGCGGTCTGGGGGCCCGCTGCGAGCGCCGCAACCGGCGCTCCAAACGCACCGCCAGCGAGGACAGCGTGAAGTTCACCGCGATCATCAACAGGGCGATCACGATCAGCGCCGGGATGTAGTTGCCGTACGACGATCCGACGACGGTGCCCTGGCGGACCATTTCGACGAACGTGATCTGGTACCCGATGGCCGTGTCCTTGAGCACCACCACCAACTGCGAGATCAGCACGGGGAGCATCGACGTGATGGCTTGGGGCAGCAGAATACTGCGCATCGTCTGACCCCAGCGCAGGCCCAGTGACGCGGCCGCCTCGGATTGGCCCCGTGGCAGTGCGGCGATACCGGCGCGCAGGATCTCGGCAATGACCGCGCTGTTGTAGAGCGTCAGGCCGGTCACCACACCGGCCAGGGCCAGGTGCTTGGGCGGGAAGACGTCGTACTGGGCATACAGGAAGTAGGCGAAGATCATCATGATCAGCACCGGCACGGCGCGGAAGAATTCGACGAACGCCGAACATGCCCACCGCACAACCGCATTGGGCATCAGGCGACCCACCCCGAGCGCCGCTCCCAGGATGCCGGCCAGCACGATCGAGATTGCCGCGGCGGTCAGCGTGCCCTGAATGCCGGGCAGCACATAGGTTTTCCAGAGGTTGGCAGTCAGGAACGGTTCCCACTTGGCGGCGGTCAGCTGTCCCTTGGCCAACAGCTTCGAATACACCAGCCAGAGCACCACGATGACCGCGATGACGGTGACCGCGGAGATCACGTGGTTGCGCAGCCGGGCCCGCGGCCCGGGTTCGTCGAACAGCACCGAACTCATCGGGCCACCGCCAGTCGCTTGCCCAGCCAGCCGAACAGCAGTCCCAGCGGCAGGGTCAGTATCACGAACCCGACCGCGAAGATCGCGCCGACCATCAATAGCGCCGAGGTGTTCTCGATCATCTCCTTCATCAGCAGCGCCGCCTCGGCCACCCCGATCGCCGAGGCGATGGTGGTGTTCTTGGCCAACGCGATCAGCACCGAGCCCAGCGGGATGATCACCGCCCGGAAAGCCTGAGGCAGCAGAATGATTCGCAGGTTCTGGCCGAAGGTGAAGCCCAGCGACCGGGCCGCCTCGGCCTGGCCCAGCGGCACGGTGTTCACGCCGGAACGGACGGTCTCACACACGAACGCGGCCGTATAGACGGTCAACCCGAGCACGGCGAGCCGAAAGTTGCTGTCGTCGATCGATGTCCGTGAATTGGGGTCGGCCAGGGTGATGCCGAGTGTCTGGGACAGTCCGAAGGAGCAGAACAGGATGATCAGCGTCAACGGGGTATTCCGCACGATGTTGACGTACGTCGTGCCGATCCATCGGAGCATCGGTACCGGTGCCAGCCGCATCGCGGCCAGCACCGTTCCGAGGATCAGCGCACCCACCGCCGCGTAGGCCGTCAGTTTGATGGTCACCCAGAACGCGGCCAGGATCTCCGCGCTGTGCTCGGTGAGGATCTGCATGACGGTCTACGCGGGGCCGCTCAGTACCGGTCGACCGCAGGCGGATTCGGCGTGGGGATGCCGGCCTTGCCGAGGTTCTTCTCGAACGCCGCCTTCCACGCCCCGTCCTTGGCCATCTTCTCGAGGGCGTCGTTGATCTTGGTGCGCAGCTCCGCGTCGCCCTTCTTCAGGCCAATGCCGTACTTCTCCTCCGAGAAGGGTTTGCCGACGACCTTGAACGTGCCGGGACTCTGTGCGGCGTAGCCCGCCAGGATGACCTCGTCGGTGGTGACGGCGTCGATCGCGCCGTTCTTGAGCGCCTCCACGCACGCCGAATAGGTGTCGTACTGCTGCAGCTGCACGCCGGGGTACTTGTCCTTGATGCGTTGCGCCGGAGTGGAACCCGAGACCGAGCAGAGCTTCTTGTTGTTCTGCAGCGACTCGGCGCCGGTGATGTCGGTGTTGTCGGCGCGCACCAGCAGGCTCTGTCCGGTGATCAGATACGGCCCGGCGAAGTCCACCTTCTCCTTGCGCGCGTCGTTGATCGAGTAGGTGGCCGCGATGAACTTCACCTGGCCGTTCTGGATCAGCGTCTCGCGCTGGGCCGACGGCGATTCCTTCCACTCGATCTTGTCGGGGGAGTAGCCGAGTTCCTTCGCGACATAAGTGGCCACGTCGACGTCGAATCCGCTCATGGTGCCGTCGGGGTTCTTCAGTCCGAGGCCGGGCTGATCGAACTTGGTGCCGATGACGATCTTGTCGGCCGAACTGCTGCTACCACCGCCGCAAGCGGTCGCTGAGAGGGGCAGGACGGCGGCCAGCGCAACGGCAGCCAGAACGCGCAACTTCGGGGTTCGCGGGAATTGCGGGATCTTCATCGGGTGGGGCCTTTCTGATCGATCAGTGTTCGAGGATCTTGCTGAGGAAGTCCCTGGCCCGGTCCGAGCGAGGGTTGTCGAAGAATTCCGCCGGCGGGGCGTCCTCGACGACGGCGCCGTCGGCCATGAACACGACCCGATGGGCAGCGCGGCGGGCGAATCCCATTTCGTGGGTGACCACGATCATCGTCATGCCGCCCTCGGCGAGCGACGTCATCACGGCCAGCACTTCGTTGATCATCTCGGGGTCCAGCGCGCTGGTCGGCTCGTCGAACAGCATGACCTTCGGGTTCATCGCCAATGAGCGGGCGATGGCCACCCGCTGCTGCTGGCCGCCGGAGAGCTGGGCGGGGTACTTGTCGGCCTGATTGGCCACGCCCACCCGTTCCAGCAGTGCCATCGCATCGGCGCGGGCCTTGTCCGCGGCCACCCTGCGCACTTTGACCGGCGCCAGTGTGACGTTCTCCAGGATGGTCTTGTGGGCGAACAGGTTGAACGACTGGAACACCATGCCGACGTCGGACCGAAGTTCGGCGAGCTTGCGGCCCTCGGCGGGCAGGTCCTGACCGTCGATGCTGATGCTGCCCGAGTCGATGGTCTCGAGCCGGTTGATGGTGCGGCACAGTGTTGACTTTCCGGAACCGGACGGGCCGAGCACCACGATCACCTCGCCACGGCCTACCTCGAGGTTGATATCGCGCAGCACGTGCAGATCGCCGAAATGCTTGTTGACCCCGCGCATCGCGACCATCGGCACTTCGGGTGCGGCCATACGTTCCGACCTTACCCAGTAATTGCACAGGCTGCCGGGAAGTCCGATCCGCGAATTGGGTGAGCGCCGATGCCGTCCGTACCATGGTCGGGTGAGTCGCAGTTCTTCCACCGTGGCACGGCCGCCCAGGACGTACCAGGTCCGAACGTACGGCTGCCAGATGAACGTCCACGATTCCGAGCGCCTCGCCGGCCTGCTCGAGGCAGCCGGTTACCGGCGCGCCGAGGAGGGTGCCGACGCCGACGTGGTGGTGTTCAACACCTGTGCCGTTCGAGAGAACGCCGACAACAAGCTCTACGGCAACCTGAGCCATCTCGCGCCCCGCAAGAGCGCCGACCCGGCGATGCAGATCGCGGTGGGTGGCTGCCTGGCGCAGAAGGATCGCGCCGCGGTGCTGCGCCGCGCGCCCTACGTGGACGTCGTGTTCGGCACCCACAACATCGGGTCGCTGCCGGCGCTGCTGGACCGCGCCCGGCACAACCGCGAGGCGCAGGTGGAGATCATCGAGGCGCTCGAGGAGTTTCCATCGGCCCTGCCAGCTGCCCGCGAATCCGCTTACGCCGCATGGGTTTCCATCTCGGTGGGCTGCAACAACACCTGCACGTTCTGCATCGTCCCGGCGTTGCGGGGCAAAGAGGTCGACCGGCGTCCCGGCGATGTCCTGGCCGAGGTGCAGTCCCTGGTGGACCAGGGTGTCCTGGAGGTCACCCTGCTCGGCCAGAACGTCAACGCCTACGGCGTGTCGTTCGTCGATCCCGAGATCCCGCGTGACAGAGGGGCTTTTGCGGCGCTGTTGCGGGCCTGCGGGCAGATCGACGGTTTGGAACGGGTCCGGTTCACCTCCCCGCACCCCGCCGAGTTCACCGACGACGTCATCGACGCGATGGCGCAGACCCCCAACGTGTGCCCGAACCTGCACATGCCGCTGCAGTCCGGGTCGGACCGGATCCTGCGGGCGATGCGGCGTTCCTACCGCGCCGAGAAGTACCTCGGCATCATCGACCGGGTGCGGGCCGCCATGCCCCATGCCGCCATCACCACCGACATCATCGTCGGATTCCCCGGCGAGACCGAGGCGGACTTCCAGGCCACCCTCGACGTCGTTCGATCCGCGCGGTTCTCGTCGGCGTTCACGTTCCAGTACTCCCAGCGGCCGGGCACCCCGGCGGCCGAACTTCCCGACCAGCTGCCCAAAGAGGTTGTGCAGGAACGCTATATGCGACTGCTGGCGCTGCAGGAGGGCATCTCGCTGGCGGAGAACCAGGACCAGATCGGCCGGACGGTGGAATTGCTGGTCGCCGTCGGCGAGGGCCGCAAGGACAGCGCGACCGCCCGGCTGAGCGGACGTGCCCGCGACGGCCGCCTGGTGCACTTCGCGCCGGGCACAGTGGAGCCGCGACCCGGAGACATCGTGACCACCGTGGTGACCGGCGCCGCGCCCCATCACCTGATCGCCGACGGTGTTCCGCTGACGCACCGGCGCACCCGGGCGGGCGACGCCCACGAGGCGGGGCGGCGGCCGCTCACGGTCGGCCTCGGGATGCCGGCTGTCGGCACACCCGCGATGGAGCCGGTGACCGCCGGGTGCGCCCGGTGAGCTCGTCGGAAGATCAGTTCGGCGCCTACCGCGACGAGATCGAGTCCGCCGAACGCCGCGTCGCACGGGAGATCGATCCCGGTCCTCGGGCGTTGGTGGTCGCGATCCTGGTGTTCGTGCTGCTGTTGACGTTCGTGCTGCCGCACACCGGGCCCGCCCGGGGCATCGACGTGCTGACCTATGACCCGGTCGCCCGCGACGCGGCGATCGCACTCCCGTCGCGGGTCTTCTGCTGGGTCACCCTGCTGACGGTCGGATTCTCGATGCTGGCGCTGCTCTCCCGGCGATGGGCCGTGGCATGGGTGGCGCTGGCGGGTTCGTGGCTGGCCGGCGCCACCGGCCTACTCGCGGTGTGGTCGCGCCAGACCGCGCCGGTCGGTCATCCCGGTCCCGGGGTGGGCCTGGTGCTCGCCTGGATCACCGTGGTCGCGCTGGCGTTCCACTGGGCACGCTTGGTCTGGACGCGGACCGCGGCGCAACTGGCCGCCGAGGAACACCGCCGCCGACTGACCGGTGACCACCAGTCCAAGGGGCTGCTGGAGACCCTGGACCCATCAGCTCCCGACGAGCCGGAACCGGACGTCCAATAACCCGGAGGCGCATCACCACGCCAGCAGGATGGGTCCGGTGCCTGTTGACTCCTCGACCGGTTCGCCTGGATCGGAGATAGCAATATCACCGGAATGGTCGGGAACCACCTGGAGGTGCGTTGAACGACGTACCTGTTCTTTTTCAGCAACCTCGGGCGAATTCCCTCGTGTCATCCGTACAGCATGCCGGATGACGATCTTGACCGCCCGGGTAGCGGGCTACCCGATGTGGTGCCGAACGGCCGAGGAGCCGACCGTCAGCGCTTCTTCGCCAGAGCCCCGGCCGCGGCCTGGGCCCATTCCCGCCACTGTGCGGCGCTGGCGCGGGCCTCGGCGGCCTCCTTGGTACGGCCGGCTGCCTCGGCCTTGGCAGCCTGGCTCTCGAACTGTTCGGCACGGGTGACGAACTGCTGGGCGCGGGCGGCGGCCTCCGGATCGGTGCGGTCCGCGTCGGCGGCGTCGCGCACCTTCTTCTCGACCACACGCAGTCGGCGCTCGAGGTCCGTGCGCTCGCGCGGGACCTTTCCCAGCGCGTCCCACTTGTCGGTGATGCCACGCAGCGCGGCGCGGGCCGCGTCGCGGTCGGCCGTGTCAATCCGTTCGGCCTCGACCAGCAGCGCCTCCTTCGCGGTGGCGTTGGCGGTCAACTCGGCATCCCGCTCGGCGCTGACGGCGTTGCGGGCGGAGAAGAAGGCGTCCTGGGCGGCCTTGAACCGGTGCCACAGTTTGTCGTCGACGTCCTTGGCGGCCCGGCCCACGGTCTTCCACTCGGCCAGCAGGGCGCGGAAGGCCGCGCTGGTGGCCGCCCAGTCGGTGGATCCGGTCAGCTCCTCGGCACGTTCGCAGAGGTGTTCCTTGGCGGCGCGGGCGCCGGCCCGCTCACGGTCCAGGTCGGCGAAATGGGAGCCGCGGCGCCGGTTGAACGTCTCGCGCGCCGCCGAGTAGCGCTTCCACAACGCATCGTCGGTCTTGCGGTCCAGGCCGCTGACGGTCTTCCACTCGTCGAGGATCGCGCGCATGCGGTCGCCGGCAGACTTCCACTGCGTGGCGTTCGTGGCCAGATCCTCGGCCTCGGCGGCGAGTGCCTCCTTGCGCGCGATCTGGGCGGCGCGGTGCTCATCACGCCGGGCCTTCTCCTCGGCGGCCGCCGTCTCGGCGTGGTCCGCGATGGCCGACAGGCGGGTGGCCAGCGCGTCGATATCACCGAGAACACTTGCGGTGGGCAGGGTTTCGGCCAGGGTTGCCGCCGCAGCCTTGATCTTGCGCGCATCGCCCGTGCCCGATTGCAGGCGCCGCTCCATCAGCGCGATCTCGGTCGACAGATCGTCGAACCGGCGGCCGAAGTGGGCGTAGGCGGCTTCGGCATCGCCGGCCTGCCAGGATCCGATGACGCGCTCACCCGCGCTGCTGATCAACAACACCGTGCCGTCGTCGTCCACCCGGCCGAACCGGTGCGGATCCGACGCCGGGGCAGTGGGGGCGACCGGAGGTGCGGCGGCGCTGGGACCCGGGTGCGGGCCGGGCCGGGGTCCGGGACGGGGAACCGCGGAGGGGAGGGGCACCTCGCCGGGAGCGGGATCTTGCGTTGTCATGAACACCTACCCTCCACGCGGAGGTCGCCCTGCCGCACCTGCCGCGCAACGCGGCGCCTGTCGATTGCAGTCTCGAGAGTATTCAAACAGGTCGGGCGTCCGCACGCGGCCATGTCCTCCGGTTCTGTCCAGGGTTCGGCCCCGAGGTTCTGTTCAGCGCGGGTTGCGGCGTTGTGCGAGTGGAGTTCGCATACACCGCTGGGCAGATGAGAAGGTCTGCAGTCATGGGATCTGCCGCATCAGCCTCCGATGCCGCACTGCTCGCCCTGGGCGCGGCCATGTTCATCGCGATCGGCGATGTGATGCACCAGCGCCAGGCCCATGAAGTGACCGACGAACCCGTCGGGCACGTCGAGCTGTTCCTCCGGCTGCTGCGCGACCGGCGCTGGTGGCTGGGCTCGGCGGTGTCCGCCATCGGGTTCGCATTGCAGGCGGCGGCCCTCGGCCTGGGTTCGGTCCTGCTGGTACAGGCGCTGCTGGTGACCTCGCTGCTGTTCGCACTGCCGATCAACGCGCACCAGCAGCATCGGCGGCTGACCCGCGCGGAGTGGATGTGGGCGATGCTGCTGGCGGCATCGGTGCTGGTGGTCGTCACGGTAGGCAATCCCACCGCCGGTCATTCGCGGGCGTCGCTGGCGACCTGGGCGGTGCTGACCGGGGTGCTGGGCGTCGTGCTGGTGTTGTGCGTGGCCACGGCCAACGCCGTCGGCGGCCCGCTCAGCGCGGTCTTGCTGGCGATGGTGTCGGGCGCGCTGTGGGGAGTGTTCGCGGTGCTGACCAAGGGTGTGGTGCACCTGCTCGCCGACGGCATCGGGCCGCTGCTGCGCTCCCCGGAGCTCTACGCCTGGGCCGCGGTTGCCGTCGCCGGCACCGCCTGGCAGCAGTCGTCGTTCCGGGCCGGTGCGCTGACCGCTTCGCTGCCGACAATGGCGATCGCCGAGCCCGTGGTGGCATCCGTGCTGGGGGTGGTGGTGCTCGGGGAGACCCTGCGCCCGGGGGAGGCGGGCTGGGCGTTGTTGATGGTGGCCGTCGTCGCGCTGGTGGCTGCGGTGGTCGGGCTGGCGCGCACGGAGGCCGCGGCGACCTGACCCGTGGGTTAGCGTGTCCTGCGTGTTGAGCGCCGTTGCGATCATTCCGTCGGCACCGGTCCTGGTGCCCGGGCTGGCCGGGGCGGCCGCCGCCGAACTGACCGACCTGTACGCCGCGGTGCGCACCGTCGGCGCGACGCTCCCGCAGCGGTGGATCGGCGTCGGCGCAGACCGGGCCGAGCAATGGGTGGGCCCCAACGCGGTGGGCACCTTCGCGGGATACGGCGCCGACGTCCCCGTCGCGATGTCGCCCGATGCGCACACCGCGGTGGCGATGCCGCTGTGCGCGCTGCTCACCGGCTGGCTGCGCGGACAGGTCGCTCCGCAGTCGGTGGCCGAAACACGTTGTTATCCAACATCATTGGAGTTGCCCGCGGCGATGGCGCGCGGACGCGCCCTGCGCGCCGAGATCGACGAGCGCGACGAGCCGGTGGGTGTGCTGGTGGTGGCCGACGGAGCGAACACGCTGACGCCGTCGGCGCCGGGCGGCCACGATCCCGACTCGGTCGCTGTGCAGGCCGCGCTCGACGACGCCCTGGCCGCCGGCGACACCGCGGCCCTGGCCGGGCTGTCGGCCGGCGTGGTGGGCCGGGTCGCGTTCGCGGTGCTGGCCGGCCTGGCCGGAACCGGCCCCGGCGTGGCGCGCGAGCTCTACCGCGGCGCACCGTACGGCGTCGGCTACTTCGTCGGCGTCTGGCAGCCGTGAGCACCCGGCCGATCGCCGTCATCGGGCCTACCGGCACCGGGAAGTCGGCCCTGGCCCTCGACCTGGCCGAACACCTCGGCGGCGAGATCGTCAACGCCGACGCCATGCAGCTCTACCGCGGCATGGACATCGGCACCGCCAAGCTGGGCCCCGCCGAACGTCGCGGCATCCCGCATCACCAGCTCGACGTCCTCGAGGTGACCGAGACGGCGACGGTGGCGCGCTATCAGCAGGCCGCCGCGGCCGACGTCGAGTCCATCGCGGCGCGGGGCGCGGTCCCGGTGATCGTCGGGGGATCGATGCTCTACCTGCAATCCCTGCTGGACGACTGGGCGTTCCCGGCGACCGATCCGGACGTGCGGTCCCGCTGGGAGACCCGGCTGTCCAAGGTCGGGGTGGCGGCCCTGCACGCCGAGTTGTCCCGCCGGGATCCCGCCGCGGCCGCGACCATCCTGCCGACCGACGGCCGCCGCGTCGTGCGTGCCCTGGAAGTGATCGAACTGACCGGAGCGCCGTTCGCGGCCTCGGCCCCGGTGATCGGCGCGGCCCCGCGATGGGACACTGTGATCATCGGATTGGATTGGGCCACTGCGGTTCTCGACGACCGGCTGCGGCGGCGGACGAAGGTGATGTTCGACCAGGGCCTGGTCGACGAGGTCCGCACCCTGGAGGGGGCCGGCCTGCGCCGGGGGGTGACGGCGGCCCGGGCGCTGGGGTACGCGCAGGTGCTCGAGGCGCTCGACGCCGGTTCGGACGGTCGCGCGGCCGAGGAACCCACGTTCGTCGGGACCCGGCGCTACGTGCGCCGGCAACGGTCCTGGTTCCGCCGCGACCACCGCGTCCGCTGGCTCGACGGCGCGGCCGGCGACCTGCTGAGCGCGACCGTCGCCGCATGGCGGCACGTATCCTGATCAGGTGAAGTTCGCCAAGGGCCACGGCACGCAGAACGATTTCGTCCTGCTCCTCGACACGCCCGCCGGGATCGACCTGACCCCGGCGGCGGTGGCGGCCGTGTGCGACCGGCGCCGCGGACTCGGCGCCGACGGGGTGCTGCGCGTCACCGTCGCCGGATCGGCCCGCGACGCCGGCGTGTTCGACACGCTGCCCGAGGGCGTCGGCGCCGGCGACTGGTTCATGGACTACCGCAACGCCGACGGATCGGTTGCCGAGATGTGCGGCAACGGGGTGCGGGTGTTCGCGCACTATCTGTGGGCCACCGGCCTGGAGCGGCGCACGGAATTCGTCGTCGGCACCCGGGCCGGGGCGCGCCCGGTGGTCATGGAGCACTACGCCCCCGTCGAGGCCGAGGTCACCGTCGACATGGGCAAGGCCGCCCGGGTCGGCGACGGGTTCGCGACGGTCGGTGGCAGACGGCTGGCCGGCGTGGCGGTTGATGTCGGGAACCCGCACCTGGCATGCATGGATCCGGCCCTGACGGTCGAAGCCCTGGCTGCCCTCGACGTCGCGGCCCCGGTGGAGTTCGACCGGGCCCAGTTCCCGCACGGCGTCAACGTCGAGGTGCTGACCGCCCCCCGCGACGGTGGGGTGGACATGCGGGTGCACGAACGC
>JAKIXW010000440.1 GCA_022708865.1 Acidobacteriota bacterium
CCCCGTCTCGGGATCACCAAGAGCCAGGTCATCGACTACTACGCGACTGTCGGACCGGCGCTGGTCCGGCAGACGCAGGGCAGACCCGTTACGCGGATCCGGTTCCCGCACGGGGTGGGCCAGCAGTCCTTCTTCGAGAAGAACGCGCCGGAGGGCATGCCGGAATGGGTGCCGACGATGCTGGTCAACTCCATCCAGTACCCGGTCTACAACGAGGTGCCGGCGCTGGTCTGGTCAGCGCAGAACAACGGCTTGGAACTGCACACACCGCAATGGCGTGACCTGGGCAAGGCCGACCGCATGGTGGTCGACCTCGATCCTGGGGTCGGTACGGGGTTGCCCGAGTGCTGCAGCGTGGCCCTTCTCGTCGACGAGTACCTACGCACGGACGGGCTGACGGCGTACGCGGTCACCAGCGGGTCCAAGGGCATGCAGTTGTACGTACCCTTCCCGGAACCCATGGACTCCGAGGCCGTCATGGGCTACGCCCGGGCCATGGCTATGGAGCTGTCCAACAAACACGGCGATCGGATCGTCGCCACCATGACCAAGGCCCGCCGCACCCACCGGGTATTCATCGACTGGAGTCAGAACAACGCCGCGAAGACGACCATCACCCCCTACTCACTGCGCGGCAAGGATCTGCCGTTCGCGGCCACCCCGGTGACCTGGGACGAGGTGCGAAGCGGGCTGACCGAGCAGTTCCTGTTCACCGAGACCATGGCCCGCCTGCAGGAGTACGGGGACCTCTTGTCGGATTGAGCCCTCAGCGGCCGGGGCGCGGGCGCAGGCGGACATTCGGCATCGCTGGCGCCGGCAGGAACGGCCGGTCGTCGCCCGCGACGGGGCCGAAGCGCCGGTCGTGCCGCGCGTATTGCTCGCGGGCCTCAACGATCTCATCGTGCGTGCGGCCCACGAAGTTCCACCACATCAGCAGGTCCTCGGCCAGTGGCTGACCGCCCAGCACCAGAGCGACTCCGGTGTCCAGCATGAGCCGATCCTGACCCCACCCCAGGTACTGCAGGGCGCCGTGTGGCACCGGGTAGCCGTTGACCAGGGCGTCACCGGTCACCGCCAGCACCGCGTACTCAAAATCGGGTTCGATCGCCACCTCCATCCGCCCGGACACCTGGGCGCCGACCAGCGGGGAGTACACCTGGGCAGGCGATGTCAGCCCGTCGAACCGCCCCACCAGCACGCGCACCTGCTCGTGGCCGGGCAGTTCGGGGTGGTGGGCGAAGGCTGGTGGCCGGTCCCGCTCGGTGCCCGGCAGCGCCACCCACAGCTGGACCCCGTGCAGCGGCCCATCGCAGACGCTGTACTCGGAGTGGGTGATGCCGTGACCAGCGGTCATGATGTTCAACTCGCCGGGCCGCACCCGCGCCAACGAGCCGACGCTGTCGCGGTGCTCCACCTCGCCGGCCAGCAGCCAGGAGACCGTCTGCAACCCGATGTGCGGATGGGGCGGGACCACCATGGGGGTGCTGTCCGGGCCGTAGTGGTCCACGAAACACCAGGCACCGACCGTCCGGATGCGCTTGTGCGGCAGCGTCCGGCGCACGGTCATGGCCCGCGGCCCACCCAACGGCACGTCGCGCGGTTCCAGCAGGGTGGGCGGCGGTGGCTCCATGCCGTCCCCAACACAGCGGGGAGCCAGGTTGTTCCCTGCTGACACGGCGGGGTCGGCGCGGGTTCACCTGGACGCGCGCGGACGCTACCCTGACCGTTGTGACCTTGTATGCGGCCTACGCATCCAGCCTCGACCCTGAT
>JAKIXW010000441.1 GCA_022708865.1 Acidobacteriota bacterium
CCACAGCGCGCGCAGCTTTGGCGCGCCCTTGTCCACACTCAGGCGTTTGGCCCCCACTTCAGCGGCGCGGGCCTCCCAGGGCACGGTCTGTTCGGCGCTGATGCCGTGGTCGGCAAACGCCGTCGAGAAGAAAACGGACTCCCCCGCCTCCTGCTTTTCTTCCGGCGGCAGCTTGTGCCGCAGCAAACCCAGAATGCCTTTCATGGACCGTCCCCCGTGCTGAACTGTTGATGCGATGACGATGAAAACCGATCAGCCCGGGAAGTTCTCGGGGATCTTGGCCTTGGAGCGCGCTTCGGCGGCTGATATGACGCTGCGCCGGACCAGGTCGCTGAGGTTCTGGTCCAGGGTCTGCATGCCGACGTTGTTGCCGGTCTGGATGGTGGAATACATCTGTGCCACCTTGGCCTCGCGGATCAGGTTGCGGATGGCGCTGGTGCCGATCATGATCTCGTGCGCGGCCACGCGGCCCTGGCCGTCCTTGGTCTTGCACAGGGTTTGCGAGATCACCGCCTGCAGCGACTCCGACAACATGGCGCGGATCATGTCCTTTTCCTCCGCCGGGAACACGTCGATGACCCGGTCGATGGTCTTGGCGGCGCTGGAGGTGTGCAGCGTGCCGAACACCAGGTGGCCGGTTTCAGCCGCCGTCATGGCCAGGCGGATGGTCTCCAGGTCGCGCAATTCGCCCACGAGGATGGCGTCCGGGTCTTCGCGCAGCGCCGAGCGAAGGGCCGCGTTGAACGACAGCGTGTGCGGGCCCACCTCGCGCTGGTTGATCAGGCACTTCTTGGACTCGTGCACGAATTCGATCGGGTCTTCGATGGTGAGCACGTGGCCGTATTCACTCTCGTTGAGGTGGTTCACCATCGCGGCCAGCGTGGTGGATTTGCCGGAGCCGGTGGGCCCGGTCACCAGCACCAGGCCCCGGGGTTTGAGCGCCAAGTCACCGAAGATGCGCGGCGCATTGAGCTGCTCGAGCGTGAGGATCTTGGACGGAATGGTCCGGAACACCGCGCCGGCGCCGCGCTGCTGGTTGAAGGCGTTGACGCGAAACCGCGCCAAGCCGTCGATCTCAAATGAGAAGTCGACCTCCAGAAATTCCTCGTAGGCCTTGCGCTGCGAGTCGTTCATGATGTCGTAGACCATCGCGAACACGGTCTTGTGGTCCAGCGCCTCGACGTTGATGCGCCGCACGTCGCCGTGGACCCGGATCATCGGCGGCAGCCCGGCCGAGAGGTGCAGGTCGGAGGCCTTGTTCTTGACGCTGAATGCCAGCAGTTGGGTGATGTCCACGAATCCCTCGCTCGTTTTGATACGCTCGCGGCCATTATGACGATGATTGCCGACAATCTCCAGCAGGTGCGCGCGCGGCTGGAGGAGGCCTGCCGTGCCTGCGGGCGCGACCCGTCCGCCGTCACCCTGCTGGCCGTGTCCAAGACCTTTGACGCCACGGCGGTGCGCGAGGCCCATGCTGCCGGCCAGACGGCGTTCGGCGAAAACTACCTCCAGGAAGCGGTGGACAAGATGGCGGCCCTGGCCGATCTGCCCCTGGCCTGGCACTGCATCGGGCCGATCCAGTCGAACAAGACGCGGCTGGTGGCCGAGCATTTCGACTGGGCACACACGGTGGACCGGCTGAAGATCGCCCAGCGCCTGTCAGAACAGCGGCCCGCGCACCGGGCGCCCTTGCAGGTCTGCCTGCAGGTGAACATCGACGGCGGACCGACCAAGTCGGGGGTGGCGCCATCGGAGGCCCTGGC
>JAKIXW010000442.1 GCA_022708865.1 Acidobacteriota bacterium
CCCGCACCATCGACGGTCCACCAATGTCGATCTGCTCGACGCAGTCGTCCTCGCCGGCGCCGGAGGCGACGGTCTCGCTGAACGGATACAGGTTGACCACCACCAGATCGAACGGCTCGATGTCGAGCTCGCCGAGCGCGGCCAGGTGCTCGGGCTTGCGGGTGTCGGCCA
The DNA here is from genome assembly GCA_022708865.1 of Acidobacteriota bacterium. Classification (GTDB taxonomy): domain Bacteria; phylum Actinomycetota; class Actinomycetes; order Mycobacteriales; family Mycobacteriaceae; genus Mycobacterium. The sequence goes on from JAKIXW010000442.1 coordinate 172, forward strand.
GCAGGCCGGCGTGCACCCGGGGGTGCAGGGTCTTGACCCGACCGTCGAGCACCTCGGGGAAGCCGGTCAGCTCCTCCACCGGGGTCACCGGAACTCCTTGCGCGGCAATCTTCTTCGCGGTCGAGCCGGTGGAGACGATGGCGACGCCCGCCTCGTGCAGGCCGCGGGCGAGCTCGGCCAGACCCGTCTTGTCATAGACACTGATCAATGCCCGGCGGATGGGTTTCTTCTCGTCGCTCATTCTGCGGTCCTCATCATCCGAAGGTCACTTTTCGTCCCGCACCGCGCAGCCCGCGGGTGCAGATGCCGGCCAGTACGTCCACCAGCAGCCGCCGCTCGACGGTCTTGATGCGCTCGTGCAGCGAGTCGACATCGTCGTCGTCGTGCACGGCCACGGCCTCCTGCGCCAGGATCGGCCCGGTGTCCACACCGTCGTCCACCAGATGCACGGTGGTGCCGGTGACCTTGACGCCGTAGGCCAGCGCGTCGGGCACCGCGTGCGCGCCGGGGAACGACGGCAGCAGTGCGGGGTGGGTGTTGACGATGCGGCCGGGGAACCGTCCCAGGAACTGCGGGCCGAGGATCTTCATGAAACCGGCCGAGACGACCAGGTCCGGTTCATGGGCGGCGGTCGCCTCGGTCAGGGCGACATCCCAGGCACCGCGGTCGACATGGTCGGGGACCCGCACGGTGAACGCGGGTAAGCCAGCGTCCTGCGCGATCTGCACAGCCGGGCAGTCCCGGTCGACGCCGACGGCGACCACCCGGCCGGGCCAGTCACCCTGGGCGGCATCCAGCAGCGCCGCGAGCAGCGAACCGGTGCCCGAGGCCAGAACCACCAGCCGGGCCGGCGCGCTGGGCGGAACGTCGAGCGGTGGCGGCACGCGCTAGAGCCTAGTGGGTGTCGGACCGGCCGCTCGGCGGCGTGTCCCCCGGCCCGAGATCACCGTCGACATCGAACATGTCCTCGGCGTCCGGCAGGCCGGCCAGGTAGTCCAGATCGACCGGCTCCCGCGGACCGACCGGGAACTCGGCGGGGATCACGTCCGGCTCGGGTTCCGGCATGGGGTCGGCAGCGCCAGAGACATCGGCGTCCGGGGTCGGGTCGGTGACCTCGGCGACCTCGGCCGCCGCGACATCCTCGGACGGTTCACCCGACTCGGCGGCGACGACCGCCACCGGCGCGGTGACGGCCGCGGTGACGGCGTCTCCCTGCTCGTCCTCAGCGGCGGGAACGGACTGCTCGGCGGGTACCGGTCGAGGCGGGCGCTGGGTCAGACCACCGGCCATGACCACGGTGGCACCGCCCACGACGAAGAACCACAGGAACACCCCGGGCCCGAAGGTCAACTGTTCGATGCCGACCTGACCGAAGTTGCCCAGCGCCCCGCTGCCGGCGAGTGCGAACAGCGCCATCGCGGCTGCGGCCAGCGCCGACGCGGTGGCCAGTTTCGCCAGCGCCGGAAGCACCCACATCGGTCGTCGAGCGCACTGCTGACCCAGGGCCACCCCGGACGCCGCGCCGATGATCATCAGCGCCACCCAGACCGGGCCCAGGGGCGGGG
>JAKIXW010000443.1 GCA_022708865.1 Acidobacteriota bacterium
GTTCGATCGCTCCTGGTACAACCGCGCCGGGGTCGAACGCGTGATGAGTTTCTGCAGCCCCCGGCAGTACGACGAGTTCATCGCGCAGGTGCCGCTGTTCGAGCAGATGCTGGTCAACGACGGCATCAGCCTGATCAAGTTCTGGTTCTCGGTGTCGCAGTCCGAGCAGCGCACCCGGTTCACCATCCGGATGGTCGACCCGGTGCGGCAGTGGAAGCTCTCGCCGACGGACCTGGCGTCGCTGGACAAGTGGGGCGACTACACCTACGCCAAGGAAGACATGTTCGCCAAGACGGACACCGACGTCGCGCCGTGGATCGTGGTGAAGAGCAACGACAAGAAGCGCGCCCGCCTCAACGCCATGCGCTACGTGTTGAGTAAGTTCGACTACGACAACAAGAACTTCGACATCGTCGGGCAGCCCGATCCGCTGATCGTGGGACGTGCGCTCGCCGACTAGGTTCAGGGCGAGGAGGCAGCCGCATGCGGTTCGTGCTGGCTGCACTGATGTGGTTGCTCACCACGGCCGCGCTGGCGGTAGCCCTGCCGGTGATGTGGTTGCAGCACAACATCGTCGATGCCGACGGCTATGCCGCCTTGGCCCAGCGGGCCGCGGCCGACCCAGCGCTGCAGCAGGCCATCGCCGGTGAATTGACCAGCCAGATCGGGAACCTTGCGACCACCGAAATCCCGACGACAGTGGTGGGTGCGTTGGCGTCGAGCTATACCGGTGGTTCGGCATTCCCGGGGCAGTTCGCGCAGGCGAATCGGCTGGCGCACCGGTGGATGTTCACCAATAGTGTGCAGTCGCAGCTGGATTCGCAGGGACGCTGGGTGGTGGACCTGGCGCCCATGCTGGCGGACAGTTCGTTCCAGCAGACGCTGAACAGTTATCGCATCGAGGTTCCGCAGACCCTGCCGGTGCCGCTGACGGAGAATGTGCCGGCGGCGGTGCGCCCCGGCCAACTGCAGCGCGTGGCCACCTGGGGTCCGTGGGTCAGCGTCGGCCTAGTGGGTCTGGCCGGGTTGGGTGCGCTGCTGACCGTAGCGGCAGCGCGCAAGCGTGGCAAAGCAATTGCCGCACTGGGTGTTTCGCTGCTGCTGGTGGGCGCCGTGGGTTGGGTCGGTCTGGAGATCGGCCGCAGCTACCTCGACGGCGCGCTGGGGTCCGTCTCCGGGAATCCTCGCCAGATCGCCGAATCCATAGTTCAGCAGTCTATTTCGAGCATGCATCAGTGGCTGAACCTGGCGCTCGCCGGCGGCGGGGCACTGGTGGTCCTGGGTGTGATCGTCGCGCTGCTCGGCGGCATCGGGCACCGTTCGGTGCGCGAGCCTCGCTGAGCCACCGCCCACGACCGTTGCCACGTTCGAGTGACGGGCTTACGCTTCAATGATCGAGGGGGGCTCGTATGAAGGACACACTCAACGGCATACCGCGGGTCGATCTCCAGGCCCGGGCACCATGGAAACGAACGCTGTCCTGGTGGGCCGGCGGCAAGTTGGTGTCCACTCGGCTCGGAACGGCGCTGTACCGCGGCGTCGTCGTCCCAATCGAGGCTCCCGTGATGAAGGCTTCACGGGGACGGCTGCGCCCATCCTTCACTGCGCCGATCGCCGTTCTGACGTCGACGGGTGCACGTACGGGCCGCCGCCTCGACACACCGCTGGGGTATTTCACCGACGGGGATGACGTCATCCTGATCGCGTCGAATTGGGGCGGGGACC
>JAKIXW010000444.1 GCA_022708865.1 Acidobacteriota bacterium
TGACGCCGTACTGGGACCTGATCCGTAACGACAAGCTCACCGAAGCCATGGATTACGCGCGTGACACCGGGATGGGCCAGTTCGACCTCGATATGGCCGGCGTCTACACGTGTTACCCGGGCCGGCCGGATTACTTCACCCACTGGGGCGGGGCGTTCAAGCACGCGGCGTCGGTGCTCGGATTGCCGGTCGGCGATCACCCGCATTCGCGGGCCCCGCAGGCAATCCTGCCGGACGCCGCGAAAGCGCGGATAGAGACCGCCTATCGCCGGCTCGGACTGGTGGGAACCGCCTAGCTCAGGAGTGGTTTTCGCGGGGTTCGACAGGGTTGCAGAATGCGCTACCGATAGGTATACAGTATGAGTGATCAAACCCAGGAGGACCGCCCGCCGATGAGCGTTGCCGAAGACGTGCGGCCCGCGCCGCTGCTCTACGAGGTCCGGGATTCCGGCGTCGCGATCCTGACGTTCAACCGGCCGGAGCGGATGAACTCCTGGGGCGGGAACATGGTCGCCGAGTTCTACCGGCACATCGATCTGGCGGAAGCCGATCCGCGCGTCCGGGTCGTCGTGATCACCGGTGCCGGCCGGGCGTTCTGCGCCGGCGCGGACATGGGTGGGCTGGATGCCATCTCGGAGGTCACCGTCGACTCCGCCAACCAGACCGACGTCAGCGCGATGGTGGCGGCCCGGCACCCGTATTTCCTGACGCAGCTGACCAAACCCGTGATCGCCGCGATCAACGGCGCGGTCGCCGGCATGGGCCTGTCCCAGGCGCTGATGGCCGACATCCGCTTCGCCGCCGCCGGCGCGAAGTTCACCACGTCGTTCGCCCGGCGCGGCCTGGTCGCCGAGTACGGCATCTCCTGGATCCTGCCCCGGCTGGTGGGCTGGGCCACCGCCACCGAGCTGCTGCTGTCCGGGCGCATCTTCCTGGCCGAGGAGGCCGCCGAACTCGGGCTGGTCAAAGAAGTGGTGCCCCGCGACGAGCTGATGGACCGGGTGCTGGCGTACGCCGACGACATGGCGATCAACTGCGCCCCGAGTTCGATGGCGATGATGAAGAAACAGCTGTACGCCGACGCCGGGATGGGCATCGTCGAAACCAGCCACAAGGCCGAGAAGCTGATGCACGATTCGATGCAGCGGACCGATTTCATCGAGGGCATCACGGCGTTCTTCGAGAAGCGCGCACCGAACTTCCCGCCCATGCCGGGCGCCCTGCAATGACTGCGCGGACCGAAAGGACCAAACGATGACCACGCTGGAGAGGCCCACGCCGGCCAAGCTGGATTACGAAGCGATCGACGTCGACAACCATTACTACGAACCCGTCGATGCATTCACCCGGCACCTGCCCAAGGAATTCCGCAGCCGCGGTGTGCAGATGGTGCAGGACGGCAAGCGCACGCTGGCGGTGTTCGGCGGTGTGGTCAACCACTTCATCCCGAACCCGACGTTTGACCCGATCATCGAACCTGGCTGCCTGGACCTGTTGTTCCGCGGCGAGATCCCCGAAGGCGTGAACCCGGCGTCGCTGATGAAGGTCGACAGCCTCGCCGATCATCCCGAGTACCAGAACCGCGACGCCCGGCTGAAGATCCTGGACAAGCAGAACCTGCAGTCGGTGTTCATGCTGCCCACCTTCGCCTGCGGCGTGGAGGAGGGGCTCAAGCACGACGTCGAGGCAACCATGTTCTCGCTGCACGCCT
>JAKIXW010000445.1 GCA_022708865.1 Acidobacteriota bacterium
GATGCGCCGCGCCGATGCCCTGGCCGAGATCGCCGACAAAGCCGTCGCCGATATCGACCGGCCCTCCGGACGCGGCCAGATCATCATCCGGATGACCGCCGACCAACTGTCCACCGGCCTCGGCGTGCAGTGGTCGTCCGGCGCGCTGATGACCCGCGCCGACGTCGACAAACTGGCTATTCGCAGTTGACCGTGGTGCCTTGTTGAGTCAAGCGTCGGCGCCGCCGTGTTTGGTGGGCGCTGCGTAGCAGGATACGGGTTTGGTAGTTCTCGGGGTTACGAAAGCCCCGGCCGGTGCGTTTGATGTGTTTGACCATCGTGTTGGCCGCTTCGGTACGGGCATTGGTGACGCCGGTTGTGATGAAGACCTCGATGGGTTTCCACCAGGTGGTGATGGTGTCTGACAGGCGTGAGGTTTCGGGCATGTCCGCGGCGTGCACGTAGGCCCGCAGCCGTTGCCGGGCGGCCTCGGCGGTGTCCAGGTCGGGGCTGGCCAGCAGGGCCCGCAGGGCCTCTTTGACGTGCCAGGCGGCCTGGATCTCGCCGGTGGGGTCGTCCTCGGCGAAGACCTGCTCGAGGCGGTGGGCGGCCCCGGGTGACAGCTGGTCCCCGGCGCGTAGCAGCAGCAGCCGGTGGGCCCACGCCACGTCGTCTTTGCGGCCCCGGTGGCCGAGTTGTTCGCGGGCCACCCGCTGCCGGACGCGGGTGAGCATCAGGTTGGCCAAGCGCACCAGATGCCAGTGGTCCACGCTGATCGCCGCGTCCGGCAGGCACCCGCGCAGCGCTGAGCGGAACGCCGCTGAGGGGTCGATCGCCACGACCTCCACCCGGGCGCACCAGGCCGGGCTGCGCGCGGCCAGCCAGGCCGTGACCCCGGCGCTGGTACGCCCGTCGATCACCCCCAGGACCTGGCCGGTATCGGCGTTGACGAACGTGGACATCCACGGCTCGACGCGGCGCCAGTGCCCGTACTCGTCGCGGAAGAACCGCACGTGGGCGAACCGGTGCTCATCCACACCCAAGTGGCGCACCACCATCGCATCAACATCGGGCAGATCCACCGCAGCGGCGCTCACCGCGGCCTGCACCGTCGACCACGACAACCGGAAAGCCCCTGCGACCTCATGCACCGAACGCCCCGAGCCGATCACCGCGTCGGCGACCTCGGTGCGCAGCCGCGACAAGCACCGCGCCCGCAGCGGCAGCTGCTCACTGACCTGGGTGAACGTCACCCGCGGACACCCTTGCTGCTGGCAGACCAGCCGCGGCTTACGCACTACCACCTGCACCACGTCGCCACCGGCCGGGACGTCTTTGACCCGCTGCTGCACCCAGGCATGCACCCGCCCCGACGCCACCCCACAATCAGGGCAGAACCCCTCCCCAGACTCGGTCTGCACCCGTACCCGCCGGCCCCCCAACGGCAGATCCACCGCCTCAATCACCCGGTAACCCGGCAGATTGAAAATCAGGCTCGCAGCATCACGGGCACACCCGCCCGCCCCACTCGTAAACTCGTACATGGCTCGTGGTCCTTCCAAGGTTGCGTACTAGACACACCCATCCTCAACAAGGCCACGAGCCGCCTTGCGTTACGACACGACCACACCCAAACGCGAAGAGCCAGATTGGAGGTTGTCAACTTATCTGTGTAAATGGTCCTGCTGTTTCTAGTTGGTGGGGATGCGGTCGG
>JAKIXW010000446.1 GCA_022708865.1 Acidobacteriota bacterium
ACGACCACCGATCCGGTGTCGTCCCCGCCGAGTGCCTGGCGCAGCCCGACGCCGAGGAAGGCGGCCACTGCCGCAGCCATCGTGCCCGCGGTGGGGGCGATGGCGTTGGCCGTGGTCAGACTGGGCTCGGGCACCGTCAGTGGCACGGCCGCAGACAACCCCGCGAGCACGAAGCGGTTGATCCCGATCGCCGCGAGCACACTGATCCCGAGTCCGACACCCGAGTTGCCCTGCGCGGTGAACCAGATGACCGGGATCATGCTCAGCGCCCGCAGCAGGTTGCCCCAGAAGAGAACCCGCTGGCGGCGCCACCGGTCCAGCAACACGCCGGTGAACGGGCCGATCAGCGAGTACGGCAGGGCCAGGATCGCGAAGGCGGCAGCGATCGCGGAGGCACTGGCCTGCCGCTCCGGGGAGAACAGGACGAAGGTGGCCAGGGCCGACTGCAGCATCCCGTCGCCGGCCTGCCCGGTCAGGCGGATGGCCAGGAGCTTGCGGTACAGCGGTGACCCGAGTGCTGCCTTCAGCGGATGGGTCACGCGGGCAACGCTAGCCTGCCGCGTGCACTCGTGAGCCGGTACATCTCGGTGGTTGGGTCGCGGAACAGGTCATCGGCGGGCACGCGGTGGAACGCATGCCCCATGGCCCGCAGATCGTCCTCACGGTTCTTCTCGTTGCGCAGGTCGTCGATGGTCCGGTACTTCAGCGCCCCATCCACCTCGATGATCAGCCTGTCGAGCACCAGATCGGCGAAGTACTGCTTGCCGGAAGCGCCGCGCAGCGCGACCCCGCACCGGGGTTCGGCCAGACCTGCCAGGACCATGTGGCCCCGGTAGAAGGACTCGGCCGGGGATTCCGCCGCCGGGTCGGCCAGTGCCAGCGCCCGGGCTTCGGCGGCGTGCGTCAGCCGACGCCGAACCTCCGTGCGGCACTTCTCGGACGCGAGCACGAAGCGATCCTTGGTCCCGGCCAGCCGACGTGCCACCGCGTCGGTGACCATGAGGGCCAGTGGAAGCGGGAGTTCGGTGGCCACCGTGACGGCCGTGTCGGTCAGGTTGGTGCAGGGACCCCAGTCGGTCGCTATGGGCGAATGCGGGGCCCGTCGCACCCCTCGCTTGGACCGCGTCTGTTTGCCCCCGATCGTGACATCAAGGCGGTCCCATGGGGTGAAGCCCGGGTTCGGCAGTCCCAGGAGACAGGCTGCGGATGTTCCGACGGCGAAGTGATCGGTCCGAGTGATCAGTTCCGCGGCGATGCGCTGGCACTGCCGGGTCCGATCATCGTCCCCCAACGCCGTCACGAAGACCCCGCGGCGCAGTCGTACCACTTGTGGGCGGATGCGCGACCATTGCCGGTAGGTGACGCCCTGTTCCAGGACCTCGCGCGGTGTGAATGGTCGCAGTCCGAACATCTGCGTGAGGTCCATGTGTCGACTCTGCGTGTGTGCCATGGTGCGGACCAGCCCAGTTGGCGGATCTGTGGATCATCGCGTATCAAACTGGTTGGCTCTTCGCGCCGCCAACCAGTTACACGCGGTCTGGGCTGTGTGTGGGCCTGGAATTGCGGCGGGTCGCGTATCGAACTGGTTGGCTCTTCGCGCCGCCAACCAGTTACACGCGGTCTGGACTGTGCGTGGGCCTGGAATTGCGGCGGGTCGCGTATCGAACTGGTTGGCTCTTCGCGCCGC
>JAKIXW010000447.1 GCA_022708865.1 Acidobacteriota bacterium
CCTCGATACCGGCTCCGTGGTCGGGGCCCCGAACCGCGATGTCGACCACCAACTCCCCTGCCTCACCCGTGGCGCGCCGGTGCACCTCGATCATGTCGTGTCCGTCGGCGAACTCGGCCGTCACCGTGATGCTCTCGACGGCGGCCGGCATCAGCAGCTCCCGGTTGGCACCGTCGGCCAGGCGGGCGACGTGGACCGCGGCGTCGATCAGGGCGACCACCGACGGCTCGGCCATCTCGACGCCGGCCACCAGCCCATCCGGGGTCGTCCGGTGCGTGGCGATGGTCCACGGGAACGGTTGGCCTTCGACGCCCCACTCGGCCATCAACTCGGCCACCCCAGCCGCATCCGGGCCCGGATCCGCGTCGGCAGTGCCGACCGCCGTGGTCGGCACTGCCGACGGCTCGCCGGCCGGGGTGCGGTCGATGCGTCCGCTGGCGTGCCGGACCCAGCGCTGTGCCGAACCCTCACCGGCCAGCGCGGACGAGATGGTGACCAGTTCACCGTCGGTGACCACCTGGACCAGGCGGGTCTGATCCAGAACGATCGGGTTCTCGAACCGGACATCGGACAGCGTCGACGACCCGGTCTTTGCGGCGGCAGCAGAAAGTGTTTGCAGCAGAATGGAAACCGGCACCAGCTCGACCCCGTGCACGCGGTGACCGCCCGGATAGGGCTTGGTGTCGGGGACCAGCCGCGCCTGCCATACGTGATGGAGCGGCGTGGTGGCCAGCACGCTGTGCTCGCCGAGCAGGGTTCCCCGCATGGGCGGCGCACCCGAGCGCCGGCTGGCGTTGTCCACGCTGATCCAGTGCCGGGTGTGCTGCCAGGGGGTGGGTGGCAGTACGACCGGCGCCCCCGGATGGACATGCTCGGCGTCGGTGCGCCCGATGGCCGCGACCTGGGTGTGGAAGAACAGGGTTTCGTCGTCGTCGCGTTTGAGCGTGGCGACCACCTGCGCGGAGGCATCCGGCTGGGCGGCCTCGAGCGATTCGGTGATGGCGTGCGTCATCGTCGGGTGCGGGCTGATCTCGACGAATGTCCCGCAGCGCTCGGCGGCGGCGGCCACGGCCTGGCTGAACCGGACCGGCTTGCGCACGTTGGCCACCCAGTAGTCGGCATCCAGCCGCGGTGCGCTGGAGTCCTCGGTGACGGTGGAGATGAACCGGATGGCCGGCTCGGCCGGCGTGGTGTCGGCCAGCGCCTCGGCCAGCTCCGACAGGATCGGATCCATCAGCGCGGTGTGCGAGGCGACTTCCATCTTGACCCGCCGCGCGAAGCGGTCCTGGGCGGCCACAGCGGCGATCACCGCATCCACCTGGTCCACCGGACCCGCGACGACGGTCTGGCGCGGCGACGAGTACACCGTGATCTCGACGCCGGGGTAGTCGGCGATGAGCGCCTCGGTTGCCTCGGCGTCCAGTTCGAGCAGCGCCACCGCGCCCTGCCCGGCCATCTTCGACATCACCTTCGAGCGCCGCGCGATGATCTTGATCCCCTGAGCGGGGGCGAGCACACCGGCGACGACGGCCGCGGTGATCTCGCCCATCGAGTGACCCATGACCGTGTCGGGTTCGACGCCGTAGGACCGCCAGAGCGCCGTCAGCGCCAGCTGGACGGCCATGATGACGGGCTGGACCTGGGCATCACCGCTGATCTCGGTGCCCTCGATCAGGATCTGCT
>JAKIXW010000448.1 GCA_022708865.1 Acidobacteriota bacterium
GGGGTGGGGAAGATGCCGTCCACCGAGGAGTACGTGCCGTGATCCAGTGCTGCGGCCTGGACGTCGGCGTGCCGGCTCAACACCCAGGTATGGGATTCCTCGGCGCGGTACACCGGAGCCGTGTCACGCAACGACCGATACGTCGGATAGGGGTCGTTGAGAATCGAGGCGTCGAACGGGTCGTAACGAATTTGCACCGAGACCACCAAGACCTCCGACCACCAAAGTAACGACGGTTTAGACTCGCAGTCTAAACCGGCCGAACGGGACAGGGGGGCAATGCGCAAGATTCCACGTCAGATCTCTGACCGGCTTCCCGCCGCGGCGGACTTGTTCGCCGAGAAGGGGCTCAACGACTCCAAGATCGAAGACGTCGCCGCGGTGACCGGTGTGCCGAAAGCGACGCTGTACTACTACTTCGCCGGTAAAGAGGACATCCTTGCTTTCCTGCTCGAAGACCTCCTCAAGGACATCTTCGATGCTGTGACCGCGATCGTGCACACCGGCGGCACCGGTGCCGAACGCCTCGAACTCGTGATCCGCGCACAACTGCGGGCAATGGCGCAGCGGCCAGCGGTATGCCGTGCACTCATCGGCGAATTGGGACGAGCGGCCCGCATGCCGGCTATCGCCGAGATGATCAATACCGCCTACCAACAACCCGTCGAAACCCTGCTCATCGAAGGGGCCCGCGACGGATCCCTCGTCGCTCAGCCCGATGCGCGATCGACGTCGATTGCGCTGTTCGGCGCGGTCACCATCAATGCACTCATGTACCTGGTCACCGATAACCACCTCGACGAGACGGTGGTCGCCAGCACCCTCAGCGCCGTCATGTTCGACGGGCTGCGCCCGCGCACAGGAGACCAGTCATGAGCACCTACGGCCTGTCGGTTCTCGGCGCGGATCTGAAGTCACTGGCCCAGACCGCCCAGGCCGCTGATGCGGCCGGGTTCGACGCCGTATGGGCCTCGGAGTTCTATTCTCGGTCCGGATCGATCTCCATGGCCGCGATGGCCAACAGCACCCAGAACTGTCGGATCGGTTCCTCCATTCTCTACGGCGTCGGCCGAAGCCCCCTGGTGCTGGCCACCGAGGCGCGCGACCTCGACGAACTCTCCAACGGACGACTGGTACTCGGCATCGGCAACGGCACCAAACGGATGATGGGCGACTGGCACGGCGTGCCCGACACCTCCGCACCCGCCCTGCGGATGGAAGAACTCGTGATGCTGCTGCGCCGGATATGGAACCTGCATGAAGGCCCGATCCATCACGAGGGCCGTTTCTACAGAATGAATCTCACCCCGACCGGCGACGTGGGACCCTCCAGCCGGCCGATCCCGATCGTCACTGCCGGTGTCCGGCCCCGGATGTGCGAGGCGGCCGGGCGGGTGGCCGACGGCCTAGCCGGACATCCGCTGTTCACAACCACCTACGTCGAAGAGGTCGTCCGGCCCGCTATCGCCAGGGGCGCCGCGCACACCGGCCGCGACCCCAATGACGTGGAAATCATTTCCATGGTGATGTGCGCCATCCACGACGACGCCGAGGTCGCCAGGCGCGAACTGGCGCAGCAGATTGCGTTCTACTCCTCGGTCAAATCCTACGAGACGGTACTCGATGTGAACGGCTTCGCCAGCG
>JAKIXW010000449.1 GCA_022708865.1 Acidobacteriota bacterium
GTCGCGCTGCCGATCATCGGACACACGGACGGCCTCCTGCCGGTTTCGGCCGAACCCACGGGCCACATCCATTGGGCGGGAGCCGAAACCGCGGGCGAACACGCCGGCTACATCGAGGGCGCGATCGAGTCCGGTGTGCGTGTTGCCGGCGAGGTTTCCGCGGCCCTGGGCGGTGACGCAGCTCTCCCCCGGCACTGATGCGCAGGTAGAAAAGCCGCACGAATCCTGGTGTTTGACACCACGTCGCTAAAAGTCGCATCTGAGATGCGTATTTAATAGCGTCTGGGTCATGCAGTTGACCCGCTTCACCGATCTCGGCTTGCGCGCCATGATGCTGCTGGCCGCAGGTGAGTCGCGGGACCAGCGGATCACCACCCGACGCATCGCCGTGGCCGCCGGCGCTTCCGAGCATCACATCGCCAAGGCCGTTTCCAAACTGGTCGAACTCGGGCTGGTGAACGCGCGCCGCGGCCGGGTCGGCGGCCTCGAGCTCACCGACGCGGGCCGGCACGTCTCGATCGGCTGGCTGGTTCGCGAACTCGAAGGCGACCGCGAGGTCATCGACTGCCACGGCCAGGGAACCTGCCCGCTCATCGCGGGCTGCCGGTTGCGCCGCGCGCTGGCCGAGGCCAAGGAGGCGTTCTACGCCGAACTCGACCAGCACACCCTCATGGACTTGGCCGGAGCCAGAAGGCTTTCGACCGTTCTGTCAATCACAACTGAAAGGAATCCGTCATGACCGTCATCGACACCGTGGAACTGGAGCCGGCCCACGCCGAGATCGTGCGGGCGACCCTGCCCCTGATCGGTGCCCACATCGACGAGATCACCACTACCTTCTACCGGCGGATGTTCGGGAATCACCCTGAACTGCTGCGCAATCTGTTCAACCGTGGCAACCAGGCGCAGGGTGCCCAACAGCGGGCCCTGGCCGCGTCCATCGCGACGTTCGCCACCCACCTCGTCGATCCCGAACTCCCCCACCCGGCTCAGATGATGTCCCGGATCGCGCACAAGCACGCGTCGCTGGGCATCACGGCCGAGCAGTACCCGATCGTGCACGACAATCTGTTCGGCGCGATCGTCGAGGTGCTCGGCGCCGAGACGGTGACGGCCGAGGTGGCCGAGGCGTGGGACCGCGTGTACTGGATCATGGCCGACACGCTGATCAGCGCCGAGCGGGGCCTGTACTCGACCGCCGGGGTTTCCGACGGCGACGTCTTCCGCCGGCTGCGGGTCACCGACCGGGTCGATGATCCCTCCGGTGCCGTCCTGATCACCGTCAAGGCCGAGGATTCGGTGACCTTCGTTGCCGGGCAATATGTTTCGGTCGGCGTGACGCTGCCCGACGGTGCCCGTCAGCTGCGCCAGTACAGCCTGGTCAACGCACCGGGAACCGGCGAGCTGACGTTCGCGGTCAAGCCCGTCGATGCCGAAGGGGACCATCCCGCCGGCGAGGTGTCCAACTGGATCCGCACCAACGTGGTCGTCGGTGATCTGCTCGACGTCACGGTGCCGTTCGGCGATCTGCCCACCCCGGGTTCTGCGCCGGTGGTGCTGATCTCGGCCGGCATCGGCATCACTCCGATGATCGGGCTGCTCGAATACCTCCTTGCGCAGGCACCCGATACCGATGTCCAG
>JAKIXW010000044.1 GCA_022708865.1 Acidobacteriota bacterium
CGAGCAGGGCTGGATCGCCGCGGTCGACCCGGGCGTGCCGGCCGACGGCGCGGAGACCCATGCCGGCGTCGCTTTGCCGGGGCTGCCCAACCTGCACAGCCACGCCTTCCAGCGCGGCATGGCGGGCCTCACCGAGCAGCGCGGCAACACGGAGGACAGTTTCTGGACCTGGCGCGAGGCGATGTACGGCCTGGTCGAACGTCTGTCGCAAGACGAGTTTGAAAGCCTGTGCACCCGCAACTTCGCCGAACTGCTCCGCACGGGCGTCACAACCGTCGGCGAGTTCCACTACCTGCATCACGACGGCGCGGGCCGGCGCTACGCCGACCCGAACGCGATGGGCCACGCCCTGATCGACGCCGCCACCGCCGCCGGATTGCGGTTGACCCTGCTGGACACCTGCTACCTGAGCACCGGGATCGACGGCGCGGGACTGGAGGACGGTCCGCAGCGACGTTTCGGGGACGGCGACGCCGACCGCTGGGCACAGCGGGTCGACGCCCTGCGCGCACCGGAGTCGGTGACGATCGGCGCGGCGATCCATTCGGTGCGCGCGGTACCGGCCGATCAGATGGGGACCGTGGCCGACTGGGCGGCGGACCGAAATGCGCCGCTGCACATCCACTCCTCCGAGCAGACCGGCGAGGTGGAACAGTGTCTGGCGGCGCACGGCTGCACCCCGACCGCCCTGATGCGCGAACACGGGGTGCTCGGGCCGCGGACCACCGCGGTGCACGCGACGCATCTGACCGAGCGCGATGTCGCCGACCTCACCGGCAGCGCCACCGGCGTGTGCTTCTGCCCCACCACCGAACGCGATCTCGGCGACGGGATCGGCCCGGCCGCGGCCCTGATCGACGGTACGTTCAGTCTCGGGTCGGACAGCCACGCCGTCATCGACCTCTTCGAGGAGGCACGCGCGGTGGAACTCGACGAACGGCTCTACCGCCGGGAACGCGGGCTGTTCCCGGCCGCCCGGCTGCTGGGTTGCGCCACCGCCGACGGCCACCGCGCCCTGGGCCGGCCCGATGCCGGTGTGTTGCGGGTGGGTGCCCCAGCCGATCTGGTTGCCGTCGACCTGAATTCGGTGCGCACCGCCGGGGGTGGGCCGACCCCGGAGACGGCCGTCTTCGCCGCCGCCGCCGACGACGTCACCGACGTGGTGATCGACGGTCGCCCGGTGGTGGTGGATCGCACCCATGTCAGCGTCCCGGACACCGGAGCCGCGCTGACAGCGGCGATCCGCTCAGCGCTGGAGGACCGATGAGCACCGTCTACACCAATATCGGCGAACTGGTCACCAACGATCCGACCCTCGGTGACGGCTCCCCACTGGGGCTGTTGACCGACGCGGCGCTGGTGGTCGACGACGGTGTGGTCAGCTGGGTCGGCGCGTACGGCCGGGCCCCCGCGGCCGACGACAGCGTGGATCTCGAAGGCGCGGCGGTGATCCCGGGATTCGTGGACAGCCATGCGCATCTGGTGTTCGCGGGCGACCGGGCTCGCGAATTCGCGGCCCGGATGGCGGGTGTCCCCTACGACGGCGGGGGCATCGCCACCACCGTGGCCGCCACCCGCGCGGCCACGGATGCCCAGCTGAGCGCCAACGTCGCCCGGCTGTCGGCCGAGCTGCGCCGCGCCGGCGTCACCACGTTCGAGACCAAGAGCGGGTACGGCCTGCGGACCCCCGACGAAGTGCGCTCACTGCGCATTGCGCGCGAATTCACTGAGGAGACAACATTTCTCGGGGCTCACGTGGTGCCTGCGGAATATCGGGCGAACCGCGACGGGTACGTGCGTTCGGTGGTCGGGGAGATGCTCGACGAATGCCAACCGTACGCCCGCTGGATCGACGTGTTCTGTGAGCGCGGCGCGTTCGACGTCGACGAGGCGCGGACGATCCTGGAAGCCGGTGCGGCCGTTGGGCTGACAGCGCGACTGCACGCCGCCCAACTCGGCCCGGGCGAGGGCATCCGTCTCGGTGTCGAACTGGGCGCCGCGTCGGTGGACCACTGCACCTTTGCGACCGACGCCGACATCGAGGCCCTTGCGTCGGCGTCGGCCGTCACCGTCGCCACGCTCCTACCGGGCGCCGAGTTCAGCACGCGGGCCGGCTATCCCGACGGTCGTCGTTTCCTGGAGGCCGGGGTGCGGGTGGCGCTGGCCACCGACTGCAACCCGGGCAGTTCCTACACGACGAGCATGGCCTTCTGTATCGCAATCGCGGTGCGCGACATGGGCTTCACACCCGCCGAGGCGCTGTGGTCGGCGACGGCCGGCGGCGCGGCGGCCCTGCGGCGCACCGATGTTGGCGGTCTGGCGCTGGGCCAGCGGGCGCATTTCGTGGTGCTCGACGCGCCGTCGTACCTGCATCTGGCCTACCGTCCGGGCGTGCCGCTGATCACCGACGTCGTCGCCGGGTGATCGCCGGTCGATCACTGTTGGGGAACAGTTCACGTGTGAGTCGGCCCACGCCGCGAGCCCATTCGGTGTTCCTGTGCCACAGTGGAGTCATTGTGAGCGAGAACAGGACCGAGCCGGGGTGGCGGGATCCGCTGTCGATGGGCTGGCAGGCGCATCGCCGATTGTTGATGCTGCGATTGCGCTGGCATTCCTCCTCGTCGCGGCTGCGCACGCCCATCCGGCACCGGCCCACCCGCTAGATGTCACGTCCCCGGCGCCAGCCGCGCCGAGACCGCCCGGGCGGCGTCGATGACCTCCGGCGGCCCGAGTGTCTCGAAGTCACCCCACCATCGCCAGATAGAGCACCAGCACCTGCGGATCATCGGCGCCGACGGTCACCACGTCAGGCCGGGACGGCGATGCGCATCAGGAACAGCACCACGACGGCCACCAGGACCAGGCACAACCCGACAATCGACCAGGTAATCCGCCAGGACGTCTCGAATCGCGGCGCGCCGCGATCGATGGGAGTGGACTCGTCGGGAAAACCGTCAGCAATCGGAATAGCCACAGCTTCACCTTCCCTGTCGCAAAGCCATTTCTTTCGCTCGGTAAGCATCGACACGCGCGGATGATCACTGCATCTGTACATGTAGATAGCCTATTGATGGCCAATGATAGAAACCGGAGAACCCGCTCGTCGACCCTCTTCGGCAAATTCTTATCGAGTTGACAGCAAAGGCCACGCAGCAAATACAATTCGCCGACCCGGGCCGTGCCGCGGCCGCACGCGGATTCGGAGCGCTCGAGTGCGGTTTGGCACACTACGAGAATGAGTTCGACCAAACACCGTGAGGTCGCCAAACTCGACCGGGTTCCGCTGCCGTTCGAGGCGATCCGGCTCGGGACCACCGGCTGGCAGCTCACCCGCACCGGCGCACGCGTGCTCGCCAAGCTGCCCGCCCGGGGACCGTGGCAGACCAAGGTCATCACGGAGATCCCCCAGCTGTTCTCCGACCTGGGCCCCACCTACGTCAAGTTCGGCCAGATAATCGCGTCCAGCCCCGGTGCGTTCGGCGAGCCGCTGTCCCGGGAGTTCCGCACGTTGCTCGACGCCGTCCCCGCCGCGGACAGCGACGAGGTCCACAAACTCTTCACCGAGGAACTCGGCGACGAGCCGCAGAACCTGTTCGCGCAGTGGGAGGAAACGCCGTTCGCGTCGGCGTCCATCGCCCAGGTGCACTACGCCACCCTGCACAGCGGCGAGGAGGTCGTGGTCAAGATCCAGCGGCCGGGTATTCGTCGCCGCGTGGCGGCGGACCTGCAGATCCTGAAGCGGTTCGCGCAGGTCGTCGAGGTCGCCAAGCTCGGCCGGCGGCTGTCCGCCCAAGATGTGGTCGCCGACTTCTCCGACAACCTCGCCGAGGAACTCGACTTCCGCATCGAGGCGCAGTCGATGGAGGCCTGGGTGACGCACCTGCAGGCGTCCCCGTTGGGCAAGAACATCAAGGTGCCCGACGTGCACTGGGATTTCACCAGCGAACGCGTGCTGACCATGGAGCGGGTCGCGGGCACCCGCATCGACGACGTCGCCGCCATTCGCAAGCAGGGCTTCGACGGCGAGGAACTGGTCAAAGCGCTGCTGTTCTCCACCTTCGAGGGCGGTCTGCGGCACGGTCTGTTCCACGGCGACCTGCACGCCGGCAACCTGCTGGTCGACGAACAGGGCCGGGTGGTGTTCCTCGACTTCGGCATCATGGGCCGGATCGACCCGCGCACCCGCTGGCTGCTGCGCGAGCTGGTGCACGCGCTGCTGGTCAAGAAGGACCACGCGGCCGCCGGCAAGATCGTCGTCCTGCTGGGCGCGGTGGGCACCACCAAACCGGAGGCGCAGGCCGCCAAGGATCTCGAAGCGTTCGCCCAACCGCTGACGATGAAGACCCTGGGTGACATGTCGTACGCCGATATCGGTAAGCAGCTTTCGACGCTTGCCGACGCCTACGACGTCAAGCTGCCGCGCGAACTGGTCCTGATCGGCAAGCAGTTCCTCTACGTCGAGCGCTACATGAAGCTGCTCGCGCCCCGGTGGCAGATGATGAGCGATCCCCAGTTCTCCGGATACTTCGCCAACTTCATGGTGGAGGTCAGTCGTGAGCACCGCACCGATCTCGACGCGAAGAAGCCGGAGGCCTGAATGCAAATGCGTACCGGCAGGGCCAAGTCCGGCGACCTCGACATCTACTACGAGGACATGGGCGACCCGAACGACCCGGCGGTGCTGCTCATCATGGGCCTCGGCGCCCAGTTGCTGCTCTGGCGGGACGGCTTCTGCGAGAAGCTCGTGCAGCGCGGCCTGCGGGTGATCCGCTATGACAACCGAGACGTCGGGCTGTCCAGCAAGCTCGACGGCCAGCGCGCCGGCGGCTCGCAGTACGCCTCGATGCTGCGCTCGTTCGTCGGTCGGCCCAGTCCGGCGGTCTACACCGTCGAGCACTTGGCCGACGACGGCGCCGCGCTCCTGGACCACCTCGGCATCGAGCGGGCGCACGTCGTCGGCGCTTCGATGGGCGGGATGATCGCCCAGGTTCTGGCCGCCCGGCACGCCCACCGCACCGCGTCGCTCGGCGTCATCTTCTCCAGCAACAACCAGGCCCTGCTGCCGCCGCCGGCGCCCAAGGCCCTGTTCTCGGTGATCAAGGGCCCCGAACCGGGTTCACCCCGCGACGTCATCGTGGACAACTCGGTCCGGGTGTGGCGGATCATCGGCAGCCCGGCGTATCCCGCACCCGAGGACCGGCTGCGCCGCGACGCCGAAGAGGCCTACGATCGCAGCTACTACCCGGTGGGCGTGGCGCGGCACTTCGGCGCGGTGCTCGGCAGCGGCAGCCTGCGCCACTACGACCGCCGGATCACCGCCCCCACCGTCGTCATCCACGGCAAGGCGGACCGGCTGATGCGCCCGTCCGGTGGCCGGGCGA
This sequence comes from Acidobacteriota bacterium, assembly GCA_022708865.1. Taxonomy (GTDB): domain Bacteria; phylum Actinomycetota; class Actinomycetes; order Mycobacteriales; family Mycobacteriaceae; genus Mycobacterium. The sequence continues at coordinate 5,382 of JAKIXW010000044.1, forward strand.
TCGCCCGGAACATCCCCGGGGCGCGGCTGGTGCTGTTCCCCGGCATGGGCCACGAATTGCCCGAGCCCCTTTGGGAGCCGATCGTCGCGGAGTTGGCGGCAAACATCTCGGCCAGTGTAGCCTCGGCCGGGTAACCGCATCGGGGTGGAATCGAACGATGCGTTGCGGGGAACGCGGTGACTGCCTCGAGCTGAGCAGGAAGGCGTTCGGCTGTGCCGAGAAAACTCACCCCTCATTTCGAAGAGGTCCAGGCCCACTACGACCTGTCCGACGACTTCTTCGGGCTTTTCCTCGACCCGTCGCGCACCTATAGCTGCGCCTACTTCGAGCGCGACGACATGACGCTCGAAGAGGCCCAGACCGCCAAGATCGACCTGGCGCTGGGCAAGCTCGGCCTCGAGCCGGGTATGACGCTGCTCGACGTCGGCTGCGGCTGGGGCGGCACGATGAAGCGCGCGATGGACCGCTACGACGTCAACGTCATCGGCCTGACGTTGTCGAAAAACCAAGCGGCGCATGTGGAATCACTTTTCGCCGATACGCCGGGCAGCCGCACCGCGAAGGTGCTGTTGCAGGGTTGGGAGCAGTTCGACGAACAGATCGACCGGATCGTGTCGATCGGCGCGTTCGAGCACTTCGGTCACGATCGCTATGCGGACTTCTTCGACATGGCACACAAGGCATTGCCCAGCGACGGCGTCATGCTGCTGCACACCATCGTGGCGTTCAACCCCGCCCATGCGCAGGAACAGGGTATCCCCGTCACCTTCGAGCTCGCGCGGTTCGTGAAGTTCATCATGACCGAGATCTTCCCCGGCGGGCGGCTACCGTCCATCGAGATGGTGCACGAACGCGCGACCGCGGGCGGCTTCACCTGCACCCGTGAGCAGCGCCTGCAGCCGCACTACGCACGCACCCTGGATCTGTGGTCGCAGGCGCTGGAGGCGCATCGTGAGGACGCGATCCGGATCCAGTCCGAAGAGGTGTACGACCGCTACATGAAGTACCTGACCGGATGCGCGAAGATGTTCCGGCAGCGCCAGATCGACGTATGCCAGTTCACGCTGGAGAAGTAAGGCGGTTGGTATCCCGCCTGCGCGGGAACTGACCGTCGAGGTCGTTTCGGTCTGGATGGATTCACAGGTATGGTGCGTTTCACAGCTGGTCGATCGACTGTAGCTCAGCATGGAAAGGCAGTGATCAGGGATGGCAGGCACCGACGAGATGCGTCCGCATTTCGAAGATATCCAGGCGCACTACGACCTATCCGACGACTTCTTCGGCGTTTTCCAGGATCCGACGCGCAAATACAGCTGCGCCTTCTTCACCGGCCCGGATGTCACGTTGTCGGAGGCGCAGATCGCCAACGTCGATCAGCACCTCGACCGGTTGGACCTCAAACCCGGTATGACGCTGCTCGAGGTGGGTTGCGGGTGGGGCCTGACCCTGCAGCGCGCCATCGAGAAGTACGACGTCAACGTCATTGGACTGACATTGAGCAAGAACCAGCAGGCCTACTGCACCCAGCTGCTGGGCAAGCTCGACACCGAGCGCACGTTCGACGTGCGCCTGGAGGGCTGGGAGCAGTTCCACCAGCCGGTCGACCGGATCGTCTCGATCGAGGCATTCGAGCACTTCGGCTTCGAACGCTACGACGATTTCTTCAAGACTTGCTTCGACATCCTGCCCGAGGACGGCCGGATGACGATCCAGAGCAGCGTCGGCTATCACCCATATGACCTCAGTGCCCGCGGCAAGAAGCTGACCTTCGAGTTGGCGCGCTTCGTCAAGTTCATGATCACCGAAATCTTCCCAGGCGGCCGTATTCCGAGCACCCAGATGATGATCGAGCATGGCGAGAAGGCCGGCTTCGTGGTGCCCGAGGCCCTGTCCCTGCGCAATCACTACATCAAGACCCTCGGCATCTGGGCCGACCGCCTCGAGCAGAACAAGGACGCCGCCGTCGCAGCCACCGACGAGGAGAACTACCACCGCTACATGCGGTATCTGAAGGGCTGCCAGTACTACTTCATCGACGAGTCGATCGATGTGAGCCTGGTGACGTACCTGAAGCAGGGCGCAGCCGCCTGACGACGATGCCGGCGCGGCACGCGGCACGCCACGGCGCGGTCGAGGTGCGCCCCCTCGCATTCTGGACCGCGCCCACCGGCCCCGTCGGCAACGACTGGATGGCCTTGTTGCTCGAGGCGCCCGAGGACATCCATCCGCAGAGCAGCGAGCAGTTCGCGAGCGACCTGTGCGATCACGCCGAATTCGGAAGGGCCGCAGGCGAAAACATCCGCGGCGGAGCGCCGCTGCACTCACCGGGCACCGCGACGAGCGGACGGTGCTGACCGACGGGCCGTTCCCGGAGGGCGCCGAGGTGGCCAGCGGCTGCTATCTGCTGCGCGCCGCAGACCGCAACGAAACGAAACGATCAAGATCTCATCGATGATCCCCGCCTCCGCCGTGGAGGTCCGCCAACTGGCCGGGGTGTCCGGCCCGTGACCGGGTGAACCTCGACGCCGTCTTCCGGCTCCCGTGGGGGCCGACCGTCGCGACGCTCACGCGCTGGTGTGGTGACTTGACCGTCGCCGAGGATGCCGCGCAGGCCGCCTGCACCGAAGCGCTGCGGATGGCTGCGGACGGTTGCACGTAACCGCGCCAGGGACCGCCTGCGTCGCGAAACTCTCCGTCCGGGAGAGGAATTGGCCGCCGTGCTCGAAGATTCCCTGAACCACAACGGCGCGGTCGACCCCCACCCGGTGCGTGACGACGAACTACGGATGATGTTCACCTGCGCCCACCCGGCGCTGGAGCACACGTCGCAGCTGGCGCTGACGCTGCGGCTGGTGTCGGGTCTGGCGGTCGCCGAGATCGCCCGCGCATTGCTGCAGAGTGAAACTGCTGTCGGCCAACGGATCACGCGCGCCAAGCACAAGATCCGCAATGCCAACATCCCATTCCGGCTACCGCCCGCCGAACTCCTGCCGCAGCGCACCCCGCACGTGCTGGCGTGCATCTACTCGGTCTTCAGCGCGGGATACTGGTCCACCGGCGAGCCGTCGGCCATCCGCGACGAGCTGTGCACCCTGATGCCGACGGAACTGGATGCGCACGCACTGGCAGCCCTTGTGTTACTTCATGATTCGCGACGATCGACCAGGGTCGACGGGTCCGGTGCCCTGGTGCCGCTCGACGAGCAGGACCGTGGGAGGTGGGACCGCGATCGGATGGACCGTGGATTGCGGCGGTTGAGATGGCCGCGGGCTCGACCGGGCCGTCTGCCCCAAGCGGTGGTCACCGCCGCGCACGCCACCGCACTCACCTGGGAGCAGACCGACTGGCACCTCATCTGCGCGGCCTACGACAAGCTGCTGGCCACCACGGATTCGCCCGTAGTGCGGTCAAACCGCACGCTGGCCATCGGCTTCCGCGACGGCATGGCGGCCGGGCTGAGCGCACTGGACCAGGTCGCCGACGATCCGCGGCTGGCGCGATCCAATCTGGCGCCCACCGTCCGCGCCGATCTGCTCCGGCGCGCCGGGCGATACCGGGAGGCGGCCACCTGGTACCGGAAAGCCCTCGAAGCCAACACATCCGAACCGGGGCGGGCGTTCCTGCTGCGCCGCGTCGCCGAGTGCGAACGGTAGCGGACAGTACGAACAAGAGCCCCCGAAGGGGCTCTTGTTATCCGATATGAGCGGCGCCGGAGCCCCTCGACCTTACTGGTCTTCCGTGAAGTTACGAGTGACGCCCGGGTCCACCGGGATCCCGGGGCCGGTGGTGGTCGAGACGGTGACCTTCTTGAGGTACCGGCCCTTCGACGAAGACGGCTTGGCGCGCAGGATCTCGTCGAGCGCGGCGCCGTAATTCTCGGCCAGCTGCTTCTCGTCGAAGGACGCCTTGCCGATCACGAAGTGCAGGTTCGCCTGCTTGTCGACGCGGAAGTTGATCTTGCCGCCCTTGATATCCGTGACGGCCTTGGCCACATCCGGCGTCACGGTTCCCGTCTTGGGGTTCGGCATCAGGCCACGCGGGCCCAGCACGCGCGCGATCTTGCCGACCTTGGCCATCTGATCCGGGGTGGCGATCGCGGCGTCGAAGTCCAGCCAGCCGCCCTGGATCTTCTCGATCAGGTCGTCACTGCCGACAGCGTCGGCGCCGGCAGCCTGCGCAGCCTCGGCCTTGTCACCGACCGCGAACACCACAACGCGGGCGGTCTTACCGGTGCCGTTCGGCAGGTTGACGGTGCCACGCACCATCTGATCGGCCTTTCGGGGATCCACGCCGAGCCGGATCGCGACCTCGACGGTGGCGTCCTGCTTCTTGGACGAGGTTTCCTTCGCCAGCTTGGCGGCCTCGAGCGGCGAGTAGAGCCGGGTCTTGTCGACCTTCTCGGCGGCTTCCTTGTAGGCCTTGCTGTTCTTGCTCATTGGTGTCTCCTTGTGTTCAGAGGTCGTGGTTCGCGGGCCGATGCCAGCCCTCCCACGAATCGGATTATTCGACCCAGGTCTGGTCGATCCGACAAGCTACTCGACTGTGATGCCCATCGACCGGGCGGTCCCGGCGATGATCTTCGCGGCGGCGTCGATGTCGTTGGCGTTGAGATCTTCCTTCTTGGTCTCGGCGATCTCACGGACCTGATCCCAGGTCACCTTGGCGACCTTGGTCTTGTGCGGCTCGCCGGAACCCTTCGGTACGCCGGCCGCTTTGAGCAGCAGCTTGGCGGCGGGCGGGGTCTTGAGCGCGAACGTGAAGCTGCGGTCCTCGTAGACGCTGATCTCGACGGGGATGACGTTGCCGCGCTGCGACTCGGTCGCTGCGTTGTACGCCTTGCAGAACTCCATGATGTTGACGCCGTGCTGGCCGAGCGCAGGGCCGACCGGCGGGGCGGGGTTGGCCTGCCCGGCCTGGATCTGCAGCTTGATCAGCCCGACGACCTTTTTCTTGGGGGCCATGGGTGTGGTGTTTCCTTTACTTCTTCTTCTGTGGGTTTGGGCTCGGGGCCCGACTTGCTAAATCTTGGCGACCTGGGTGAAGGTCAGTTCGACGGGTGTCTCGCGACCGAAGATCGACACGAGCACCTTGAGCTTCTGCTGCTCGGCGTTGACCTCGCTGATCGACGCCGGCAGGGTGGCGAACGGGCCGTCCATGACGGTGACCGATTCGCCGACCTCGTAGTCGACCAGGATCTCGGGCCGCTCGAGGGTGGCCTCGGAGCTACCGGCCGCACCAGCCGCAGCGGTGGTCTTGGCCGCCTTCTTCGCGGCACCCTGCGGCAGCAGAAACTTCACGACATCGTCCAGCGACAGCGACGTGGGCCGTGAGGTGGCGCCGACGAAGCCGGTCACACCGGGGGTGTTGCGTACCGCCGACCATGAGTCGTCGGTCAGGTCCATCCGGACCAGGATGTAGCCAGGCAGCACCTTGCGGTTGACCTGCTTGCGCTGACCGTTCTTGATCTCGGTGACCTCTTCGGTGGGGACCTCTACCTGGAAGATGTAGTCGCCGACGTCGAGGTTCTGCACGCGGGTCTCGAGGTTGGCCTTCACCTTGTTCTCGTACCCGGCGTAGGAGTGGATGACGTACCAGTCGCCCGGCTTGCTGCGCAGCTCCTGCTTGAGCGCAACGGCGGGATCCACGTCGGCATCGTCTTGTTCGGCTTCCTCCTCGGTGACCGCCTGATCGTCGACCACCTCGTCGAGCGGCGCAGCCACGGCAGGCTCGACGGCTTCCGCCGCTTCGGCGATCACGTCGACGGACTCACCCGTGGGCGTCTCGCCCTCGAAGCTGGTCACGTTGTCAGTCCTCTCTTGCGTCTCTCGAATGCCGGGCTGCTAGCCGAAGACCAGCAGCACCAGCTTGGCCAGACCCAGGTCGGCCAGGCCGATCAGCGTCACCATGAACACCAGGAACGCCAGCACGACCGTCGTGTAGCTGACCATCTGTTTCCGGTTGGGCCAGATGACCTTGCGAAGCTCTGCCACCACCTGCTGGAGGTAGGTGAAGACGAAGGTGAACGGGTTGCGGGCGCGCGGCTTGTCGGTGGCCTTCTTGGCGGGCTTGACCTTGACCGCGACGGCTCCGGTGTCGCCGGCCGCGGTGTCGTCGGACGCCTCGAGGGTGGTCTCGGGGCTCTCGTCGGTGTTGGCCTCGAGCGCGCGACGCCGCGAACGCTTACCCGTGGGACGTTGCGGAGTCACCACGCCCGCGGCGTCAGCATTCTCGAGCTCGTCGCTCACCGCACGCTCCTTCGTCGCTTCTTCGGCTTGGCGGACACTCTCCAGTGTTCCACCTCGGCAGTATTCAGTTGAGCAGGGGCGACAGGACTTGAACCTGCAACCTGCGGTTTTGGAGACCGCTGCTCTGCCAGTTGAGCTACGCCCCTCTGTCGTTCTGCGGCACTCCTCACCTTCGCAAGCTCAGGCTCGTCATCGCCGCGGGTCGCGGTCCCCACATAACTCGCGCGCCCCCCGAGCGGTCAATCGGAACCGGCCGGACAGCGCGCTTGTTCTGGGAGAACCCCGAGGTCCGAGTCTACATCGGGGAAAGTGCGAACTACTAATCCGCTACCCGGACGACCTGGCCGCTGTCCCGGTCGAATTTGATCTTGGTCGACTCGTCGCCCTGTTGCCCCATCATCGTGGTGAACGATTCCAGGACGACCTCGCCGTGCTGGTTGGTCAGGACGTTGCGGGTGGTCACGATATCGGCGCCGAACCGCTCCACCACCGAGTGGACCTCCATGACGGGATACACGGTGTCGCCGACCTTGATCGGCTTGTGGTAGATGAACTGCTGGTCCACCTGCACCATCTGCATGGTCTCGAAGCCGGTGTCGACCTTGCGGAAGAAGTCCTGCTGCACCAGCAGCCCGATAGTGGCGACGAACGTCAGCGGCGCCAGCAGTCCGTCGTAGCCCAGTTCGGCCGCGGCGTCGTCCTCGTAGCTGGCGGGATCCTCGGCCTTGACGGCCCTGGCGAACTCGCGCACCTTCTCCCGGCCGACGACGTAGCCGTCCTCGTACTTGTGGACCATGCCGCGGATGTCGGTCTTGAGGGCCATTGTCGCTATACCGCCCTACGCCAGCTTGGCCTTGGCGATCGCCCGGCCGAAGATCTTCTTGCCTCCGGTCGTGGCGTTGATCGCGATGGTGACGGTCTTGTCCTCGGGATCGAGCGACTTGACCCGGCCGGTGAACACCAGCTCGGCGCCCTTGCCGTCGTTGGGGACGGGGACCACGGCGGTGAACCGGACGTTGTACTCCGTGACCGCGCCCGGGTCGCCGACCCAGGAGCTGACATAGCCGCCGCCGAGACCCATCGTCAGCATGCCGTGTGCGATGGCGGTGTCCAGGCCGACCAGCTTGGCGGTGTCGTCGTCCCAGTGGATGGGGTTGAGGTCGCCGGAAACGCCGGCGTAGTTGACCAGATCCTGACGGGTCAGCGGGATGATCCGCTCCGGCAACTCGTCGCCGACCTTGACCGAACTGAACTCACGCAGAGTCATCGTTGAAGCCACTCTCTTCGTTTCCGTCGCTACGACCCGCCAGCGTGGTGTAGCTCTCCTGCACAATGTCGCCCGCCTCGTTCGAGACGACGCTCTTGAGGACGATGATGTCGGTGCCGTGCGCCTGCCGCACGGATTCCCCGTAGACGTCGTAGTAGAGCTTGTCGCCGTCCTGGATGGGCTCGAGGTACCTCACCTCTTGGTCCACCTGGACGATCTGGGCGTCGTGGATACCGATGCCCACGCTCTCGAAGAACGCCACCTGTGCCTGATAACCGAACACCGACATGAACGTCAGGGGCGCCACCAGGCCGCGATAACCCAGTTCGGCGACCGCCTCGTCCTCGAAGTAGAACGGCGCATCGTTCTTGACGGCGGTGGCGTACTCGCGGACCTTCTCGCGCTCGACCTCGTAATGGTCGGGGTGGCGGAAGTGCTTCCCGATGAGCTTCTCCGACAGCGACACGGAACTCGACCTACCTGCCGGCGTCAGCGCGATTCGCGGTGTGCCTGGTGCTTGCCGCAGTTCGGGCAGAACTTCTTGAGCTCGAGCCGGTCCGGGTCGTTGCGGCGGTTCTTCTTGGTGATGTAGTTACGGTGCTTGCACACCTCGCACGCCAGGGTGATCTTCGGCCGTACATCGGTACTGGAGGCCACGGTTACTGCCCTCTTCTTTCACGCCATCCTGGATAGTCAGGCTGTTCAACAAATGGTCTGTAGCGGTGGGGAGGCTCGATCTCCCGACCTCACGATTATGAGTCGTGCGCTCTAACCAGCTGAGCTACACCGCCCCGATCGACAGGCAAGGCACTCCGGACCCGGAGTATCCCAGTGTCCACCGAGCCCCCTAACGGAATCGAACCGTTGACCTTTTCCTTACCATGGAAACGCTCTACCGACTGAGCTAAGGGGGCCTGACCCGCAAGGGCCTTAAAGAGGGTACAGCCTGGTGCTTTTCAACACCAAACCGCTGGTCAACGAAGGACTGGCGGCCTTGTGACCCCTGGTGTTGAATACGCCGTGACGGTATTGGGTGTTGGCGGTACCTTTACATGGTTCGGCACAGGTCCAACAAGGCATCTTTTTTCTCGGCGCAGAGGAGTGCATCGATGCGGCAACGCTTCACCGCGGCAGTGGGCGCGACATCAATGGCCATCGGCTTGATGATCGGCATCGCGGCTCCGGCCTGGGCGGACGACGCCAGTCCGATATCCGCCGAAGGCACGTGGGAGATGCCGGGCCCATTCAAGGGCGGAACTCTGGCGGCGGCGGAGTCCTCGCTGCAGCCGCTACTCGACGCGGGCGTCATCAAGATCAACGCATTCAACCGGAACGGCCCGGCCCAGCAGATCATCAACGCCACCAACTGGATCGTGTGTGGGCAGAGCCCGAGGGCGGGCACCGTCGTCAAGGTGAACCCGCAGAAGAAGCGGACCGTCTCCATCTCGTTGCGCCGCCCCGATACCAAGTGCTGACGCGCTTCTGACACGATCCGGGCATGGCTGACGACCGGCTCTACTTCAAACAACTGCTCTCCGGACACGACTTCGCCCCGGGCGACATGATCGCAACCCAGATGCGAAATTTCGCGTATCTGATCGGTGACCGCGAAACCGGTGACGCGGTGGTGGTCGATCCCGCGTACGCGGCGGGCGACCTGGTGGACATCCTGGAAGCCGACGGCATGCGTCTGTCGGGCGTCCTGGTCACCCACCACCACCCCGACCACGTCGGCGGCACCATGATGGGGTTCACGCTGAAGGGCCTGGCTGATCTGCTGGAACGCGAGTCGGTTCCCGTGCACGTGAATATCCATGAGGCCAAATGGGTTTCGCGCGTCACCGACATCGCGCTGTCGGATCTGACGCCGCACCGCCACGGCGACAAGGTGGCCGTCGGCGAGATCGAGATCGAGCTGCTGCACACCCCGGGCCACACCCCCGGCAGCCAGTGCTTCCTGCTCGACGGGCGCCTGGTGGCCGGCGACACCCTGTTCCTCGACGGGTGTGGGCGCACCGACTTCCCCGGCGGGAACGTCGACGACATGTACCGCAGCCTGCAGCAGCTGGCCGGCCTGACCGGTGATCCGACGGTGTTCCCCGGGCACTGGTATTCCGAACAGCCCAGCGGTGCGCTGGAAGACGTCAAGCGCACCAACTACGTCTACCGGGCCTCGAACCTGGAGCAGTGGCACATGCTGATGGGCGGTTGACGTAGCGTCAACAACATGACCGAGCCGAGTAGCGAAAAAGTCACCTACCGTCGCGACGATTCGATCGCCGTCATCACCATGGACGACGGCAAGGCCAACGTGCTGGGCCCGGACATGCAGCAGGCCATCAACGATGCGATCGACCGGGCCGACCGGGACGACGTCGGCGCGCTGGTGCTGGCCGGCAACGACAAGGTCTTCAGCGGTGGATTCGACCTGAAGGTGTTCCGCTCCGGCGACATCGACGCGTCGATCGGGATGCTGCGCGGCGGCTTCGAGTTGTCGCACCGACTGCTGTCCTATCCCAAACCGGTGGTGATCGCCTGCACGGGTCACGCCATCGCGATGGGTTCGTTCCTGCTGTGCAGCGGTGATCACCGAATCACCTCGCCCGGCTACAACATTCAGGCCAATGAGGTGGCCATCGGCATGGTGATGCCCTACGCCGCGCTCGAGGTGGTCAAGCTGCGACTGACCCGCTCGGCCTACCAGCAGGCCGTCGGACTGGCCAACGTCTACTTCGGTGAGTCCGCCAAGGCGGCCGGCTGGGTCGACGAGGTGGTGCCGGCGGAGAAGGTGCTCGAGCGCGCCGAGGAGGCCGCCCACGAGTTCGCCAAACTGCACCGGGGCGCCCACGCGGCGAGCAAGTTGCGGGCCCGCGCCGAGGCCCTCGAGGCCATCCGGGCCGGGATCGACAACATGCCGGCGGAATTCGGCGTCCCGAGCTGATTCTCGATGACGCGCATCGCAGTGCACCGGCTGCGGTCCCGACAGCTCCTGGACGCCCTCGCACCCAGCGAGGTGCGCAGGGACTTCGGGCTGACCGACGGCGACAAGCTCATCGACACGTCGATCTTCTCCCTGCGGGAGGTCGCCACCCTGGCCCGGTTCTCCACGCCGCCAGGCACATTCGTCGACCTGAGCCCGGTGCACCTGTTGAGCACCACGAGCCTGGCGTCGCTGTCACCTGACGGCCGACCGTTCCATCACCCGACTGCTCTCCGAACGCACCGACCGCTTCCTGGGCGTGTACGCCGATGCGGCGCGGCCGGGCACGGTGCGCGTCGGCGAAGCACCGGGTGCGTTGCGCCGCAACGCAGGTGCGCTGACACGGCGCATCCAGCGCGGGTTCCAGAACGTCATCGAGGCCACGTCCTGCGCGACAGTTGAAGTACCGGAAAGGAATTCCCATGCCCAAACCAGATCGCGTTGCCGAAGCCGCCGCATGGCTGCTCGAGAACGGACACCGCGCGATGCTCGCGCTGACCGGCGGCCGGTACCCGCGCACCGTGATGGGGATGCTCACCGTCGAGTTGAACACCGTCGGCCGCAAATCAGGGCGGCCGTACGCGAACCTGCTCACCAGCCCCGTGCACGACGACAACCAGATCGTCCTGGTGGCCTCCAAGGGCGGGCATTCCGACCATCCCGACTGGTACAAGAACGCCGTCGCCCACCCGGATGTCAGCCTGGTCATCGACGGCAAGACCGTGCCGATGCACGCGTATGCAGCCACCGCCGAGGAGCGGGCCGAACTGTGGCCGCAGGTGGTCCGGACCTACAAGGGTTATGCGGGTTATCAGCGCAACACCGACCGCGAGATCCCGCTGCTGATCTGCCGCCCCCGAAACTGAGTCGTGAGCAATCTGGACGCCGAACCGGCCGAAATCGATTGCCTCTCGCAGACTTCCGCCGGCGTTGAGATCCTGGAGGCCACGCCAGGTACCACCCGGCGGCCCGCGCGCGATGAACGTGCGGCGCACACTTCCGCAGCGCCGGCGATCCCTGGTCGGGGCCGACGACGCGGCTACGGCCGCGGCGCACGAATGTGACGGTCGGTCAGCAGAGGACGCGGGAGAAGAAGGCCGCGGAGAAGATGCCGATGATGATTGCCAGGTTCGCCTGACCGCTGGAGGCGGTGACGACGACGGCGACGATGGCCGCCACCGCGATCATGAGGAGCAGCACACCCATGAGCACGCGGACGCCGCTGATCGATCCACCTGCTGCGCGCGGCGGAGCCGGTTTCGTCGGCGGGAACAAACCACCAGCGGCCATTGAACATCCCTTCGATGTGTCTGGGACCACATCGTACGGCATTGTGTGATCCAGACAACATCGACTAGTTCGACTAATTGCTTTGTGGGCTAAGTGAATTGGCCCTGGTCGGACGGCCGATGCTCGGTCAGCCAGCGCTGCTCGACCCGCTTGACCCGATGGTGTTCGAGCGTGATCAGCAGGGCACCCGCCGTCACGAGCGCCCCGGCGATCAGGCCCAGCACCACCGAGGCGTGCTGGTTGCCGTACGCCGATGCCGCCACCGTCCCGGCGATCAATGCGGTGCCGATACCGATCAAGAGCAGACCCGGCAGCCACAGCGTGTCGATGAAGGACTCACCCGCATGCGGCTGCGTCGTTCGGACGTGGTCGACAGGATCGTGGTGCGCACCCTTCATCGCATCTCCCTCCGTTGCAGAGATGCTTCCACCGTACGCCGATTGTGAGCTGTGTCACACCCCGGCAGCGCGGGCGTCAGGGCAGCGCGCTGCCCTTGCGCCACTCGATCCAGGGGAGGGTCCAGTCGCCGTTCTGCCAGACCTCGAGTGGCGCTCCCCCGGTGCCCCGGACCTCGACGACATCACCGGGCTGGGAGAAGTCGAAGAACCACTGCGCGTTCTCGCCGTTGAGGTTCAGGCAGCCGTGGCTGACGTTGGTATTGCCCTGGGCCCAGCTGGTGGCGTTGAGCTGGTGCAGGTAGATGCCGTCCGTGCTGATCCGGGTGGCATACGGGATGGTGGTCTTGTAGCCCAGCCGCGAGTTGATCGGCAGCCCGTAGGTCGACGAATCCATGATGACCGGGTTCGCCTTGTCCATCACGGTGTAGACGCCGGGCGGGGTCCAGAACGAGAACGTCTGGCCGTTGATGGTCTCGGTGCCGCCCTTGCCCATCGAGGTCGGCATGGTGCGCACCAGCTTGCCGTTCTCGAAGACGCTGACCTGCTTGGTCTTGTCGTCGGCGACCGAGACGTGCGCGTCGCCGATCTTGAAGGACACCGTCTCGTCGGACTGGCCGTAGAGCCCGTTGCCCATCGGCACGCCGAACATGTTGGCGTTCACGGTGACCGAAGTGCCTGGCGCCCAGTACTTCTCGGGCCGCCAGTGGGCGTTGTAATCGTCGAGCCAGTACCACGAGCCCTGCACGATCGGGTCGGTGATCACCTTCAGATTGCGCTCGGCGCTGGCCTTGTTGCTGATCGGTTCGTCGAAGTGGGCCACGATCACCATGCCGACGCCGTAGGTGGCGCCGTCGACCAGCAGGTTGCCGCCGGTGGTGTTGAAGTACACATCCGTCTGGTTCTTCGGCGTCAGCGTGGTGAAGCTCGACGTCTCCCGGGTCGGCATGCCGCCGGGCCCGCGCGCCGCGATGGTGATGGTGTAGGTGTGCCCGTAGCCGAGCTGCTCGGCCGGCTTCCACGCCTGATTGTCGGGCGTCATGATGCCCGGGATGGTCTTGCCGTTCTCGTTGACCATGGTGACGTCGCTCAGTCCGCCCGTCTGCGCGGTCACCAGGACCCGGGCGAGCGGGTCGACGTCCTCGGCGCCGGGCGCCGGCTTCACCGTCAGGTCGGCCGGACCGGAGGGGGTT
>JAKIXW010000450.1 GCA_022708865.1 Acidobacteriota bacterium
GACGTCGTCTTTACTTACCACAACATGGAGACTGAACCTGTCGGCGCCGTCCGGCCTGCGCGTCGCGAAGCCCTACATGTTTCGGGCCTACTCGCCTCTGATCTCTCGCGCCGCTGGTTAGCCTCTGAACTTGCTGAGGCGGTGTACCTCTCAGAATCACAGCTGCGACGGGTGTTTTCAGAAGCCTTTGGGAAACCACCGCTTGCATACTTGACGACACTCCGAACGCTCAGAATGGCGCAGCTGCTGAGAGACACGGCTATGCCGATCGCAGAGATTTCTTTCACGGTGGGGTGGCGTGATCCTGACTTCGCTGCCCGTCAGTTTCGTCGGTATGTTGGGCGTTCACCAAGTGAGTACCGACGATTCGAGCAGAGCCGAAACTCGCAACCGTACCCGGAGTGAACACGCAATCCCGCACGGCGAAACGATCGTACTTACAGAGTGGCTCAGTGGGATCACCGCTTATGCGATAGACCAAGTCTGACCACGTCGGGTTCAGTGATGCACCTGGCGGTCGCACACTTTAATGTCCGTCGTCCGGGACTGCTGAGGGTTGAGGTGACTCCTGACGTGTGGTGATTTCGATCACCGCTGGAAGGATGTTGATCATGCCGAAAGCTTTTCCGAGGGAGTTCCGGGAGGATGTGGTCGCGATCGCCAGACGCCGTGAGGTGGCGTTCGCGCAGATCGCTAAGGACTTCGGGATCTCCGAAACGACCGTCCAAAACTGGGTGTCTAGGGCCGAGATCGACGACGGAGTGAAACCCGGTGTGACCTCGAGCGAGGCGACCGAACTGCGGGAGGCCCGCAAACGGATTCGGCTTCTTGAGATGGAGAACGAGGTTCTTCGTCGGGCGGCCGCGTATCTGTCTCAGGGGTCGCTCCCAAAATGATCTACCCGCTCGTCCGCGAGCTGGCCGCGACCGGCGCCCCGATCAGGGTGCCGGTCGCGGTGACGTGTCGGGTGTTGAAGATAGCCAAGCAACCCTTCTATCGGTGGCTCAAGGCTCCCGTCTCGACCCGTGACTGGGATGACGCGCAGCTGACCAATGCTGCGATCGATGCCCATGAGGAAGCGCCGACGTTCGGATATCGGCTGATCGCCGACGAACTGACAGACCTCGGGTTCGAGGTTTCGGAGCGGCGCGTGTGGCGGTTGTGTTCCCAGCAGGGCATTGTCAGCGCGACGACGAGGAAGAAGCGCGGCAAAGCGGGCAAGCAGGGCCCGCCCGTTCACGACGATCTTGTGCAACGCCAGTTCACCGCGGCCGGCCCGAACCAGTTGTGGTTGACCGACATCACCGAGCACTGGACTGGCGAGGGCAAGCTCTATCTCTGCGCGATCAAGGACGTGTTCTCCAACCGCATCGTCGGCTACTCGATCGACGACCGCATGACCGCAGACCTCGCGGTGAATGCACTGCGTATGGCGATCCAACGGCGCCGGCCCGTCGGCACGACGGTGCACTCGGATCGGGGCAGTCAATTCCGCTCGCGGCGGTTCGTTCTCGCCCTGAGCCGTGCCGGACTGGTCGGCTCGATGGGCCGAGTCGGTGCTGCTGGAGATAACGCCGCGATGGAATCGTTCTTCGCGTTGCTGCAGAAGAACGTCCTCAACCGGCGAGCGTGGGCGACGC
>JAKIXW010000451.1 GCA_022708865.1 Acidobacteriota bacterium
TGTTCTGGCCCAGCGCCAGTTCGCCCAGGTCGGTCGAGGCCCCGTCGGCAATGATGTCCTCGGCGGCCACGCGGTCGCCGCGCTTGACGATCGGACGCTGGTGGATGTTGGTGTTCTGGTTGGAACGCTGGTACTTGATGAGGTTGTAGATGTCGACACCCACCTCACCGGCCACGGTCTCGGCGTCGTTCACGCGGATCACGATGCGGTTCGTGTCCACGTAGTCGACCACACCGCCGCGACGCGCCGCGACCACCGTGCCCGAGTCCTTGGCGGCCACACGCTCCACGCCGGTGCCGACGAAGGCCTTCTCCGGGCGCAGGGTCGGCACCGCCTGACGCTGCATGTTGGCGCCCATCAGTGCGCGGTTGGCGTCGTCGTGCTCCAGGAAGGGCACCAGCGAGGCGGCGACCGACACGATCTGTGCGGGGGCCACGTCCATGTACTGGACGCGCTCGGGGCTCAGCAGCACCGATTCGCCGGCTTCACGGGCGCTGACCAATTCGTCGGTCAGTTTGCCCTTGGCGTCCAGCGAGGCATTGGCCTGGGCGATGACGTACTTGCCTTCCTCGATGGCCGACAGGTAATCGATCTGGTCGGTCACCTGACTGTCCACCACGCGGCGGTACGGGGTCTCCAGGAAACCGTACTCGTTGAGGCGCGCGAACAGCGCCAGCGAGTTGATCAGGCCGATGTTCGGGCCTTCCGGGGTTTCGATCGGGCAGACGCGACCGTAGTGGGTCGGATGCACGTCGCGCACCTCGAAGCCGGCGCGCTCGCGGGTCAGACCGCCCGGGCCCAGGGCCGAGACACGACGCTTGTGCGTGATCTCGGACAAGGGGTTGGTCTGGTCCATGAACTGCGAGAGCTGGCTGGCGCCGAAGAACTCCTTGAGCGCCGCACTGATCGGCTTGGAGTTGATCAGGTCGTGCGGCATCAGGCTTTCGGTCTCGGCCTGACCCAGACGCTCCTTCACGGCCTTCTCGATACGCGCCAGACCGCTGCGGTACTGGTTCTCGGCCAGCTCGCCCACGCAGCGCACGCGGCGGTTGCCCAGGTGGTCGATGTCGTCCACTTGTCCACGGCCGTTGCGCAACTCGACGAGGATCTTCACCACGTCGAGGATGTCCTCGTTGCTGAGAACCATCGCGCCTTCGCTGGTGTCGCGGCCCACGCGGGCGTTGAACTTCATGCGGCCGACGCGGCTCAGGTCGTAGGTGTCGGGGCTGTAGAAGAGGCGGTTGAACAGCGACTCGACGGCGTCCTCGGTCGGCGGCTCGCCGGGGCGCATCATGCGGTAGATGGCGACACGGGCAGCGAACTGATCGGCCGTCTCGTCCTGCGCCAGCGTCTGGCTGATGTAGGCACCTTCGCTCAGCTCATTGGTGAACAGGCACTGCAGTTCCTTGATGCCGGCGGCGCGCAGCTTCTTCAGCAGGGCGTCGGTCAACTCGTCGTTGGCCTTGGCGATGATCTCGCCGGTGTCCGGGTCGACCATGTTCTTGGCGACCAGACGGCCGACCAGGAAGTCCTCCGGGACCGAGACGAACTGCGTGCCGCTGGTCTCGAGCTGCTTGATGTGGCGGGCAGTGACGCGCTTGTCCTTCTCGACCAGAACCTTGCCGTCCTTGTCGGTG
>JAKIXW010000452.1 GCA_022708865.1 Acidobacteriota bacterium
TCAAAAATTCAGTTGTGTTAGCAAAAACCAATAGTGCAAGGGACGATGCTTATAAGCAGCGGTTGGACTTCCGGCCGATCCCTGCGCCGGAGGACATCGTTACAGGTTTCGATCTAGTGTATCGTTCCATAAATAACTTTACTCGTCTTCTGCGGTCCAACGGATATGATTGGACAGCGGAGGGCGCGGTAATGGCACGATCGATTCAGGTGACCGTCACGGCTGAGGAACGCTCGCAACTGGAAGCAATCTCGCGCTCGCGATCGTTGCCTCATGGTCTGGTGCGCAGGGCCCGGATCGTGCTCGGATCGGCCGACGGTATCGGTACCAACGAACTCGCCGATCAGCACCAGGTTAGCCGTCCCACGGTCAGCCTGTGGCGCAAGCGTTGGTGCGAAAGCGGGCTCGCCGGCCTGCACAGCGAGATGCGCCCTGGGCGTCCGCGAAGCATCGACGATGAGCGCGTGGCTGAACTGATAACGACCGTGCTCGACAACAAGCCTAAGGCGACGACGCACTGGAGCGTGCGTTCGCTGGCGACAGAAACTGGGTTGTCGCCGACCTCGGTTCATCGCTACATCCGACTCTTCGGCTTGCAGCCGCATCGCAGCAAGAGCTTCAAGCTCTCGAATGATCCTTTCTTCGTCGAGAAGGTACGTGACATCGTCGGGCTCTACTTGAATCCGCCGGAAAACGCCCTGGTTCTCTGTGTGGACGAAAAGAGCCAGTGCCAGGCGCTCGAACGCACCCAGCCCGTTCTTCCGATGGGACTTGGTTATGTCGAGGGCATTACTCACGACTACGTCCGCCACGGTACGACGACGCTGTTCGCTGCCCTCGACGCAGCCAACGGGGAAGTGATCGCGCAATGCAAGAAGCGTCATCGGCACCAGGAATTCCTCGCCTTCCTCGGTCATATCGACAAGAACGTGCCGCCCGATCTCGATGTGCATCTGATCTGCGACAACTATGCGACCCACAAGCATCCCAAGGTTCGTGCATGGCTGGCGCGACGGCCGCGCTATCACATGCATTACACCCCGACCTACGCCTCGTGGCTCAATCAGGTCGAACGCTGGTTCGGGCTCATCACCCAGCAAGCCATCCGACGCGGCTCGTTCAAAAGCGTCCCGGACCTCGTGAATCGCATCAAACGCTACACCGAGCATTACAACCTCACGGCACGACCATTCGTCTGGACCGCCACAGCCGACTCGATACTCGCCAAGATCGAGCGACTGTGTAAAGTTATTGGCGGAACGCAACACTAGAATTGAGCCATGAACGAAGCCGAGACCCGAGCCGAGCACATTGACCCTGCCCTCAAGGCGGCGGGGTGGGGTGTCGTCGAGGGAAGCCGGGTCCGGCGGGAGTACCCCATCACCCTCGGGCGGCTGGAGGGGGCCAACAAGCGTGGCAAGGCCCTGACCGCGGACTATGTCCTCGAGTACCGGAACACCAAGCTGGCTGTCGTGGAGGCCAAGGCCTGGGACAAGCCGCTGACCGAAGGGGTGGGGCAGGCCAAGGACTACGCCGGTCGGCTCTCCATTCGCCATGCCTACGCCACCAACGGGCAGGGCATCTACGGTATCGACATGGAGACGGGCCACGAGGCGGAACTGGCGGCTTTCCCGTC
>JAKIXW010000453.1 GCA_022708865.1 Acidobacteriota bacterium
TTCTTGTTGTTGTAGCCAGTTGCGGTAGCGGGTGGCGAGGTCGGCGTTGTGGTTGGTTCCTCGTTCGAGGCAGGAGATGGCCATGATCTGGGTGTTGAGGGCGTCGGCGACTTCGCGCAGGGGTCGTTTGATGGCTTGGCGTCGTGCGCGTAGGTCGTCTGTGCGTATGGCTGGTCGGGGATCGACCAGGTGGCGGTAGATCTGGCGGGCGATGAAGCGTTTCAGGCATCGCAGGATGGCCTTCTGGGACAAGCCTTGGGCGGTGCGTCGTTGCACGTAGTCGATGGTGGCTTTGTCCTGCTGTGACATGCGGACCAACGCGATGCGGAACAGGGCGCTGTTGGCTTGCCGGTTGCCGCCGCGGTTGAGCCGCATGGCCACGGTCTTGCCGCTGGAGGCCGGGACCGGTGAGACACCGCAGAGGGCGGCGAACGTGGCCTCGGAAGTCATACGTTCGGGGTTGTCGCCAACGGTCACCAGCAGGGTTGCGGCCACGATCGGGCCCACGCCGGGTACCTGCCGCAGGCCGGGATTGGCCTCGGTGGTCAGCTGTTCGAGTTCCACCTCGAGGGACTTGAGGTCGGCGGCCAGCATCTGACGTTGCCGGCCCAGGGTGCGTAGCGACAGTTTCGTGGCGCTGGTGACCTCGCGGTGGTCGCTACCGGGTCGCAGCCGTACGGCGCGCTCCGCGCGAGCGGGGGCGCTGAGCCCGGCGAAGTCAACCCGCAGCGCTTCGGGAGCGGTGATCGTCAGGCCGCGAATCCGCCCGTCGATCTTCTGCAGCGCCTGCTTCGTCGAGGTGTGCGCGACCAGCAGCATCCGGATCGCTTCCACGATCCCGTCATGGCGTTTCGGTGTCGCGGTGGCCTGACCGGCCAGCACCGCCCGGGCCGCGGACTCGGCATCGACGGTGTCGGACTTGCCTTTCGCGCGGCGTAACTGCCGGTTGGGGCGGTTGACCTCGACCACCTCCACCCCGGCGTCCTGCAGCACCCGCTGCAAACCGAGTCCGTAGGTGCCGGTGCCTTCAACGCCGACCTTGACCACCGGGCCGTGACCAGTCAGCCACCGATGCAGACTCTTCAGCCCTAACAGGCTGGTTGGAAACGACCGCGTGCCCAGCAAGACGCCGAGCTCGTCGATGACGGCCGCGACATGCACGTCCTGGTGGGTGTCCACGCCGCCGTAGACGACGCGTTGTTCATGCTTCATGCTGATGGTGCCTCTCATTGCGAACCGATGGGTGGGCACCAACCGGCTCGGGCACCGGACAGGACAGACAAGGTGCTTGGCAAGGCTCCTATGAGGTCACGGACCCGCGCCGAGTTGGTGTCGTACGAGGATGGCACCGCTCAGGGCCGACAGATCGTTGTCAGCACATCCACACCGGAGTCAGTCACAAACAGGGTCAGACCCACACAGCACCATCCCCGCAGACATTCTCATCGTGTCTGTCACAATCGCGGACGGCTGGTTGGTTCGGTCAGCCCTTTGCCAGCAGGTCCCCGACCGTCTGCAGCCCCTCAAGGTCGTGGACATCGTCGGCCAGGGCGATGACCGATGCCACCGGGACCCGCGGGTGCGCGCCGGTGAAGGAA
>JAKIXW010000454.1 GCA_022708865.1 Acidobacteriota bacterium
ATGTTCCGTAAATGCTTAGGAAGCTTCATCCTTGACGCCTTCGATATCTTGGCGGCATCCTCGACGTGAGCAGCCCGGCTGCCCCGGTCAACCCGCTGGTGGCGGCGTTCGCCATGAGCGGCACCTTCGCCGCGTGCCTGCTGGCCGCGGTCCTGCGTCACCGCCGCCGCAGCGGTGGTGGGGGGCAGGCTGGCGACGACGCTCTCGACGTCGAGGTCGGCCTGCGCGCCGGCGCCGACCCCCGCCGCCTGGCCTTCGTCGACGGTGCCCTGCGGGCCTTGGCCACCGACTGCTCCGCCACCGGGCTGCCCGTGCCCCAGATCTACGCTGCTCGCGCCGATGACGAGACCTTCACCGTGCTGCTATCCCCTTCCCGCGCCGATGCGCCCGACCGGTGGTCGGTGCACGACGACGGCGCCCGTTGGGAGATGCAGCGCTCGATGCTCGGTCGGGGAGCGGCAACCGGCCCCGCGGCATACCCGGCGCTGGTGTCCTTGGGCCGCGACCGTCAGGGACGCGACGTGTTTGTCGATCTTGAGGCAGCCGGAGGCCCCATCCAGGTCAGCGGTGACGGGGTGGTCGCCGGTCAGGTCATCACGGCCCTGGCCGTGCAACTGGCCACGGTGCCGTGGACGGACGGCGTCACGGTGAGCGCCTTCGGGTTGCCCAATCGCGTGCGGGCCATCGCTGCAGATCGGATTCGCGTCATCGACAACCCGCAGGACGTCGTCCGCCGGTTCGGCGAACGCTCCGGCGTCCAAGGCCAGGACGTGCTCACCGGCCGGGTCGTTCGGCCCGTGGACGTGCTGCCGGAGTATCTCTTGGCGGCCACCCCGCTCGAGGCCGATGTGGCGGAGGCGCTGGCGTCGGTCACGTCGGGAGGTCGGCACCCGTTCGGTTTCGTCGGGGCCGGTCAGGTGCCCGGCGCCGCGTGGGTCGCCCATGTCGATGAGGCTGGGACCCTGACGTTGCCCCTGCTGGACATCGAGGTCAGCGCACACCGGGTGGTGCCGCGGACGCTCGACGCCTTGGCGGAGTTGTTCATGGCTGCCTCGCAGCCCCAGGCCGGTCCGCCCGCGGGCGCTGCGGCTGCGCCGGGGGCTCCCGCCGTGGCCCTCGCGCCCCCTCCTGCCGTGGTGCAGGACGACGCCCTGCTGCGCACCGCCGCCGCCTCGGTCAGCCTGCTCGGCCCGCTCACGTTGTCTGCACCTGGCCGGATCGACCCGAGCCAGATCCCGTTGGCCGAGGAGATCGTCGCCTACCTCGCCGTGAATCCCGGTGGGGTCCACAGCGGGGTCCTGGCGGCAGCCATCTGGCCCCGCGGGGTCGGCCAGGCGGTCGCTTCGGCAACGGTCGACCGCGTGCGCGACTGGCTGGGCACCGACGCGGACGGCAGCTATCGGCTCATGCTCGACCCGTCCGGGCGGCTGCGGCTCTCAGACGCCGTGGGTGTCGACTGGTTTGCGTTCTGCACCCTCACTCAGCGGGCCGGTGCGGCTCGATCCCCGCAGGAGGAGTCCGAGTTGCTGCGTCGGGCGCTGCGCCTGGTCCGCGGGCAGATGCTCGAAGCGAGCGCGCCGGGGC
>JAKIXW010000455.1 GCA_022708865.1 Acidobacteriota bacterium
TTGTCTACCGGGCGTCGGCGCTCAACTTGGGCGATCTCTCGCTGGAGTTTGCCGATCCCGCCGGCCGCCGCCTGCGCCTGCGCCAAGTCTACCCCGCGGATCTGGCACTGGCCCGGCGGAGTCTGGCCGACTGGCTTGAGGATTCGCGTCTGCGGGGTACATTGCGCATGGTTCCCGACGGCCCCGCCGAGGCCCGGACCCTGGCCGCCGGCCTCGAGGGGTTGACACGGAGCGGACGGTTGCGTCTGGCGTTGCCGCCCTTGACCCGGCGACGGTTTGCCGACGTCGCGGCGGTCCAGTCCAGGCGCAACCGGTTGTTCTACGCCGGACTTGACAGTCGTGGCCGGGCGAGTCCGGACGTGGCGGTGGTGGAAACCGCCTTGGCTGCGATGGCCGGTGGCGGGCCGGGTGCCGGCGCAGAAGAGAGGTGAACAGCGTGCAGCGGCCGGCGCGTCGAGGCACAGGGCGTCCTCGGCCGGGCTGACGGCCCTGCGGGGCCGACAGCCGGGCGCGGAGTCCAGCCGGGGCCATCCATGGATCGCCAGGACGCCACGGCGCCACGTGCGTGCAACCCGTTTGCCGGGGCGCGGCGGTGATGCCCTTGACGCACGTGCGGTGGCCTGACCGGCTTCGCGTTGGCGGAATCCTGCCGTCGTCGTGACCGGCTCGACATCAACCGGTCTTTGCGTCTTGGCGGCTTGGCGGCGAGTCGTTCAGGCTGGAGGGCTTTTGGCGTGGCGTGGTTTCGCCGGCAACGCAACGACCCCGGCATCGGGCGGGCGGAGGCGTTCGGGGCGCGCCCGTACCGGACGGCGGGGGTCACGGTCTCCGCCTGCGAGGGCGGGCTTCGGCTGGGGGTGTCGTGGTCGCGTCCGCGCTGGCAGTGCTGGCTGGGCGGGGGGCGGCGCCGGGTCGAGAAGCAGTATGAGTTGGACGCCTGCGGGCGCGAGGTCTACGAGGCCTGTGACGGCGTGCGTTCCCTGCGCACGATCGTGCACGAGTTTGCGGAGCGCCGCCAGGTCAGCCTGGCCGAGGCGGAGCTGTCGGTGACGGCCTTTCTGCGCCTGCTGATGCAGCGGGGCCTGATCGGGATGCGGACAGCCGAAGTCAAGCGGGAGTCGTGATGCCGGATCAGCCCACCAGCCGTCAAGTCGAGCGCACCTTCAGCTACCGGGCGGTTCTCATCGGGATCGCCGGCATGATCCTGATGGGGATGTGGGTGCATTTCCACGAGGTGCTGTCGCCGCAGCCCACGATCATTGCGGAGAACAGTCCGCCGGCGTCGGCGGTTGGGGTGTTGGTGGCGGTGATTCTGGTGGGGGGGCTGGTGGCGTGGGTGCGTCCGCGGCTGCGGTTGAGCGCCGGGGAGCTGGTGGTCATCTACACGATGCTGGTGATTGCGGCGCCGTTGATGAGCCAGGGCATGTGGCACCGCTTCCTCGGCCTGGTCACGGCCATCCCCCACAACAAGCCCAACTTCCCGTTGGCCGACAGCTACTCGGACAAGCTGTGGCCGCACGGCGCGCACCTGGTGGAGAACCGGCGTTTCGACCCGG
>JAKIXW010000456.1 GCA_022708865.1 Acidobacteriota bacterium
GCCACCGCTGGACGGCAGCGCGACCGCGATGCCGCGACGCGCCGCGACGGCAGCGACACCGGCGTCGATGGCCTTGTCGACCGCGGTGGCGTCGGCCAGCGCGCCGTCGTTCAGACCACCCAGGTCACCACCGCGGACACTGGATCCCTCGCGGGTACCCAGGGCGACCTCGACGGTGACGTGCTTGGCCCAGCCGGCGCCGAGCTCCCAGGTCTTGGAAACCCGCTCGGTGATGTAGGCCGGCCGCTTCCCGGACGGGCCCAGGATGGTGCGCAGCTGATCGTTGATGGCGTCGGTGAGCACCGGGCCGAACGGCTTGTAGGTCCGGGCCAGCTTGCTGACCTGTCCCTTCAGTGCGGCCAGATCCGCCTCGGCGGCACCGTCGATGGCACCGAGGTTCAGCTCGGAGCCCAGGTCGACCAGCATCTGATTGCGCCGCGAGGACGCACCGTCGGTGATGGTCTCGATGGAGTCCAGCGTCTCGATCTGGTCGATGCGCATCTTGGCGCTCAACGCGATCAGCGCGACCGTGGCGTCGGCCGCGTCGAACGAAATGTCATCGGGTCGCGGAGCGCCGGCAGGCGCGACATTGGGAGGAGGCCCGCCAACCGGCGCGGCAGGAGCCGCGTCGGTATTCGCAACGGGCGCTTCGGAACTCGCCGGAGCCTCTTCGATCTCCTCGGGCTCGGGATCGGTGTCCGTCGCGAACAGCACCGCGGCGTCACGTTCGGTGTTGAGCACCTCGACCGTGCTGTGCGAGTACTCCGGCAGCTTCAGCGTGTTGGTGGCCAGCCCGGCGACGGTCGGCGCGGACTTCACCCCGACCTCGACGAAACGCTCGACACCCATGCCGCCGGCCGCTTCCTCGATGAACAGCAGATCCTGCGTCTCGATCCAGCGGACCGGGCTGGCGAACTGCCAGGCCAGCAATTCGATGACGACCTTGCGGCACAACTCTTCCGGCTTGTCGTTCCGCCAGGTGTCGTAGTCGGCCAGGATCTCGTCGAGCGGCTCGGCCGGCACCAGGTCCCGGATCTCCTCGATGAAATCGCGGTCCAGGGTGAACGTCCGGGGCACCAGGTTCGGGATGTAGCGGCCGACCACCAGGGCCGGGTCCTTGCCGGTGGGCAGGATGCGCTCGAGGGCACGGCGGAAGTCGTCGACGCCGACGCGCAGCACACTCGAGTGGAACGGCACATCGATGCCGGGCACCAGGATGAATGATCGCTTCCCGCCGCTGATCTCGCGACGACGCTCGACCTCTTCCTCGAGCGCCTCGAGGCCGCGGACGGTGCCGGCGATGGCGTACTGCGCGCCCCGCAGGTTGAAATTCACGATCTCGAGAAATTCTCCAGTACTCGCCGACACTTCCGCGACAAAGGCCGGCACGTCCGCATCGTCGAGGTCGATCTGGGAGGGCCGAATGGCCGCCAT
>JAKIXW010000457.1 GCA_022708865.1 Acidobacteriota bacterium
CGTAACTGACCAGCGGCGCCGTCACCCCCGTCGTCGGCCCGAAACCGCTGACTACGCTGACATTGACAAAGGACTGGATCCCCAGGGTCAGCGCGACGCCGGCACACAAGAGCACGCCCTCGTTGTCAGGCGTCCGGAAGGCGATCCAGAGAATGCCCGCCAGCAACGTGAGGTAGAGCGCGAGCAGCCCCACCACCCCCAGGTAGCCCCATTCCTCACCGATGATGGCCACGATGAAGTCGGTGTGCGCCTCAGGCAGGTAGAACCGCTTCATCCGGCTGCCGGTGAAGCCCAGTCCCGTCCACCCGCCCGACCCCAGGGCCAGTTGCGAGTGCCAGAGCTGGTACCCCTCGCCGGCCTGGTATTTCTCGGCCTCGCGGTAGGTGGCGATGCGCCGCATGCGCTCGGGGCTGGCCACGACGGCCAGCAGCACCAGCCCGACCCCGGCGCCCACCACCAGCAGCAGATAGCGGATGCGCACCCCGCCGATAAACGCCATCCCCAAGGTCACCGCCCCGGTGATGATGGTCACGCTGAGATCCCCGCCGGCGAGGATGAGCGCCGTCAGGACGCCGGCGGCGCCCAGCGGCTTGACGAAGCCCCGGTACCAGTGCCGCAGGTGCCGCGCATTCAACGGCAGGTAGTTGGCCAGCAACACGATGAGGATGACCCGCGCGAACTCCGACGGCTGCACGGTGACCGGCCCCACCTTGAGCCAGCGCGCGGCCCCCTTGCTCAGCCCCGTCACGAACGGCATCCGGTCCGCCAGCCGCGCCACCGGGCCGCCGGCGTGGTAGAGGAGGTTGGCCACCGCCAGGTAGAACAGCACCGCCGCCGTCACCCCCGCCAGCCACCAGGACAGCCTGCCCAGCCGCCGGTAGTCCAGCTTCCACCAGCTCAGCAGCGCCAGCAGGGCACCGACGCCAATCCACATCAGCTGCCGTTTGAGCATGCGCTCGCCGTACGCCGCGTAGGTCGTCGAGTACAGCATGCTCACCCCATAGGCGGTGAGCAGAAGGGTCGCGCCGATGACCACCATGCGAGCGATTCTGTGCATGCCCGTGCAGCCTTGTTCCACAGGTACCGCTGGAACTATAAGCCGCCGTCGCCGTTTGCCCAGTGCGTCCGGCGACGCCGCGACGTGCACTTGCAGTTCCGCGGAATGGGACTACCTTATGTCTTGTTCGCCGCCTACCCCGTGGTGTAATGGTAGCACAACAGGTTCTGGCCCTGTTTGCCCTGGTTCAAGTCCAGGCGGGGTAGCCATCCTCTACAGCCGGCCGGTCGACAGTTCGGGACGTAGCGCAGCCTGGTTAGCGCGTTTGACTGGGGGTCAAAAGGTCGAGAGTTCAAATCTCTCCGTCCCGACCAGCCTTCGCTCGCCACTGACGCGGCGAGCTACGGCTCGGCACGCCAGCGGCGGG
>JAKIXW010000458.1 GCA_022708865.1 Acidobacteriota bacterium
ATCGTCGTGATGCCGCCGAGTTCGCCGATGCGTCGCTCCACCGCCGCCACGGTCGCCGCAGGGGAATGCCCTGCCATCGATCCGGTGTCGCCGAGTGCGAAGTCCACGTACTCGTGGCCGTCGATGTCGGTGATGCGGTTGCCGCGCGCCTTCGCCAGATACAGGGGGTACCCGCCGGCCCATTTGTTCATCCAGGTCATCGGGACGCGGCCGAAGAGGTGGTCGGCGGCCTCGAAGGCCGCGCGCGAGTTCGCTGTACGCTCCGCATGCACAATGCGCTCGGCCTCAAGGGCTGCGGTCAGTTTCGTGCGGTCGATCATGCTTCTCCTATCTGCGGTCCTGCAGTGCGAAGTACCGCCCGACGATGGGGATGTACGACGACGACAGGGGTTTGAGGGGGATGGATGGATGCTTGAGTTCGGCGAACGCCGGCGGCGGCGCTTGGCCGGTGACGACTTGGCCGAGACGGTATCCGAGCCACCCGTTCAGACTCACGCCCGTGCCGTTGCAGCCTGTCGCGTACCAGGCGCCGTCGACGGTCCCGACGTGCGGCAGGCGATCCAAGGTCATGGCCACGAACCCCGTCCACGCGTAGTCGATCGCGACCCCACGCAACTGCGGATGGATGCGCACCATGTTGTCGTACAAGAAGTCGCGTGCAACCGGGACATCCACCGGGTCCAGGCGGTTGCGTCCGCCGAACACCATGCGTCCGTCGGCGGTGAGCCGCCAATAGAACAGCAACGTCTTCGTATCGACCATCATCTGCGGGCCGATCAGCGCGCGCACCTCCTCAGTGAGCGGCTCGGTCGCGATGATGTAGGAGTTGATCGGGAGGATCCGTTTGGCCAGATCCGGGACACTCGCGTCCATATAGGCGTTCGTGCCGATGATGACGTGATCGGCGCGCACCGTGCCGCGGGTGGTCTCGACGAGGAACCCACCCGGGGCCGATCGGACCGCCGTCACCCCGGTCCGGTCGTGAATGGCCGCGCCGGCAGCCGATGCCCGCTTCGCCATCCCGTCGTGGAACTTCGCGGGATGTAGTCCACCCACCTGCTCGTAGAAGATGGCTGAATCGAACGCCGTACTTCCGGTGCGACGTGTGACCTCGGCGGCATCGAGGAAGTGCACCGCCTGGCCGGAACGCTGCAGTTCGCCGGTCAATTCGCGCAGGTAGGGCGTGTGTTTCGGAGTGTGCGCCAAGTACAGCTGTCCACTGCGCTTGTAGTCGCAGTCCATGTCCGCGACGAGGGCCTCAGTGTGTTCGAAGGCCTCCGCCACTTCTGCGTACAGCCGGTGTGCCAGTTCGCCGTGCTTCTTCGCGAGTTTCTCGGGTCCCGCCTTGAGCTCCGGGATCACCATCCCGCCGTTGCGGC
>JAKIXW010000459.1 GCA_022708865.1 Acidobacteriota bacterium
GGTCGCTCGTTGTTGGATGAGATCGTCCGCGATGGAGCGCGGCAGATGCTGGCCGCCGCGCTGCAGGCCGAGGTCGCCGCGTATGTGGCGCAGTTCGCTGATCAGCTCGATGAGAACGGTCACCGCCTGGTGGTCCGCAATGGGTATCACCAGGCGCGGGAGGTGCTGACCGCGGCCGGTGCCGTCGAGGTGACGGCGCCGCGGGTCAACGACCGCCGTGTCGACCCACAGACCGGTGAACGCCGGCGGTTCTCTTCGGCGATCCTGCCGGCGTGGGCGCGCAAATCCCCGCAGATGAGCGAGGTGTTGCCGCTGCTGTACCTGCATGGACTGTCGAGCAGCGACTTCACTCCGGCGTTGGAGCAGTTCCTGGGCTCAGGTGCTGGGTTGTCGGCATCGACGATCACCCGGCTGACCACCCAGTGGCAAGACGAGGCCCGCACGTTTGCCGCCCGCGACCTCTCGGGCACTGACTATGTGTATCTGTGGGTCGACGGTATCCATCTCAAGGTCCGCCTCGACCAGGAGAAGCTGTGCCTGCTGGTGATGCTCGGCGTGCGTGCCGATGGCCGCAAGGAGCTGGTGGCGATCACCGACGGCTACCGGGAATCGACCGAGTCGTGGGCCGATCTGCTGCGTGACTGCAAACGCCGCGGCATGACCGCCCCGGTGCTCGCGGTCGGCGACGGCGCCCTGGGGTTCTGGAAGGCCGTGCGTGAGGTGTTCCCGACGACCAAAGAGCAGCGCTGCTGGTTTCACAAGCAAGCTAATGTCCTTGCCGCACTGCCGAAGTCAGCACACCCGGCCGCGATCGCGGCCATGCGCGAGATTTACAACGCCGAGGACGTCGACAAGGCCCAGCTCGCGGTCAAAGCCTTCGAGGTCGACTTCGGCGCCAAGTACCCCAAAGCGGTCGCCAAGATCACCGACGACCTCGACGTACTGCTGGAGTTCTACCACTATCCAGCCGAGCATTGGATTCACCTGCGCACCACGAATCCGATCGAATCCACCTTTGCCACAGTGCGTTTGAGGACGAAGGTGACCAAGGGGCCGGGATCACGGGCCGCTGGACTTGCCATGGCCTACAAGCTGATCGACGCCGCCCAGGCCCGCTGGCGCGCCGTCAACGCACCACACCTGGTCGCCCTCGTCCGCGCCGGTGCCGTCTTCCACAAAGGCAAACTGCTCGAACGCCCCACCGACATCACCCCACCGCAACCGCCCTCAGACAGCGATCAGCACACCGGAACGGAGGTCGCCTGAAACACCCCGATCCACAGGTCTTGACAATTCCTCGGTCGCTCGTTGTTGGATGAGATCGTCCGCGATGGAGCGCGGCAGATGCTGGCCGCCGCGCTGCAGGCCGAGGTCGC
>JAKIXW010000045.1:0-13644 GCA_022708865.1 Acidobacteriota bacterium
ACGAACAGCTCACCCGGCACCGCGACCACCCAACCGCCGCGCTCCGAGCCCGAGGACCACCACCGCCGCAACCGCCACCAGCAGCATCGACAGCGCCACCGCGGCGTCGGCATCGGACTCGCGCTGCAGGTAGATCTCCAGCGGCAGGGTCCGGGTAACGCCCTCCCGCGAACCCGCGAAGGTCAGCGTCGCGCCGAACTCGCCCAGTGACCGAGCGAACGCCAGCACCGCGCCGGAGGCCAGGCCGGGTAGCAGCAGCGGCACGGTCACCCGCCACCACACCCGGCTGGGACGGGCACCCAGCGTCGCCGCCACCGTCTCGTAGTCCCGCCCGGAGGTACGCGCCGCCCCTTCCAGGGCGATCACCAGGAACGGCAGCGACACGAACGCCTGGGCCAGGATCACCGCGGTGGTGCTGAACGCGATCCGGATGCCGACGGCCTCCAAGTACTGGCCGATCAGCCCGAGCCGGCCGAAGGTATAGAGCAGGGCGATCCCGCCGACCACGGGCGGCAGCACCAGCGGCAACAGGATCAGGGACCGCAGCCAGCGCACCGACCGGGCCTCGCTGCGAGCCAGCACGAGTGCCATCGGCACGCCCAACAGCACGCACAGGACGGTGCTGGCCAGCGACGTCCGCAGGCTCAGAAGCAGGGCTGTGGTGGACGACGGGCTGGTGATCAGCGACCAGAAGTGGGGCCAGTCGACCCGGACGGCGATGGCCACCAGCGGGAGCACCACGAACGTCGCGCCGAGCGCCGCGGGCAAATAGACCCAGCCCGGCAGCGCCGTCCGCGGGGTGTTGGCGGGTCGGCGCACGAGAAGACCCTAGGCCCACCGCGGACTTCCCGGGAGTTCCCGCAATCGCTACCGTCCAGTAACATATGCGTTCCAGCGCCAATTCGGTCCGGCGCCAGTGCGCGGCGATCACCGGCGCGGACCCGCTGATGTGCCACGATTCAGTGGCGGGACGGTCATGGCGTTCAACGACGAACACAGGAGGTCACTGCGATGGAGGTGTTGGTCACCGGCGGCGATACCGAGCTCGGACGGTCGATCGCCGAGAGCTTCCGCGATGCCGGACACCGGGTCGTGGTCAGCGGCGCCCGCCGCGACGAACTCGAGGTCACGGCCAAGGAACTCGACGTCGACGCGATCGTCGTCGACAATTCCGATCCCACAGCGCTCGCACAGGCCCGCTCACAGTTCCCCGCCCACCTCGACACCATCGTCAACGTGCCGGCACCCCGCTGGACCGACGGCGACCCGCGCGCGTTCACTCCCACGCAGACGGCGGCGGCCTGGCGCAATGCCCTGGACGCGGCCGTGCTGACGCCGGTGCTGACCGTCCAGGCGATCGGCGACCACCTGCGCTCGGGCGGCGCGGTGATCTCGGTGGTTCCCGAGAACCCCCGGCTGGGCAGCGCAGAGTCCGCGGTCAAGGCCGCCCTGTCCGACTGGACCGGCGGACAGGCCGACCACTTCGGAACCCGCGGCATCACCGTCAACGTGGTGGCCGTGGGCCACGGCGTCGAGCCCGGCTACCCGGGTCTGAGCGGAGCCGAGCCGGCCGTGGCCGCCGAGATCGCGCGGATGGCGCTGTTCCTGACCACCCCGGCGGCCCGCCACATCAACGGCCAGACGCTGCATGTCAGCGCCGGCGCGATGGCCCACTTCGGCTGAGGTTCAATTCCCGGTTCAGTCCCGGCGTGCCGTGCTTCAGCGAGGGGCGAAACCGAGCCCGCCGGGAACGCCGCCGTCGCTAGGGTCGGTCGGGTGAGCATCAAACTCGGCTACCAGATCCCCAACTTCAGCTACGGCACCGGCATCGAACGCCTCTTCCCGACCGTCATCGAACAGGCCCGGGAAGCCGAAGCGGCCGGCTTCGACGCCGTGTTCGTGATGGACCACTTCTATCAACTGCCGGGCCTGGGCAGTCCCGACCAGCCCATGCTCGAGGCGTATACCGCCCTGGGCGCGCTGGCCACCGCCACCGAACGGGTGCAGCTGGGCACGTTGGTCACGGGCAACACCTACCGGAACCCGACGCTGCTGGCCAAGGCCGTCACGACGCTGGACGTGGTCAGCGCCGGGCGCGCGATCCTGGGGCTGGGCGCGGGCTGGTTCGAGCTCGAGCACGATCAACTGGGCTTCGACTTCGGCACGTTCACCGAGCGCTTCGACAAGCTGAACGAGGCGCTGGACATCATCCTGCCGATGCTCGCCGGTGAGCGGCCCACCGTGAACGGGAGGTACTACCGGACCGACCAGGCGATGGCCAATCCGCGCTACCGCGACCACATTCCGCTGATGATCGGCGGCAGCGGCGAGAAGAAGACCATCCCGCTGGCGGCCCGGCACTTCGACCACCTGAACATCATCGCCGGGCTGGATGAGCTGCCGGGCAAGCTGGATGTCGTGCGGGCCTGCTGCGAGGACGTCGACCGGGACCCGGCCACGCTGGAGACCAGCACCCTGATCACCGTCGTCGTCGACGAGCACGCGACCGCCGACCAGCTGCCCGAGGCGTTTCGCAGCCGGGCCGCCGTCGGCACGCCGGCCGCGGTCGCCGAGCAGGTCAGGACCACGGTGTTCGACGTCGGCCTGGACGGCATCATCTTCAACATGCCGCTCTACGTACCGGGTGCGATCGCCGCGGTCGCCGAGGCGCTGCGGCCCGTGCTGCCCGCCTGACAATGCGGGGTGGTTAATTTCACGTGGACCGATGCGCCCGTGG
The DNA here is from genome assembly GCA_022708865.1 of Acidobacteriota bacterium. Lineage (GTDB taxonomy): Bacteria > Actinomycetota > Actinomycetes > Mycobacteriales > Mycobacteriaceae > Mycobacterium. Next base: position 2,738 of record JAKIXW010000045.1, read on the forward strand.
GCCCGTCGTTGGCTACGGTTGAGGGCGTACTCAATAAGCCCACAGTCGAGGAGCGAAAAGGTGAGCCACCCCGGAGCCACCGCGTCGGAGCGCCACAAGGTCGTCATCATCGGGTCCGGCTTCGGCGGTCTGACCGCGGCGCAGAAGCTCAAGCACGCCGACGTCGACATCAAGCTGATCGCCAAGACCACCCACCATCTGTTCCAGCCGCTGCTATACCAGGTCGCGACGGGCATCCTGTCCGAGGGTGAGATCGCCCCACCCACCCGGATCATCCTGCGCAACCAGCGCAACGCGCAGGTGGTGCTCGGCGAGGTCACGCACATCGACCTGGCGAACCAGACCGTCGATTCGATCCTGCTGGGCCACACCTACCGGACGCCATACGACAGCCTGATCATCGCCGCCGGCGCCGGCCAGTCGTACTTCGGCAACGACCAGTTCGCCGAGTGGGCCCCCGGCATGAAGACCATCGACGACGCCCTCGAGTTGCGGGGCCGGATCCTGGGCGCCTTCGAACAGGCCGAACGGTCCAGCGATCCGGTGCGCCGGGAGAAGCTGCTGACCTTCGTGGTCGTCGGGGCCGGGCCAACCGGCGTCGAGATGGCCGGGCAGATCGCCGAACTCTCCGATCACACGCTCAAGGGCGCGTTCCGTCACATCGATTCGACCCAGGCCCGGATCGTCCTGATCGAGGGCGCCGACGCGGTACTGCCGCCGATGGGACCCAACCTGGGCATGAAGGCGCAGCGCCGGCTGGAGAAGATGGGCGTCGAGATCCAGCTCGGCGCCATGGTCACCGACGTCGATCGCAACGGTCTGACCGTCAAGTACAAGGACGGGTCCACCGCACGTATCGAATCGGCTACCAAGGTGTGGTCGGCCGGTGTGTCGGCCAGCCCGCTGGGCAAGGACCTGGCGGCCCAGTCCGGTGTCGAGCTCGATCGCGCCGGCCGGGTCAAGGTGCTGCCCGACCTGACCATCCCGGGCAATCCGCACGTCTGGGTGGTCGGCGACATGATGGCGGTCGACGGTGTGCCCGGTCAGGCGCAGGGCGCCATCCAGGGCGCCAAGTACGCGGCCAACCTGATCAAGGCCGAGTTGGGCGGGGCCGGCACCGGCACCCGCGCGCCGTTCAAGTACTTCGACAAGGGGTCGATGGCCACGGTGTCCAAGCACTCGGCGGTGGCCAAGGTGGGCAAGCTCGAGTTCGGCGGCTACCTCGCCTGGCTGGCCTGGCTGTTCCTGCACCTGATCTACCTGGTCGGGTTCCGCACCAAGATCGCCACGCTGCTGTCCTGGGCCAACACGTTCCTGTCGCGCGGCCGCGGTCAGCTGACCATCACCGAGCAGCAGGCCTACGCCCGCACCCGCATCGAGCAGCTCGAGGAGATCGCGGCGACGGTCGAGGACGAGCGGGCGGTGAGTTAGGCCGGCAGCCGGTCCCGTTCATGCGGGGCCAGACGCATTCGGCGATCCTGCCACGGCGGGGCGGGATCAGCAGACCGGGGCTCAGGCCTCCAAGTTCTGCAGCCGGACCTGGCCGCGGGCGACCACCCGATCCTGCTCGTCGGTGATCGTGACGAGCCAGAGCTGCTGACGGCGGCCGCGATGGATCGGTTCGGACACCGCGTACACCGTGCCCGACGAGATCGCCCGCAGGAAGTCGGTGTTGTTGTTGACGCCCACGACGTTGCCGCCGCCGTGCTCGGACAGCCAGACGTAGGCCGAGGTGCTGGCGACGGATTCGATCACCGCGCAGTAGACGCCGCCGTGGACGATGCCCATCGGCTGCTGCAGCGTCGGAGTCACCGTCAGCTGGGCCTTGATGCCGTCGGCGGTGATCTCGGTGAACGCGAGGCCGAGTTGTTCGTCGAACGGCGAGGACGCCGACGCTACGCCGTCGGGAAGCGGAATCGATTCGTGCACATGCACTGTCTACACGCGACCCCCGGAAAGTGGCGAGCCCCGCGCGGTTGCGCGGGGCTCGCCCTTCGAGTGGACCGGGGGTCTCTGCAGCCCTCAGGACTCCGGCTCGGTCCGTTTGCCTCGACCCGTTAAGCATAGGCAAGGCTGCCCTAAATTTGCAAGGCCTTCCCTCTGATTGGTGTCAACGGTCGGCGCACCGGCAGGCCGAACCCGGCCAGAGCGTCCAGGACGGCCTGGCCACGGCGCATCGCGACGACCTCGCTCACGCCAGCCAGCAGCGGAATCTGGGTGGCGGACCCGACCACGGCGGTCCCGACGGTGTGCCACATCGACGCCTGGCCGACCGCACCGCCACTGACCGCGTGCAGCCGGGCGAACAGCGGCGCCAGCGACCGGTGGCAGCGATGGGCGAGCCAGGTGGCCAGGGCAGCCTCGCCGGGCAGTTCGACAGCGCCGCGCAGGCCGGCGCAGGCGTCGTCGGGAAGCACCCGCAGCGTCGGATCCACGATGCCGAGCCAGTCGATCACCCCCTCGGAGTCGACGTGCACCCACAGATTCTCCAGCCCGGTGTCCCAGGCGCGGCCCTCCAACACGAACAGCGCGACGGCACGGCCGATCACGGTGTGCGCTAGGGCCGCCGCCAGCTGCTGGGCCGCGGCGGCCGCACTGTCCATCCCGTCGGCCGCGGCGCGGTACATCTCGTCGAGGCGGTCGGTGGTCAGCGCCGCCCGCAGCGGCCACCAGCGGCGCTTGGACACATCGGCCATCACGGCCAGGCCGTAGACCCGCGGGCACTCCGGGTAGAGCTGCCGAAGGCGACGGCTCGAAACGTGCACGGGCAGCTCGCGGCGGATCACCATGCCGGCGATCAACGGATCATCGATGACGGCTGTCATGACACCTCCTCATGTAATTAGGCAAGCCTAACCATATGAGGAGGTGGGCGCGATGGCATGCCGCCTGTGACAGCACTCACATAGTCCCGAAGCCGCCGGTGGGGCCTACCGCCGACGTAGGGACGTAGGTACGACAACCGGTAGTAAACGAGGGTAGGCTGACCGCAACGTTGACGGAGACGAACGGATCATGGCGAAACAAGCACGTCTGGGCGACCTGGAGCAGGCGGTCATGGACCAGCTCTGGTCCTGTGCACAACCCCAGACGGTCCGGCAGGTGCATGAGGCCTGTCGACCCGCCGCGACCTGGCCTACACCACCGTCATGACCGTCCTGCAGCGGCTGGCGAAGAAGAACCTCGTCGTGCAGCATCGCGACGACCGGGCGCACCGCTACTCCCCCGCCCACGGCCGTGAAGAGCTCGTCGCCGGGTTGATGGTGGACGCCCTGGACCAGGCCGCCGACAGCGGCATCCGGCACGCCGCCCTGGTCCACTTCGTCGAGCGCGTCGGCGCCGATGAGGCCGACGCCTTGCGTCGCGCCCTGGCCGAACTCGAGGCCGAATACACCGACCCACGCTAGGGACGACCGGCCGGGCCAGTTGGCGGTAGTGGCCCCCACTGAGAGACACTTGAGGCGTGTCCGCGCTGGCCTTCGCCCTCCTCGCCCTGTGCCTGGTCGGTCCGGTGCCCGCGGCCCTCGCCCGGGCCAGCTGGCCCCTGCGGGCCCCCCGGGCAGCCCTGGTGCTCTGGCAGGCCATCGCCCTGGCGGCCGTGCTCTCGGCGTTCAGCGCCGGAATCGCCATCGCCAGCCGGCTCTTCCTGCGCAACGACGGACCGGGCGGCGGCTTCGGGCTCGGCGAGATCCACCGGATGAGCTGGCCCGTCTGGAGCGCCTACGTCGTCGTCTTCGTTCTGACCTGCGTGGTCGGCGCCCGATTCATGGTCGCCATCTGCCGCGTAGCCATTGCCACCCGGCGCCGGCGGGCGCACCATCGCATGCTGGTCGACATCCTCGACGTCTCCCGCTGCCCGCACGGCGCCGCACGGCGGGGCGAGTTGCGGATCCTCGACGTCGAGCAGCCGCTGGCCTACTGCCTGCCCGGCGTCCGGAGCCGGGTGGTGCTCAGCGAGGGCGCCCTGACCACCCTGGGCACCCGCGAGGTAACGGCGATCCTGTCGCACGAGCGGGCCCACCTACGGGCCCGGCACGATCTCGTACTGGAGGCGTTCACCGCCGTCCGCGCCGCATTCCCGCGCTTCGTGCGCAGCGCGACCGCGCTGGACGCCGTCCGCCTGCTCATCGAACTGCTGGCCGACGACGCGGCGGCACTGGTGGCCTGCGCCAGCGCTCAGACCCCGGCCGGCGCCCTGGCGGCCGGGGGCCCGACCACCGTACTGCGGGTCCGTCGCCTGGCCGGACAGCCCAACAGCCTGGTGTACTCGGTCGCCGCGTACCTGTGCGCGGTCACCGTCCTGGTCGTGCCCACCGTCGCGCTGGCCGTGCCCTGGCTGACCGAATTGCAGCGGCTACTGAGCGCCTCCCCCTAGATATCGTTCAAAAGAGTTGTGCCACAACCGAACCGAAAGGGCCCGTCCTACATGACCTCCGCTGACTCGACATCCACCGACGGCACCGCGCAGATCGGCGTCACCGGCCTGGCCGTCATGGGCTCGAACATCGCGCGGAACTTCGCCCGGCACGGCTACACGGTCGCGCTGCACAACCGGTCGGTCGCCAAGACCGATGCGCTGCTCGCCGAGCACGGCGCCGACGGCAGCTTCGTGCGCGGCGAGACCATGGCCGAGTTCGCCGCGGCGCTGCAGAAGCCCCGCCGCGCGCTGATCATGGTGAAGGCCGGCGACCCGACCGACGCCGTCATCGAGGAACTCGCGGCCGTGTTCGAGCCCGGCGACATCATCATCGACGGCGGGAACGCCCTGTACACGGACACCATCCGGCGCGAGAAGGCGATGCGCGAGCGTGGCCTGCACTTCGTCGGCGCCGGCATCTCCGGCGGCGAGGAGGGCGCGCTCAACGGCCCGGCGATCATGCCGGGCGGCCCCGCCGAGTCCTACCAGGCGCTGGGCCCACTGCTCGAGGAGATCTCCGCGCACGTCGACGGCGTGCCGTGCTGCACCCACATCGGCCCCGACGGCGCCGGGCACTTCGTCAAGATGGTGCACAACGGCATCGAGTACTCCGACATGCAGCTCATCGGCGAGGCCTACCAACTGCTGCGCGACGGCCTGGGCTACACCGCGCCGCAGATCGCCGAGGTATTCACCGAATGGAACAAGGGCGACCTGGACAGCTTCCTGGTGGAGATCACCGCCGAGGTGCTCAGCCAGACCGACGCCAAGACCGGTCAACCGCTGGTGGACATCATCCTGGACGAGGCCGAGCAGAAGGGCACCGGCCGCTGGACGGTCAAGTCCGCGCTGGATCTCGGGGTTCCGGTGACCGGCATCGCCGAGGCCGTGTTCGCCCGCGCGCTGTCCGGGTCGGTGCCGCAGCGCCACGCCGTACAGGGTATGGCGTCGGGTCACCTTGGTCAGAAGCCCACTGATGCAAAGGCTTTCATCGAGGACGTCCGCAAGGCGCTGTACGCCTCGAAGATCGTCGCCTACGCGCAGGGGTTCAACCAGATCCAGGCCGGGTCGGCCGAGTACAACTGGGGCATCACGCTCGGCGATATGGCCACCATCTGGCGCGGCGGCTGCATCATCCGGGCCAAATTCCTCAACCGGATCAAGGAAGCGTTCGACGAGAACCCCGACCTGCCGACCTTGATCGCCGCACCGTACTTCCGGGCCGCTATCGAGGACGGTGTCGACAGCTGGCGCCGCGTGGTGGTGACCGCGACCGAACTGGGTATCCCCAACCCCGGCTTCTCCTCAGCGCTGTCGTACTACGACGGGCTGCGCACCGAACGCCTGCCCGCCGCCCTGACCCAGGGCCTGCGCGACCTGTTCGGCGCGCACACCTACGGCCGGATCGACACCGACCACGCCAAGCGGTTCCACACCCTGTGGTCGGGTGACCACACCGAGGTGGAGGTCTGATTTCACCCCGCGACCAGACGTAAAGGGCCCATGAATCCGCCGGGAAAAGGGCCCTCTGCGTCTGCTCGGCGGAGGTTTGCGGGCGCACTACACTCGGCGACGTGCAGTTTCTCCAGGGCCATCAACCGCCGTACGACCTGACCTACGACGACATCTTCGTCGTCCCGGGTCGCAGCGACGTGGCGTCCCGGTTCGATGTGGACCTGTCCACCTCCGACGGGACGGGCACCACGATCCCCGTGGTGGTCGCCAACATGACCGCGGTGGCCGGCCGGCGGATGGCCGAGACCGTCGCGCGCCGCGGCGGCATCGTGGTGCTTCCGCAGGATCTGCCCATCGACGCGGTCCGCGAGACCGTCGACTTCGTCAAGAGCCGCGACCTGGTGGCCGACACGCCGGTCACGCTGACACCGGACAGTTCGGTGTCCGACGCGGTGGCACTGATCCACAAACGCGCCCATGGCGCCGCGGTGGTAGTGGAACCGGCGGACAGAATCGCCCGGCCGGTCGGGCTGGTCACCGAGGCGGCGTGCACCGGGGTGGACCGATTCGCGCGGGTCCGCGACGTGGCCTTCACCGATTTCGTCACCGCGCCGGTCGGCACCGATCCGCGCGAGGTATTCGAGCGCCTCGAGCACGACCCGATCGATGTCGCGGTGCTGACCGGGCCGGACGGCGCGCTGGCCGGCGTGCTGACCCGCACCGGCGCCATCCGGGCCGGCATCTACACCCCGGCCGTCGACGCCCGGGGCCGGCTGCGGATCGCCGCCGCCGTCGGCATCAACGGCGACGTCGCCGCCAAGGCCCGAGCGCTGGCCGAGACGGGCGTGGACGTCCTGGTCATCGACACCGCCCACGGCCACCAGGCCAAGATGGTCGACGCCATCAAGACCGTCGCGGCGCTGGATCTCGGCCTGCCGCTGGCCGCCGGCAACGTGGTGGCGGCCGAGGGCGCCCGCGACCTGATCGAGGCCGGGGCCGCCATCGTCAAGGTCGGCGTCGGACCGGGCGCGATGTGCACCACCCGGATGATGACCGGCGTCGGCCGGCCGCAGTTCTCCGCGGTGCTCGAATGTTCCGCGGCGGCAAGGGAACTCGGTGCGCACGTGTGGGCCGACGGCGGTGTTCGGCATCCGCGCGACGTGGCGCTGGCGCTGGCCGCGGGTGCCTCCAACGTGATGATCGGCTCGTGGTTCGCCGGGACCTACGAGTCCCCCGGTGACCTGATGTTCGACAGCGACGGCCGGCCGTACAAGGAGAGCTACGGCATGGCCTCCAAGCGCGCGGTGGCCGCCCGCACCAGCGCCGACAGCGCCTTCGACCGCGCCCGAAAGGCACTGTTCGAGGAGGGCATCTCCACCTCCCGGATGGCGGTCGACCCCAACCGGGGCGGCGTCGAGGACCTACTCGACCACATCACCTCGGGCGTACGCAGCACCTGCACGTACGTCGGGGCCCGGAACCTGGCCGAACTGCACGACAAGGTCGTGCTCGGGGTGCAGTCCGCCGCCGGCTTCGCCGAGGGACATCCGCTGCCCGCGGGGTGGTGAGCGGGCGCTCGGTTAGGATGGGAGCCCACGTCACGTCGAGGGAGAGGCACCGAGTTGGGTTGCGGCAGTCCTGCGCCGCAGGCACCCCTGGACCAGGGCCTGGACCAGGTCGGCGCACCGCTCACCGAACCCGACGAACCGTCCTCTAGCGGGCCGGGCCGCGAACACCGCGGACCCGGCTGTTCCTCCGGAGTTCTGCGATGACCGGCTGGTGGACCGTGCTGAGCGTGCTGGCCATCCTGTTCCTCACCGCCGGCACCGCGCTGTTCGTCGCCGCCGAGTTCTCGCTGACCGCGCTGGAACGCAGCACCGTCGACGCCAATGCCCGCACTGGCGACCGGCGCGACCACTTCGTCCAGCGGGCCCACCGCACCCTGTCCTTCCAGCTGTCCGGCGCGCAGCTCGGCATCTCGATCACCACCCTGGCCACCGGTTATCTGGCCGAACCGGTGGTCGCCCGGTTCCTGCGGCCCGGCCTGGACGCCCTCGGCCTGCCGCCGGGACTGGCCGGCGGGCTGGCGCTGGCCGGTTCGCTGCTGATCGCCACCTCGCTGTCGATGGTGTTCGGCGAGCTGGTGCCCAAGAACCTTGCGATCGCCCACCCCGTGCCCACCGCCCGGGCCACCGCCGGACCGCAGCTGCTGTTCTCCCGGATCTTCACCCTGGCCATCCGGGCCACCAACGGCACCGCCAACTGGATCCTGCGCCGAATGGGCATCGAGCCGGCCGATGAGCTGGCCTCGGCACGCACTCCCGCCGAACTGGTCTCTCTGGTGCGCAACTCGGCGCGCAGCGGATCGCTCGACGAGGACACCGCGAAACTGGTGGACCGCTCGCTGCAGTTCGGCGAACGCACCGCCGAGGAGCTGATGACCCCGCGCTCCAAGATCGAGGTGCTGCAGGCCGACGACACCGTCGCCGACCTGGTCGCGGCCACTACCGAAACCGGCTTCTCCCGCTTCCCCATCGTCGCCGGCGACCTCGACGAAACCATCGGAATAGTGCACGTCAAACAGGTGTTCGAGGTCCCGCCGGCGCAGCGGTCCAGCACCCGGCTGGCCACCTTGGCCCGGCCCGTCCCGGTGGTGCCGTCCACGCTGGACGGCGATGCGGTGATGTCGCAGGTCCGGGCCAACGGGTTGCAGACCGCCCTGGTGGTCGACGAGTACGGCGGCACCGCGGGCATGGTCACCGTGGAGGACCTCATCGAGGAGATCGTCGGCGACGTGCGCGACGAACACGACGACGCCACCCCGGACGTTATCCGGGCCGGTAATGGCTGGCAGGTCTCCGGGCTGCTGCGCACCGACGAGGTGGCCGAGGAGACCGGGTTCCGCGCCCCCGACGGCGAGTACGAGACCATCGGCGGGCTGGTGCTGGCCGAACTCGGCCACATTCCCGAGGCGGGTGAGTCCGTCGAGCTGACCGAGTTCGATCCCGACGGTGACCCCGAGCATCCGGTGCGCTGGCTGGCCACCGTCACGGCGATGGACGGCCGCCGCATCGACCTGCTCGACCTGACCGAGCTGGGCCCGCGCGGCCCGACCGACCGGGGGCGGCGCTAGATGGGCACCGACATCCTGGGCGTGCTGCTGACCGCGGTCCTCCTCGGCGCCAACGCGTTCTTCGTGGGTTCGGAGTTCGCGCTGATCTCGGCGCGCCGGGACCGGCTGGAGGCGCTGGCCGAACAGGGCAAGAAGAGCGCGGTGACGGTCATCCGCGCCGGTGAACGGCTCTCGCTGATGCTGGCCGGCGCACAGCTGGGCATCACGATCTGTTCCATCCTGCTCGGCCGCGTCGGCGAGCCGGCCGTCGCGCACCTGCTGGAGAAGCCGTTCGACCTGGTGGGCATCCCGGACGCCCTGCTGCACACGGTGTCCTTTCTGGTCGCGCTGGGTCTAGTCGTGCTGCTGCACGTGCTGCTCGGCGAGATGGTGCCCAAGAACATCGCCATCGCCGGGCCGGAACGCACCGCGATGCTCCTGACCCCGCCGTACCTGGTCTATGTGCGGGCGGTGCGGCCGTTGATCGCCTTCTACAACTGGTGCGCGAACATCACGCTGCGGGCGCTGCGGGTGGAGCCCAAGGACGAACTCGAGGTAACCGTGTCCACGGTCGAGCTCTCCGAGATGATCGCCGAATCGGTGTCCGAGGGGCTGCTGGATCCCGAGGAGCACACGCGACTGACCAGGGCGCTGCAGATCACCGAGCGCACCGTTGCCGACGTCGCGCTGCCGCTGCATGAGATCCGGGCGGTCCCGGTGTCCGGGACCGGGCTGGGTCCCACCATCGGCGCCGTCGAACAGGCGCTGGTCCAGACGGGTTACAGCCGGTTCCCGGTGGCCGACGTCGACGGCCGTTACATCGGCTACCTGCACATCAAGGACGTCCTGGCCCTCGGCGACGACCCCGGCGCCGTTGTCGACCGCGCAATGGTCCGCCCGCTGCCGCAGGTCGAATCGCGCATGTCGCTGCCCGATGCGCTGTCCCACATGCGGCGCAACAACAGCCACCTGGCCCTGGTCACGGGACCGATGGAGCAGTCGGGCCCCGCCGCGGCGCCCGGGCTGCCGCCGATCGTGGCGGTGGTCGCGCTGGAGGACCTGGTCGAGGATCTGGTCGGGACCGTGCGCGATGGGACGCACCGTGTCTGAGCAAGTGCTCGGCGCCGACGATTGGCAGCATCGGGCAGCCGCGCACCGGAATCGGGCCGACACCCTGCTGGCGCTGACCCGACCGGACACCGCGGCGCACCCGGTTTGGGATTTCCTGTTCACCTACTACAGCGTCCGGCCCGGACAGCTGACCTGCTGGCATCCCGGCTACGGCGTCGTCCTGGCCGGTGGGCAGGCCCGCCGCCACTACCTGGGCCGCACCGGTTACGCCGAGCATCCCGACGGCGTCACCGTCGCGGCCGATCACCTGGCCAAACGTGCCGCCACGGTCGAGTTCGTCGGGCGGCTGCTGGCAGCCACCGCAGCCCGCCCGGCGCAGCTGAACTGCTTCGGCATGCACGAGTGGGCCATGGTCTACCGCAGCGCCCACGTCCGCCACGATGCGGTGCCGCTGCGGCTGGGTGCGGCCGGCACGGACGCGGTGGTCGAGTCCCCCATGTTCACGCCGCTGCGCTGCACCCATTTCGACGCGTTCCGGTTCTTCACCGATGCGGCGGCGCCGCGCAACGCCGCACGTCTGACCCGCGAATCGCAGGTCGGCAGCGAGCAGCCCGGCTGCCTGCACGCCAACATGGACCTGTTCAAGTGGGCGATCAAGCTGGGTCCACTGTTGCCTTCCGAGCTGGTGCTGGATTGTTTCGAGCTGGCCGGGTCGGCGCGCGAACTCGACATGGCCGCCAGCCCCTACGACCTGTCCCGCTACGGGTACGCCCCGATCAAGGTCGAGGAAGCGGCGGGCCGGGCGGAGTATGCGCGCCGCCAGAGTGAGCTCGCACACCGTGCCGCCGCGCT